>JADMJR010000327.1 GCA_018780365.1 Acidovorax sp. | reverse complement strand
AAAGAAATCAAGACCCGTGGCGACAGCAGCGGCGGTGTCGGTCGCAACAACTGGCGTGGTGGCCCACGTGGCCGCCGTGGCGACAGCCGCGACCAGCGTGATGACCACCACCAATCGGTTCAGGTGGAAGCCCGCATCATTGAAGTGCATGTGCCCGAGACCATCACGGTGGCCGAGCTGGCGCACAAGATGTCGATCAAGGCCTCTGAAGTGATCAAGGCGCTGATGAAGATGGGCCAGATGGTCACCATCAACCAGCCGCTGGACCAGGACACCGCCATGATCGTGGTGGAAGAACTGGGCCACAAGGCTGTGGTGGCGGCGCTGGACGATCCAGAAGCCTTCACCGACGATGATTCGACGCAGCAAAATGTGGAACTGCTGTCGCGTGCCCCTGTGGTGACCGTCATGGGCCACGTGGACCACGGCAAGACCTCGCTGCTGGACTACATCCGCCGTGCCAAGGTGGCTGCGGGCGAAGCCGGTGGCATCACGCAGCACATCGGTGCCTACCACGTGGAAACCCCACGCGGCATGGTGTCGTTCCTCGACACCCCCGGCCACGAGGCCTTCACGGCCATGCGTGCCCGTGGTGCGCAGGCCACGGATATCGTGATTCTGGTGGTGGCTGCCGACGACGGCGTCATGCCCCAGACCAAGGAAGCCATCAAGCACGCCAAGGCGGCTGGTGTTCCTATCGTGGTGGCCATCACGAAGGCTGACAAGCCCGATGCCAACTTTGAGCGCGTCAAGCAAGAGCTGGTCGTGGAACAGGTGGTGCCTGAAGAGTACGGTGGTGATTCGCCTTTTGTGCCCGTGTCTTCCAAGACCGGCATGGGCATCGACACGCTGCTGGAGCAGGTACTGCTGCAGGCCGAAGTGCTGGAGCTCAAGGCGCCGGTGGACTCGTTGGCCAAGGGCCTGGTGATCGAAGCCCAGCTCGACAAGGGCCGCGGCCCTGTGGCGACCGTGCTGGTGCAGTCCGGTACGCTGAAGGTGGGCGACATTGTGCTGGCTGGCCAGACCTATGGCCGCGTGCGTGCCATGCTGGACGAAAACGGCCGCGTGGCCAAGACGGCAGGTCCGTCGATCCCGGTGGAAATCCAGGGTCTGACCGAAGTGCCGCAGGCTGGCGACGAATTCATGGTGCTCACGGACGAACGCCGTGCCCGCGAAATCGCGACCTACCGTGCCGGCAAGTTCCGCAACACCAAGCTGGCCAAGCAACAAGCGGCCAAGCTGGAGAACATGTTTGCCGACATGACGGCGGGCGAAGTGAAGATGCTGCCCATCATCGTCAAGGCCGACGTGCAGGGTTCGCAGGAAGCGCTGGCTCAGTCGCTGCTCAAGCTGTCGACCGACGAAGTCAAGGTGCAGCTGGTGTATGCCGCCGTGGGCGCCATCAGCGAGTCCGACATCAACCTGGCCATTGCCTCCAAGGCCATCGTGATTGGTTTCAACGTGCGCGCCGATGCCGGTGCCCGCAAGCTGGCCGAAAACAATGGTGTGGACCTGCACTACTACAGCATCATTTACGACGCTGTGGACGAGTTGCGTGTGGCGATGTCCGGCATGTTGGCCCCCGAGCAACGCGAAGAGATCATCGGCACGGCCGAAATCCGCACGGTGTTCGTGGCCACCAAGATCGGCACGATTGCCGGTTCGTACATCACCTCGGGCATGGTCCATCGCAACGCACGCTTCCGCTTGCTGCGCGACAACGTGGTGGTCTACACGGGCGAAGTCGATTCGATCAAGCGCCTCAAGGACGATGTCAAGGATGTCAAGGAAGGCTTTGAGTGCGGTATCAAGCTCAAGAACTACAACGACATCAAGGAAGGCGATCACCTCGAATTCTTTGACATCAAGGAAATCGCGCGGACGCTGTAAGGCGACGGTACGAAGACATGGCTGCAAAGAAGTCCTCCACCCCCAACCGCGCCTTCAAGGTGGCCGATCAGATCCAGCGCGATCTGACGGAACTGATCGCGCGCGAGTTGAAAGACCCGCGCGTGGGCATGGTGACGCTGCAGGGCGTGGAGGTCACCCCTGACTACGCCCATGCCAAGGTGTTCTTCAGCCTGCTGACGGGCGACCCTGTGGAAACGCAGGCGGCGCTCAACCAGGCTGCGGGTTTCCTGCGCAATGGCCTGTTCAAGCGCCTGCACATCCACACGGTGCCCACACTGCACTTTGTGTTCGACCGCACCTCCGAGCGTGCGGCCGACATGAACGCCTTGATCGCCAAGGCTGTCTCCTCCCGCGCTAAAGACGACTGAAGCATGAATGCGCCACGCACCAGGGTGCAGCGGCGCCCTGTGCATGGGGTGTTGCTGCTGGATAAACCGCTCGGCCTGTCGAGCAACGACGCCTTGCAAAAGGCGAAGTGGCTGCTGCGCGCCGAAAAAGCGGGCCATACGGGCACGCTGGACCCGCTGGCCACCGGTGTGCTGCCCCTGTGTTTTGGAGCGGCCACCAAGTTCAGCCAACTGCAGCTGGATGCCCCCAAGACCTATGAAGCCGTTGCGCTGCTCGGAGCGACCACCACCACCGGCGATGCCGAGGGCGATGTGGTGCAACGCTGCGACGTAGACCCCGCCCAGCTCACCCCCGAGCGGCTGGCAGCCGTGCAGCAGCAGTTCACCGGCCCCATTCGCCAGGTGCCACCCATGCACAGCGCGCTCAAGAAAGATGGCAAGGCGCTGTACGAGTACGCGCGGGCTGGTGTCACGGTGGAGCGTGAGGCGCGCGATGTGGTCATTCATGCCTTGAAACTGACCCTGGCGCAGACAGATCAAGCGCAACCGGCTATCAAAATAGTAGTGACCTGCAGCAAAGGCACCTATATCCGTACCCTGGGCGAAGACATCGGGGCTGCACTGGGTTGCGGGGCACACCTGACCTTCCTGCGCCGCATCGATACCGGCGGGATTGGTGTGGAGCGCTGTGTCACGCTGGCGCAGCTCGAAGCCATGCCCGAGGCTGAACGCCTCGCCAGCCTGGAGGCGCCGGAGTCGCTGCTGGCACAACACGTGCGTGTCACGCTGGACAGCGACAATGCGGCTCGCTTCCTGTCGGGCGTGCGCCGCCGCGGGGCCTGGCCAGACGCCAGCGCCGTGGCGGTTTTTGGAGAAAATCCCCGGGCATTGCTGGGGGTGGGCCACATCGTTGGCGGGGAGCTGGTGCCGGGCAGGCTCCTGAGTCCGCTGGAAATTCAACAAATCTTGGAAAGCACGCCGCACCTGGAAACCAGCGGCACATTGGAAAAACTATGACTAAACAGATCCGCAACATCGCCATCATTGCCCACGTTGACCATGGCAAAACCACCATGGTCGACCAGCTGCTGCGCCAGTCCGGCACCTTCGCAGACCACGAAAAGGTCGTCGATACGGTGATGGACAACAACGCGATTGAAAAAGAGCGTGGCATCACGATTCTGGCCAAGAACTGCGCCGTGAGCTGGGAAGGCACCCACATCAACATCGTGGACACCCCGGGTCACGCGGACTTTGGCGGTGAAGTGGAGCGCGCCCTGTCCATGGTGGACAGCGTGGTGCTGCTGATCGACGCGCAAGAGGGCCCCATGCCCCAGACGCGTTTCGTGACCAAGAAGGCCCTGGCCCTGGGCCTGCGCCCCATCCTGGTCGTGAACAAGGTGGACAAGCCCGGTGCCAACCCCGACAAGGTGGTCAACGCCGCGTTCGACCTGTTCGACAAGCTGGGCGCCACCGACGAGCAGCTCGACTTCCCCGTGGTGTACGCCTCGGGCATCAACGGCTGGTCGTCGCTCGAAGAAGGCGCGCCTGGCGAGCAGTGGGGCCCCGACATGTCGGCCCTGTTCAACACCATCCTGAAGCACGTCCCGCCGAACTCGGGTGATGCAAGCGCTCCGCTGCAGCTGCAGATCTCGGCGCTGGACTTCTCCACCTTCGTGGGCCGCATCGGCGTGGGCCGTATCAGCCAGGGCACCATCAAGCCCGGCCAGGACGTGTTGGTGATGGAAGGCCCCGAGGGCAAGAGCATCAAGGGCCGCGTGAACCAGGTGCTGACCTTCCAGGGCCTCGATCGCATGCAGACGCCGCTGGCCGGCCCTGGCGACATCGTGCTGATCAACGGCATCGAAGACATCGGCATCGGCGTGACCGTGACCGACCCTGCCAACCCCTCGCCACTGCCCATGCTGAAGGTGGACGAGCCTACGCTGACCATGAACTTCTGCGTGAACACCTCGCCACTGGCGGGCCGTGAAGGCAAGTTTGTGACCAGCCGCCAGATCTGGGACCGCCTGCAAAAGG
>JADMJR010000185.1 GCA_018780365.1 Acidovorax sp. | reverse complement strand
CGCACAAGCACCCCAGCCAGCTGTCGGGCGGGCAGCAGCAGCGCGTGGCCATTGCGCGCGCGCTGTGCATGGCCCCCAAGGTGATGCTGTTCGACGAACCCACCTCGGCGCTCGACCCCGAGATGGTCAAGGAAGTGCTGGACACCATGATCGGCCTGGCCGAAGACGGCATGACCATGTTGTGCGTGACACACGAAATGGGCTTTGCCCGCAGTGTGGCCGACCGCGTGATCTTCATGGCCGACGGCAAGATCCTGGAGCAGGCGCCGCCCGCGCAGTTCTTCGGTCAGCCGCAGCATGAGAAAACCCGCCAGTTCCTGGGCCAGATCCTGAGTTCCCACCACGCACATTGAGACCCGATGGGGCGTGCGGTTGAAGGCCTCCCTCTCTGTCTTGATGGAGCCTGAAAGAAAAACATGAAGGTATTGATTTCTTTGTCCTCCTTTGGTGCGGCCGAAACAGGGCGCCACGGCCAGCTGTGGTGCACCGAGCTGGCCCAACAGGCGGGTGCCGACGGCGTGGAAGTGCGGGGCGAGTTGCTGCGCGATGCCGCCACCGAGCTGCCCACGTTGTCGGGCCGGGCTGCGGTGTATTCCAGCCCCGAGGGCCTCTGGATGCCCGATGGCCAGCTCGACGAAGCAGCCCTGGCGCGTGGCCAGCAGGCTGCACAGGTGCTGCGTGCACCGCGCCTGAAGATGTCGATTGGTGGTTTTGGCGCGCCACCGCAGACTTTGCAGGCGTCGCTGCAGCGGCTCAAGGCGCTGCTGCAAGCCACCCCGCAGGTGGAGCTGGTGATCGAGAACGACCAGACCGCCACGGCAGGCACGCTGGCCGCGATGCAGGTGTTTTTTGCGGCCCAGGCGCAGGCCGGGCTGGACCTGGGCATGACGTTTGACATGGGCAACTGGCATTGGCAGGGCGAATGCCCGCTGCAGGCCGCGCAGGCCCTGGCGCCCTATGTGCGCTACGTGCACTGCAAGGGCGTGCAGCGCCTGCCCGCCAAGTGGGTGGCGGTGCCGCTGGCCGAATCGGTGGCGCCCTGGCGCGCCGTGCTGCGCGCGTTGCCGGCCGATGTGCCGCATGCCATCGAATACCCGCTGGTGGGCGACGACCTGGTGGCTGTCACGCGCGAGCAGGTGGACTTCATCCGCGTGGTGCGAGGTGCCGCATGAGCGCCCCTGCAGCGACCGGCACCGCTTTCGACGTCGCCCTGTTTGGCGAGGCCATGCTGCTGCTGGTGGCCAACGAGCCCGGCCCGCTGGAGCACGCCACGGGTTTTCACAAACGCACGGCGGGTGCGGAAACCAACGTGGCCATTGGCCTGGCACGCCTGGGCCTGAAGGTGGGCTGGGCCAGCCGCCTGGGCACTGATTCGATGGGGCGTGCACTGCTGGCCGCGATGCAGGGCGAAGGCATTGATTGCTCCCACGTGGTGTGTGACGCCACGCAGCGCACCGGCTTTCAGTTCAAGGAGCGTGTGACCGACGGGCGCGACCCGCAGGTCGAATACCACCGCAAGGGCTCGGCCGCCAGCCAGATGGGCCCAGCGGATGTGGACGAAGCCTGGCTGCGGTCTGCGCGCCACCTGCACGCCACGGGCGTCTTTGCCGCCATCTCCGACACCAGCCTGCCAGCGGCCATCCGCACCCTGGAGGTGATGCGTGCCGCAGGCCGCACCATCTCGTTCGACCCCAACCTGCGGCCCACGCTGTGGTCGTCACCCGAGGCCATGCGCCACTGGATCAACACCCTGGCGGGCTATGCCGACTGGGTGCTGCCGGGCATGGAAGAGGGGGTCTTTTTGACCGGCGAAACCACGCCCGAAGGGGTGGCGCGTTTCTATCGGGAACGCGGCGCGAAGCTGGTGGTGGTCAAACTGGGCGCTGCGGGGGCTTACTACGACAGCGCCACCGAAGGCACGGGCCATGTGCCCGGCGTGCCCGTGGCCCAGGTGGTGGACACCGTGGGGGCGGGCGATGGTTTTGCGGTGGGGGTGGTCAGCGCGTTGCTGGCGGGGCAGCCCGTGCTGGCCGCCGTGCGCCGTGGGGCCTGGATCGGTGCGCGTGCCGTGCAGGTGCTGGGCGACACCGAAGGCCTGCCCACCCGCGCGCAGTTGCTGGAGGCCGGGCTGTGACCTCATCCCATGCGGTGCAATCCGGCGACGCGGTGCGCAAGCATGTGCTGGTGTTTCGCACGCTGCCACCCGACCAGCTCGCGCGGCTGCAGGCGGCGCATGACGTGACCGTGGCCGACCCGCGCAAGCCCGAGGAGCGCCCCCGCTTCGATGCTGCACTGGCGCAGGCACAGGGGTTGATTGGGGCCAGTTTTCCGGTGGATGCCGCCTTGCTGGCCCGTGCGCCCCGGCTGGAGGTGGTGTCCAGCATCTCTGTGGGCGTGGACAACTACGCGCTGGACGTGCTGCAGGCGCGTGGCATTGTGCTGTGCCACACCCCGGGGGTGCTCGACGAAACGGTGGCAGACTCGGTGTTCGCCCTGCTCATGGCGACCAGCCGCAGGCTGGTGGAGCTGTCGCAGCTGGTGCGCGAGGGCCATTGGAACAAGAACATTGGAGAAGACCTGTTTGGCAGCGATGTGCATGGCAAAACGCTGGGCCTGCTCGGATTTGGCCGCATCGGCCAGGCCATTGCGCGCCGTGCGGCGCTGGGCTTTGGCATGCCGGTGATCTACCACGCCCGCCGGCCGGTGGACCTGGCCACCCAGGCGCCCGAACTGCAGGGCAAGGCCGAGCATGTGCCGCTACCCGCCCTGTTGGCGCGGTCTGACTTTGTGGTGGCCATGCTGCCCTTGTCCGACAGCACGCGCGGCATGGTCAATGCCGACCTGTTGGCGGCGATGAAGCCCGGGGCCATCTTCATCAACGGCGGCCGGGGCGCCACTGTGGTGGAGCAGGACCTGCTGCACGCGCTGGACCATGGCACGCTGCGTGCGGCGGGGCTTGATGTGTTCGCCACCGAGCCGCTGCCGCTGGCATCGCCCCTGCGCACCCATCCGCGCGTGACGCCGCTGCCACACATCGGCTCGGCCACACACGATACGCGCCACGCCATGGCGGCGCTGGCCACCACCAACCTGCTGCAGGCCCTGGCGGGTGAGCGCCCCGCTGCGGTGTACAACCCCGCACACCCATGAGCCAACCCCCTGCCGCCGCACGTGCCCGTCCCACCATCGCCGATGTGGCGGCCGAGGCGGGCGTGTCCAAGGCCACGGTGTCGCGGTACTTCAACCACCGTGAACGCCTGCTCAGCCCCGACATCGCCGCACGGGTGGAGGCCGCCATTGCCAAGCTGGCCTATGTGCCCAGCCCCATGGCGCAGGCATTGAGCCACGGGCGGTCGCGCCTCATTGGCCTGGTGGTGGCCGACATCACCAACCCCTATTCGGTGGCGGTGCTGCGTGGTGCCGAGAAGGCCTGCCAGGAGGCGGGCTACCTGGTGATGCTGTTCAACCTGGGCAACGACCGTGAACGTGAGCGCGCCGCCATTGACGCCCTGGCCAGCTACCAGGTGGACGGTTTCATCCTCAACACCCTGGGCCAGGGCGAGGGGCAGGCCGACGTGAACACCCTGCACGGCAAACCCGCTGTGCTGGTGGACCGGCGCCACACCGGCCTGGCGGCGGACTTTGTCTCGCTCGACAACGAAGGCGCCATGCGCGATGCTTGCGCCCACCTGGTGCAGCAGGGCTGGCACCACCTGCTGTACATCACCCAGCCCCTGCTGGGTGTGAGTTCGCGCATCGAGCGCACGGCGGCCTTCCGCGCCTGCCTGGCCGAACCGGGGGGCGATGTGCCCCCTGTACCCCCTGTGTGCGGTGAGGTGCTGGAGCTGGCTGCAGAGCAGGGCGACGAGGTGCTTGACCAGGCGCTGGCAGGCCTGCGCCAGCGGGCCGGGCCGGGCGAGCGTTGCGCCGTGGTGGCGGGCAACTCGGTGGTCACGCTGCGGGTGGCGGCTGCGGTGTCGCGTGTGGGCTGGACCTTTGGGCGCGAACTGGGTTTTGTGGGGTTTGACGACCCCGAGTGGGCCCCGCTGATACGGCCCGGCCTGAGCACGGTGGCGCAGCCCACCGATGCCATTGGTCACCGCGCAGCGCAGTGCCTGCTGGAGCGGCTGGGCGGCCTGCAGGGGCCCCCGCGCGAAAGCCTGTTGCCGGGGCAGCTCATGGTGAGGGGCTCGTCCTTGGGGGTCTAGGGATCCTCTGCACCAATCACCGCGCCGTGTGCATCTGCGGTCTCGGGCGGCCTGCGGCGTTGCAAATACTCGCAATAGCTACGGCTATTGCTGCGTTTTGCGCC
>JADMJR010000319.1 GCA_018780365.1 Acidovorax sp. | reverse complement strand
TGATCGAGACGATCAACAAGATGAACCGCATCAGCCGCCAGCACTTGCAAGAGTTCGGCTTCGAGCCCGATGCGTCCATCCTGGCGGCCAAGATGGAGATCCCGGAAGACAAGATCCGCAAGATCATGAAGATCGCCAAGGAGCCGATCTCCATGGAAACGCCGATCGGCGACGACGACGACAGCCACCTGGGCGACTTCATCGAGGACGGTGCCAATACCGCCCCCATCGAAGCCGCGATGCAGGCCGGCCTGCGCGACGTGGTCAAGGACATCCTGGATGGCCTCACGCCCCGCGAAGCCAAGGTGCTGCGCATGCGCTTCGGTATCGAGATGACCAGCGACCACACGCTGGAAGAAGTGGGCAAGCAGTTTGACGTGACCCGCGAACGCATCCGCCAGATCGAAGCCAAGGCGCTGCGCAAGCTCAAGCACCCCAGCCGCTCGGACAAGCTGCGCAGCTTTATCGATTCGCTGTAAGCCAGCGCCACGCCCCTCCGGCCGCACTGCGGCCTGACCCGGCCCCGACGCCCTGCCCCGCCACTGCGGTGCAGGGCGTTTTTTTGCGCCTGCCCACGGTGTGCCCCCACGTTTACCCCCATGCCACCGACAGCAGACTGACAGCTTGGATGGTGACCATTGCCACACGGCTGAAGGAGACTGTGATGCAGTTCTGCAATCTCCTGTCGCAATGCGCACAGGCCGACCCAACGATCTGCTCCCCCCCCTTTTTGCCCAAGACCGTATGACGACCTCCTTCAATCGCCGCCAGATCCTTGCCCGCGCCACCGCCACGGGCGCCCTTGGTGCACTCGGCGGCCCGTTTGCCACCTCCGCCTGGGCCCAGGCCGCAGCACGCAATGCCCCCGCCAAGACCCCCAAGCTGGCGGCCACGCTGCGCATCGTGATCCCCGCCAACCCCGGCGGTGGCTGGGACCAGACCGGCCGCGCACTGGGTGCGGCGCTGGTGGGCGCAGGCGCCGCCGACCAGGTGGAGTACGAAAACATCGGCGGCAAGGGCGGCACCATCGGGCTGGCCAAGTACGCTGAAAAATACGGCAACGATGCCAACACGCTGCTGATGGGCGGCATGGTGATGGTGGGCGCCGTGGCGCTGCAGAAACCTGCGGTGGACATGACCCAGATACAGCCCCTTGCGCGCCTGACCAGCGACTACCTGATGGCGGCCGTGGCGGCCAAGTCCCCCATCAAGACCACCAAGGACCTGGCCGAGGCCATGCGCGCAGACCTCAAGGCCGTGCCCGTGGCCGGTGGCTCGGCGGGCGGTGTGGACCACATCTTTGCGGGCGTGCTGGCGCGTGCCACCAAGGCCAAGCCCGAGGAACTGGTCTACAAGCCGTTTCCTGGCGGGGCCGATGTGGTCGAGGCCCTGATGTCCGGCAACGCTGCCGTAGGCCTGTCGGGCTACAGCGAGTTCAGCGACGCCATTGCGGCAGGCAAGCTGCGGGCCATTGGTGTCTCGTCCCGCCGCAGCGCCTTTGGCCTGCCCTCGTTCCGCGAACAGGGGCTGGACGCCGTCATGGCCAACTGGCGCGGTGTGTTCACGGGCAAGGGCGTGGCGCCTGCACGCACCGCCGAGATGCTGGCCGCCGTCGAGGCCGCCACCCACCACGAGTCCTGGACGCGCACGCTCAAGCAGAACCGGTGGGAACCCTCTTGGCTCACCGGCAAGGATTTGGCAGAGTTCATGGAGCTGGACCTCACCACCGCCCGCGTGATGGTCTATCTCCTGAAGCTGAAGGCCTGACCTCACCGACAGGCCCTCCTGGCCTGCTTCAGAACCTTTGGAGACTTTGATGAAAATGTCCAACCACTCCATCGGTGCGCGCATGGCCACCGCCTTGGGCCTGGTGCTGGCGCTGCTGCTGGGTGCCGCGCTGTTCGGTATCGCCACGCTGTACCGCACGCTGGGCACCTACGACACCACGGTGCTGGAGCGCGTGGCGCAGGAGCGCGCCGTGAGCCGCATGGAAAGCGAGTTCAAAACCCAGGTGCTGGAGTGGAAGAACACCCTGCTGCGCGGTGAAGACTCGCGCAAGCGCGAGCTGCACTGGAACGCCTTCCAGGCCAGCGAAAAACGGGTGGCCGACGCCGCCAAGGCGCTGGAGCCCCAGCTGACCGACGCGCAGGAAAAGGCCGCGCTGCAAAAGTTCACCCAGGCCCACGCGCAGATGGCCCAGGGTTACCGCAAGGGTTTCGAGGTGTTCCAGTCGCTGGGCTTTGTGCCATCGGCCGGGGATGCCGACGTGGCCGACATCGACCAGGGCCCGGCCAAGCTGCTCACCGAACTGAGCCAGCAGGTGGCCGCCAGCAGCGCGGCCATTGCCCAGCAGGCGGGGCAAGACGCGCGGCGTGCGCTGGTCAGCAGCCTGGTGGCGCTGGCGCTGGTGACCGCACTGGGCGCCTGCGCGGGCTGGCTGCTCACGCGGTCGGTGGTGCGCCCGCTGGGCGTGGCCGTGTCGCTGGCCCACAAGGTGGCAGCGGGCGACCTCACCACCAGCATCCGCGTGGAAGGCCGCGATGAACCGGCCCGGCTGCTCGAAGCACTGCGCGCCATGCAGGACAACCTGGAGACCGTGGTGGCCGGTGTGCGCAGCAACGCCGAGGGCGTGGCCAGCGCCAGTGCCGAAATTGCCCAGGGCAATGCCGACCTGAGCATGCGGACCGAGGAGCAGGCCTCGTCGCTGGACGAAACCGCCTCGTCCATGCAGCAGCTGCAGGCCACGGTGCAGCAGAACGCCTCGAACGCGCAACGCGCCAACGAACTGGCCAAGAGCGGCGCCACCGTGGCGCAGCGCGGCGGCGATGTGGTGACGCAGATGGTGGAGGTGGTGCAGGGCATCCAGGAGAGTTCGCGCCGCATTGCCGACATCATTGGCGTGATCGACGGCATCGCCTTCCAGACCAACATCCTCGCGCTGAACGCGGCGGTGGAGGCCGCGCGTGCGGGTGAGCAGGGCCGGGGTTTTGCCGTGGTGGCCAGCGAAGTGCGCAACCTGGCCACGCGCAGCGCCGGGGCGGCGCGCGAGATCAAGGCCCTGATCCAGACCAGCGTGGAGCGTGTGCAGGCGGGCTCGGACCTGGCGCGGGACGCGGGCACCACCATGACCGAGGTCGTGGCGTCCATCCGCGAGGTGAGCAGCCTGATGGAAGAAATCAGCCAGGCCAGCGCCGCGCAAACCTCGGACATGCAGCGCGTGACACAGGCCATTGTGCGCATGGACGACGTGACGCAACAGAACGCCGCCCTGGTGGAAGAAAGCGCGGCCGCCGCTGGCAGCCTGAGCGGCCAGGCCCGCCAGATAGTGGATGCGGTGGCGGTGTTCCGCCTGCGGCACCAGCCACATCAATCGCACCAACCGCACCCGCAGCGTTCTCAGCAGCAGCACCAGCACCATGCGCTGCCCGCACCACACGCCTGATGCAGATTACTATCAAAATAGTAGCTATAAAGGCTTACCCATAGCGCGGTAACGGCCTAAAAAGTTTCAAACTTTTGGTTCCGAGCAGCCTGGCGGACGGTCAGGAGGCCTGACAGGTCACGCCCTGCCCTATCCTCCTCTCAGCCCGTCATCAGTCAATCTTCACGTGGGCGTTCTTCACCACCTGCGCCATGCGCGCGGCTTCGCTGCGGAAGAAGGCGGCGGCGGGTTCAGGCGGCGTGAGCTTGATCTCGTAGCCCTGGGCAAGCAGTGCATCGCGCGCCTCGGGCATGTCCATGGCGGCCTTGAAGCCGTTGTAAAGACGGGCCAGCTCGGCCTTGGGCAGGCCCGCAGGCGCCACAGGGGCGATCCAGCCGTCCAGCTCGTAGCCCGGCAGGCCTTGTTCGGCAATGGTGGGCACGCCGGGCAGCATGGGCACGCGGCTGGCCGTGGTCACACCCAAAGCGCGCAGCGCGCCCGACTTGATGTGCGCCGCAGCAGGCGCCACCGCCACCACACCCAGCTGCACCTGACCGCCCAGGATGTCGTTCATCAGCGGGCCCATGCCCCGGTAGGGGATGTGTTTGATGTCGAGCTGCGCCTGGTCCACAAACATGGCCGCGCCCAGATGCAGGATGGTGCCGTTGCCCGACGAGCCGTAGTTGAGCACGCCCGGTTTCGCCTTGGCCAGCGCAACCAGCTCTTGCACCGTCTTGGCGGGCACCGAGGGGTGGGCCACCAGCACGAAGGGCGTGGCGCCAATGATGGTGATGGGCGTGATGTCGGCCAGCGAGTCGAACGGAATGTTTTTGTACACACTGGGGTTGACCACGTGGTTGTTGGACACCACGCCGATCACCGAGCCGTCCTTGGGCGCCCGCACGATCT
>JADMJR010000235.1 GCA_018780365.1 Acidovorax sp. | reverse complement strand
CGGTGGTCAAGCGCCTGCACGATGCCTTCAAGCAGGCCATGGAGCAGGAGAGCTACAAGACCGCCCTGGCGCGCTACGACATGGTGCCCATGTACATGAGCACGGCGGCGTACAAGAAGTTTGCGCAGGACACCTTCACCCGCGAGAAGGCGCTGGTGGAAAAACTGGGCCTGGCCAAGCCGGCCTGAATCCGATGTGAAGCCGATGTGAAGCCGGCCCTCGGGAGGGGGCCAATGCGTTCCGTGTGATGATCCGCAGCATTGAACGGAACTCACACACGATATGGCATCCCCCTCCGACAGCATCAGCATGGCCCTGTTCTGCGACTTTGAAAACGTCGCCCTGGGCGTGCGCGATGCGCAGTACGAAAAGTTCGACATCAAGCCCATCCTGGAGCGCCTGCTGCTCAAGGGCTCCATCGTGGTCAAGAAGGCCTATTGCGACTGGGAGCGCTACAAGGGCTTCAAGGCCACCATGCACGAGGCGAATTTCGAGCTGATCGAAATTCCGCATGTGCGCCAGTCGGGCAAGAACTCGGCCGACATCCGCCTGGTGGTGGACGCGCTGGACCTCTGCTACACCAAGTCGCACGTCAACACCTTCGTCATCATCAGCGGTGACTCGGACTTTTCGCCGCTGGTGTCCAAGCTGCGCGAGAACAACAAGCAGGTCATTGGCGTGGGCGTGAAGCAATCCACCTCGGATCTGCTGATCGCCAACTGCGACGAATTCATCTTTTATGACGACCTGGTGCGCGAAAACCAGCGCGCCCAGGCCCGCCGCCAGAACCCCGGCAGCAACCCCCCACCCGCTCCACGCCGCAGCCCCGAAGAGGAGCGCAGCCGCAAGGAGAGCCAGGACGCGCGCCGCACCCAGGGCGTGGAACTGGCGGCCGAGACCTTCGAGGCCCTGTTGTCCGAGCGCGGGGACAGCGGCAAGATCTGGGCCTCGGTGCTCAAGGAGGCCATCAAGCGCCGCAAGCCCGATTTCAGCGAAGGCCGCTATGGCTTTCGCACCTTTGGCAACCTGCTCGAAGAAGCCCAGGCGCGTGGACTGCTGGAGTTTGGGCGCGATGAAAAATCAGGGGCCTATGTGTTCCGCAGCCTGGGCGCAGCATCCGGCGCGCCGGATGCCGGAGCGCGAACCGATGTGCCCGCCGAGCGTCCGGGCGGGGCGGGCTACTTCCGCCATGACTTCCATGCGGTGGCGTCGTTGCCGGAAACCTCTGCCGGCGGCGGTGAAGGTGCCGGGCGCAGTGGCCGCTCACGCGGCGGGCGCCGTGGAGAGGGGGCTGCGCGCTCCGGGGCTCCGCTGCAGGCCGATGTGCACCAGGATGTGTTGGCAGAGGGACGGGCCGATCCAGGCCTTGATGCACGTGGTGATGCGCCGCCAGAGCGCCCGGGGGGCAGCTATTTCAGCCAGCCAGCGCCCGCATCCGTGCCAGTACCTGCACCCGCTGAGGCGGTGGTGAATGGGGCGACGGCAGCCGCAGGCCAGGCCGATGCGCCTGTGGCCACGGGGTCTGCCGAGGCGGCGAGCGATGCGCCTGCGACCCTTCTGCCAACCCCCGCGCCCCGCAGCCGGCGCACAGCGCCCACCCCACGCAAGGGGGGAGGGCGCAAGGCCGCTGCGGTGGGCCATGTGGCCCCGGCCGACACCGGCGCTGTGACCGCGACCCCGGCAGCGCCGCAGCCGGCGGACCCTGCTGCCGAACCCACCAAGCCCCCCCGCCCGCGCAAGCCACGCAACGCGGCCAAGCCAGCCGCCTGAGGGCTACCGCCGTGCTGCGCGGCAAAGGCTGGTGCGCAGCACTTCGGTGGGTGGGTGCCGTGTTGGTGGAGAATGATTTGCTATTCAATGTGTAGCTATCAATGCATACACATCAGGCGGTGAAGCCCTATTTGTTCAAACAGTGCCTCTGCCGGCGGCGATCCTGGGCTCAGCGCCCGCCGCAGTCCTGGCCCGCCAGGATCGCCCGCGCCACCTCGGCAAACCCGGCGCCGCGTTCGCCCTGCGCCACGTAGCGTGGCAGGTGCTGCAGCTGTGGCACAAAACGCGCGATGTTGGCCACGCCCATGCTGTGGCTGAAGTGCTCGAACATCGCCTGGTCGTTGCCCGAATCGCCCACGAACACCCAGCGGTCCAGTTCCTGCGCCAGATCGCGGCCGAACAGCTCCCGCACGATCCAGCAGGCACCCTGCCATTTGTTGAAATCTCCGAAACAGCCATGGATATGGATGCTGCTCACCGTGGTCTGCATGCCCACGCGCTGCAGCACGGCCAGCACGCGCTGCACCGTGTCGGGTGTGTGCCGGGCGAACTCGGCGTAGTCGAACGCGATGTCCGTCTCGCGCCCTGCGCTGTCGCTGCTCAAGGCCACACCAGGCACCTCGGCCGCCACCAGGGCTGCAATGTCGCGCATGCGGGCCTGGTTGGCGCTGCGCGTGGCGGCGTCCTGCTGGTAGCGTTTGGCCAGCGGCTGTCCAGGACCTGGGCCCTGCACAAACGCCACGGCACCGTTCTCCGCCACCATCGCATCCACGGGCCAGGCCACGCCCGGGCCTGCGGCCATGAAGGGCTCGCACCAGCCAATCGGCCGCCCGGTGATGGGGATGACCACCAGCCCCGCCGCCTTCAGGTCGGCCAGCGCCTGCAGCGCGTCGGGCGTGATGGCGCCTTCGGTGGTGAGGGTGTCGTCGATGTCGGTGAAAACGCCCACCAGGTCGCTGCGGGCCGCCAGCGGCCAGAGGTTCAAGGGCAACATGCGGGTTCAGCCCGCCTTCTGCAACGCCAACCCCGCATGCTCGCGCAGCGGATGGAAGTGGATCTTGGGAAAGCGCTCCTGCGCCAGCCGCACGTCGTAGGGCGAGGTGCACAGGTAGGCCAGCGTGTCGGCCGCATCGTGCGCCAGGCGCAGCGGGTAGGCGTCGGTGAAGGCGCGCAGGTCGGCCGCGTTGTCGGCCGTGATCCAGCGTGCGCCGGTGTACTGGCAGCCTTCCAGGCGCACGTCGGCGTCGTATTCGGCCTTCAGGCGGTGCTGCACCACTTCAAACTGCAGCTGGCCCACGGCGCCCAGCAGCATGTTGCCGCCGGCATCGGGCTTGAAGACCTGGATGGCGCCTTCCTCGCCCAGCTGGGCCAGGCCCTGCTGCAGCTGCTTGGTGCGCAGCGGGTTCTTGAGCACCACGGTCATGAACATTTCGGGCGCGAAGAAGGGCAGGCCGGTGAACTGCAGGTTGGCGCCATCGGTGATGGTGTCGCCCAGCTGCACGCCGCCGTGGGTGGTAAAGCCAATGATGTCGCCGGCGTAGGCTTCTTCGACGGCCTCGCGGCGTTGCGACATGAAGGTCACCACGCTGGTGGGGCGCAGCTCCTTGGCGGTGCGCTGCACCTTGAGCTTCATGCCCGGCATGTACTTGCCCGAGGCCACGCGCACGAAGGCGATGCGGTCGCGGTGGTTGGCATCCATGTTGGCCTGCACCTTGAACACCACACCGGCAAAACCTTCGTCCTCGGGCTGGATGGTCTTGACCACGGGCTGCCGGTTGACTTCGAGCGTGCTCACGCGCGGGCCGGGGGGCGGGGCCATGTCCACCAGGGCGTCGAGCACCTCCATCACCCCGAAGTTGTTCACGCCGGAGCCGAAGAACACGGGGGTGAGTTTGCCGGCCAGGAAGGCCTCGTGGTCCCAGGCGGGCGATGCGCCCACGGCCAGCTCCATGCTTTCCAGCGCGGCATCGAACTCGGCGCCAAAGCGTGCACGCAGCGTGGTTTCATCGCTCAGGGGGATGGCCTCGAAGTCCTGCGGGCGGCGTTCGCTGCCGGACTCGAACACCGTCATGGTTTTTGTGCGCAGGTTGATGATGCCGCCGAAGCTCTTGCCCTGGCCCACGGGCCAGGTCATGGGGCAGCAGGGCATGCCCAGCTCGCGCTCGACCTCGTCCATGATGTCCAGCGGGTCGCGCACTTCGCGGTCCATCTTGTTCACGAAGGTGATGATGGGCGTGTCGCGCTGGCGGCAGACCTCGATCAGGCGGCGCGTCTGCGCTTCCACGCCGTTGGCCGCGTCGATCACCATCAGGGCCGAGTCGACGGCGGTGAGCACGCGGTAGGTGTCTTCCGAGAAGTCCTTGTGGCCGGGGGTGTCGAGCAGGTTGATCACGTGCTCGCGGTACAGCATCTGCATGACCGAGGAGGCCACCGAGATGCCGCGCTGCTTTTCGATTTCCATCCAGTCCGAGGTGGCATGGCGGCTGGCCTTGCGGCCCTTGACGGCGCCAGCGATCTGGATGGCGCCCGAGAACAGCAGCAGCTTTTCCGTCAGCGTGGTCTTGCCCGCGTCGGGGT
>JADMJR010000218.1 GCA_018780365.1 Acidovorax sp. | reverse complement strand
AGGAAGTGGCGCAGCAGAACCACCTGACCTGCATCTACCTGGTGGACTCGGGCGGTGCCAACCTGCCCAACCAGGACGAGGTGTTCCCCGACCGCGACCACTTCGGCCGAATCTTCTTCAACCAGGCCAACATGAGCGCCATGGGCATCTCGCAGATCGCCGTGGTCATGGGCAGCTGCACGGCGGGTGGCGCCTACGTGCCGGCGATGAGCGACGAGTCCATCATCGTCAAGAACCAGGGCACCATCTTCCTGGGCGGCCCGCCGCTGGTCAAAGCCGCCACGGGCGAGGTGGTGACGGCCGAGGACCTGGGCGGCGGCGACGTGCACACCCGCCTGTCGGGTGTCGCCGACCACCTGGCGCAGAACGACCTGCATGCGCTGCAGCTGGCACGCAATGCGGTGCGCAATTTGAATAAAAACAAGGCCCTGGCGCCCGCTGATCAAGCGCCAATAGCTCCTAAATTTGTAGCGGAAGAGCTGTATGGCGTGATCCCTGTGGACACGCGCAAGCCTTTCGATGTGCGCGAAATCATCGCCCGCATCGTCGACGGCAGTGAGTTCGACGAGTTCAAGGCGCGCTACGGCACCACGCTGGTCACGGGCTTTGCGCGCATCGAGGGCATGATGGTCGGCATCATCGCCAACAACGGCATTCTGTTCAGCGAGTCGGCACTCAAGGGCGCGCATTTCATCGAGCTGTGCTGCCAGCGCAAGATCCCGCTGGTGTTCCTGCAGAACATCACCGGCTTCATGGTGGGCCGCAAGTACGAGAACGAAGGCATCGCGCGCAATGGCGCCAAGATGGTCACTGCGGTGGCCACGGCCGCAGTGCCCAAGTTCACCGTCATCATCGGCGGCAGCTTTGGTGCGGGCAACTACGGCATGTGCGGCCGGGCCTACTCGCCCCGCTTTTTGTGGATGTGGCCGAATGCGCGCATCAGCGTGATGGGTGGTGACCAGGCCGCAGGCGTGCTCGCCACCGTCAAGCGCGACGGCATCGAGGCCAAAGGTGGGCAGTGGAGCATGGAGGAAGAAGAAGCCTTCAAGGCCCCGATCCGTCGCCAGTACGAAGACCAGGGCCACCCCTACTACGCCACCGCGCGGCTGTGGGACGACGGCGTGATCGACCCGGCAGACACCCGCCGTGTGCTGGCGCTGGGTCTGGCGGCCACACGCAACGCACCGATTGAAGACACCAAGTTCGGCCTGTTCCGCATGTAAACCCGCCGATCGCTACACCGCGCCACCATGCTTTTTGCCTTCCTCCGCCGCTTGCTGCCCGCTGCCGCCCTTGGGCTGGCTGCTGCGTGCGCTGGCGCTGCGCCTGCCTTGCAGCGCGTGGACCTGCCGCCGCTGCCTTCTGGCACGGTGCTGCGCGCGCACTGGCTGCCGGCCGAGGGCGCGGAGCGCCGCCCGGCGGTGCTCGCGCTGCACGGCTGCGGCGGGCTGTACGCCAAGGGCGGTGGCCTGGCCGAACGCTACCGCGAGACGGCCGAGCGCCTGCATGCCGCAGGCTACGCGGTGCTCATGCCCGACAGCTTCGGCTCGCGCGGCCTGCGCGAGATCTGCCAGACCCGCTACCGCGAGCGCAGCGTGGACGTGGCCCAGCGCGTGCTGGATGCGCGGGCGGCCCTGGCCTGGCTGGCGGCCCAGCCGCAGGTCGATGCCCGGCGCATCGGCGTGCTCGGCTGGTCCAACGGTGCGACCACCACCTTGAACCTGCTGGAGCAGCGCCGCCTCCATCCCGATCCGGGCGAGCCCGCCATCGCCGGTGCGGCCGTGTTCTACCCCGGCTGCGGCCCGCTGGCCAAGCGCCAGGCCGTGCTGGAGGCCGCCCCGCTGGTCATGCTGCTGGGGGCCCTGGATGACTGGACCCCCGCCCAGCCCTGCGTGGACTTTGCGCGCAGCCTGCAGGCGCGTGGCGGTGGCAGCGATGTCACCGTGCAGGTGTACGCAGACAGCCACCACGGCTTTGACGGCACGGCCCCAGTGCGCCTGCGCGCCGACGTGCCCAACGGCACCTCCCGAGAGGGCGTGCACCAGGGCGGCAACCCCGAAGCGCGCACCCAGTCATTGGCCGTGCTCGATGCTTTCTGGAGCCGGGTGCTGGCCGCCCGCGCCGCGCCATGAGCACCACCATGAACAGGGGCTGGGCCGTGCACTTCGACCTGTTCGCACGCTACAACGTGTGGGCCACGGGCCGCCTGATCGCAGCCGCGCAGGCGCTGCCGGATGGCGACTACCGGCGCGACACGGGCTTGTTTTTCCGCAGCATCCACGGCACGCTGAACCACCTGCTGGTGGGCGAACACCTGCTGTGGTTTGTGCGCTTTGCCGAAGGCCGCTCGCCCACGGTGGCGCTGGACGCCGAGATTGAAACCGACCGCGCGCAGCTTGCGTACCGCCTGCGCGAAGGCGCAGCACGCTGGGCGTCGCTGATCGCGTCGTGGGGCCCGGAGCGCTGGGACGGCACGCTCGACTACACCACCATGCGGGGCACTCCGGCCTCGCTGCCTTTTGCCGCCACGCTGGCGCATGTGTTCAACCACGGCACCCACCACCGGGGCCAGATCTCCGCCGCATTGACCGCTTTGGGGCACCCATGCCCCGAGCTGGACCTTGTCTACTACCTGCAGAACCCTTCGCAGCCTTGATCCTGCCGACTGCCATGAGCCAGAACCTCTCCATCACCCAGTCCGGCGCCGTGGCGCGCATCACGCTCACGCAGCCGGAGATTCGCAATGCCTTCAGTGACGAAGTCATCGCCGAACTGACCGCCGCCTTCACCGAGGTGGGCGCGCGTACCGACGTGCGCGCCGTGGTGCTGGCCGCCGAGGGCCCCGCGTTTTGCGCAGGCGCCAACCTCAACTGGATGCGCCGCATGGCCGACTACACGCGCGCCGAGAACATCGCCGACGCGGGCAAGCTGGCCGAGATGCTGCGCGTGATCTACGAGTGCCCCAAGCCCACGATTGCGCGCGTGCAGGGCGATGTGTACGCCGGCGGCATGGGCCTGGTGGCGGCCTGCGACATGGCCGTGGCGGTGGACACCGCAGGCTTTTGCCTCAGCGAAGTGAAGCTCGGCCTCATCCCCGCCACCATCAGCCCCTATGTGATCCGTGCCATGGGCGCGCGCGCCGCGCACCGCTACTTCCTCACGGCCGAGCGCTTCGGCGCGGCCGAGGCACTGCGCACCGGCTTCGTGCACGAGGTGGTGGCGGTCGACCAGCTCGACGTCAAGGTCGATGAACTGCTCAAGGCCCTGACCAGCGCCAGCCCCAACGCCGTGCGCGCCTGCAAGAAGCTGGTGCTCGACGTGGCCGAGCGCGAGATCAACGCGGGCCTGATCGCCGCCACCGTGCAGGGCATTGCCGACATCCGCGCCAGTGATGAAGGCAAGGAGGGCGTGCAGTCCTTCCTCAACAAACGCAAGCCCAACTGGCTGGGCTGATCGAGCGGTACCTGCAAGCCATGGACACCCTCTGGTTCAACATCGTGCAGTGGCTCCACACGCTGGGGCTGCATGTGGATGGCGGCACGGCGCGTGCGGTGGGCGATGCAGCTGCAACCGCCAGTGCGCATCTCGACATGCCTAGCCTGCTGGCGCTGGCCGCCGCACTGGGCTGGGCCAGCGGGTTCCGGCTGTATGCCGTGGTGTTCCTGGTCGGCATGATGGGCGTGCTGGGCTGGATGCCCCTGCCACCCGGCCTGGCCATGCTGCAGCACCCGCTGGTGCTGATGGTCAGCGGCTTCATGCTGATGGTGGAGTTTTTTGCCGACAAGGTGCCCTGGGTGGACAGCGCCTGGGATGCCGTGCACGCCTTCATCCGCGTGCCTGCGGGCGCGGCCTTGGCGTACGGCGTGTTTGGCGCCGACAACGCGACGATGGCCGTGGTGGCGGGGCTGCTGGGGGGCTCGCTCTCTGCGACGGCGCTGGCCACCAAGATGACCACGCGGGCCGCCGTGAACACCTCGCCCGAGCCGTTTTCCAACTGGGGCCTGTCGTTCTTTGAAGACGGCCTGGTGGTGGCCGTGGTGTGGCTGGCTACGCAGCACCCGGTGGCGTTTGGTATTGCGCTGGTGGTGATGGTGGCCGTGTCGGTGCTGCTGCTGGTGGTGCTGTTCAAGTTTTTGCGCGCTGTGGTGCGCAAGCTCACGGGCTCGTCAGGTGCCCGAGTGCCGGGGACAACGTCGTGATGTTGTCCGCAGAAAGAACCGCATGACTTTTTCTCAGTACCAGTTGCAGGACGATGGGGTGTATGAAAGCGTGACCTGGTGGGTGCTGCTGCAGGTTCCCGCATGCCTGTTCATTGGGGTGCTGCTGTACCGTAATTGGGGCGACGCTTTCTTGCGCGGTGCTCTTTTGCTGTATCTGGTTTTTGTTGTTTTTCAGTTCCTCTTCCGGCGGATGCGCCCTAGGCCCGTCTTCCGCGTGGAGGGTGCGCAGGTGATGACTCACCTGAACTGGATGGAATCTCCCAAACGCGTGGCGTTGGATCGCTTGAAAGAGCTGTCGCTGCGTGGCCCCAACGAAAACCGCCAGTTGTGGTGTACCGACGCCGACGGTATCGAGAGGCGGCTGGATAACAGCATGTGGTCGCAAGACCTGCTCACCCATGTGGAGCGCTATCTCCAATCGGTCAAACAACGATTGCCGGTGCCTATCCAGTTCCGCGAGCCTTCGAGTCCATATCTGAGCCAGTCCCATTCATAAGCGCGAGTAAGCCATGTTCACAAAAATTTTGATTGCAAACCGAGGCGAGATCGCTTGCCGCGTCGCCGCCACGGCCCAACGCCTGGGCGTGAAAACCGTCGCCGTGTATTCCGACGCCGACACCAATGCCAAACACGTGGCCGTGTGCGACGAGGCCGTGCACATTGGCGGCAGCGCGCCCAAGGACAGCTACCTGCGCTGGGAGCGCATCATCGAAGCCGCCCAGGCCACGGGGGCGCAAGCCATCCACCCGGGCTACGGTTTCCTGAGTGAGAACGAGGACTTTGCCCACGCCTGCGCGGCGGCGGGCCTGGTGTTCATCGGCCCGCCCGCCTCGGCCATCAAGGACATGGGCCTCAAGGCCGAGTCCAAGCAGCTCATGGAAAAAGCCGGTGTGCCCCTGGTGCCCGGCTACCACGGCGCCGACCAGGACCCGGCCCTGCTGCAGCGCGAGGCCGACCGCATCGGCTACCCCGTGCTCATCAAGGCCAGCGCGGGCGGCGGTGGCAAGGGCATGCGTGCGGTGGACAAGAGCGAGGACTTCGCTGCCGCGCTGGCGTCCTGCAAGCGCGAGGCCATCAACAGCTTTGGCGACGATGCGGTGCTGGTCGAAAAATACGTGCAGCGCCCCCGCCACATTGAGATCCAGGTGTTTGGCGACACGCACGGCGACGTGGTCTACCTGTTCGAGCGCGACTGCTCCGTGCAGCGCCGCCACCAGAAGGTTCTGGAAGAAGCCCCCGCCCCTGGCATGACCCCAGAACTGCGCGCACAGATGGGCGAAGCCGCTGTGGCCGCCGCCAAGGCCGTGAACTACGTGGGTGCGGGCACGGTGGAGTTCATCGTGGAGCAGCCGGGCGGCTACGAACGGCCCGATCAGATGAAGTTCTACTTCATGGAGATGAACACCCGCCTGCAGGTGGAGCACCCCGTGACCGAGGCCATCACCGGCCTGGACCTGGTGGAGTGGCAGCTGCGTGTGGCGTCGGGTGAGCCGCTGCCTGTCAAGCAAGCCGATCTGCGCATCACGGGCCACGCTATCGAAGCGCGCATCTGCGCCGAGAACCCTGACAACAACTTCCTGCCCGCCACGGGCGCGCTCAACGTCTATGCACTGCCCGAGTGCGTGACGTTTGAACGGGGCGCGGTCCGCGTCGACTCCGGCGTGCGCCAGGGCGATGCGATCAGCCCGTTTTACGACTCCATGGTGGCCAAGCTCATCGTGCACGGCGACACGCGCGCGCAGGCGCTGGCGCGGCTCGATGAAGCGCTGGCGCAGACCCACATCGTGGGCCTGGCGACCAACGTGCAGTTTTTGCGCCGCGTGGCGCGCACCGAGGCATTTGCCAGCGCCCAGCTCGACACCGCGCTCATCCCGCGTGAGCAGGCGGTGCTGTTCCACCAGGAGCCCGTGGGCCTGCCGCTGGCCGCCGCCGCCGCCGTGGCGCAGACCCTGCTGCACGAGCGCGCCAGCGAAGGCGCAGACCCCTTCAGCCGCTGCGACGGCTTTCACTCCCATGCGCTCACGCGCCGCCGCTTTGAGTTTGAGTTTGGCGGCGAACATGCCAAGGCCTGGCTGACCTACGAGCGCGATGGCAGCCTGCATCTGGCGGTGGGCGAAGGCGACACTGCGGTGGCTGGCCCGCTGGCCTTCGCCGCGCAGGGCGACAGCATCGAACTGCAGTTTGCAGGCCAGCGCACCCGTGCCGCCGTGTATGCGCAGGGTGAGGTGGACCACGTGTTCACCCCGCGCGGCGCCACGCAGATCACTGCCATCGACCTGCTGGCCCACTCGGGCGAATCGGCAGCCGAGGGCGGACGCCTGACAGCGCCCATGCCGGGCAAGGTGGTGTCGTTTGCCGTGAAGACGGGCGATGCGGTGACCAAGGGCCAGCCGCTGGCGGTGATGGAGGCGATGAAGATGGAGCACACCATTGCCGCCCCGGCAGACGGCGTGGTGCAGGAGCTGCTCTACGCGCCCGGCGACCAGGTGAGCGAGGGGGCTGAACTGCTCAAGCTCGTGGCCGCCGAGAAGGCATGAGCCTGGCGGGGGCACCCCGCGCGTGACAGCGCGCGGGGTGCAATGCCGTTACGCTTGGGCGCCATGAAAATCACCTTTTGCTGTACCGACACCAAGGCCGAGCCCTGGCTCCAGGGCCTGGCCGCCGCGTTGCCCGGCGCTGACATTTCCGTGTGGCAACCCGGCGCACCGCAGGCCGACTGCGCCGTGGTCTGGGCGCCGCCCCAGCAGTTCATGGACGAGCAGCCGGGCCTGAAAGCCCTGTTCAACATCGGTGCGGGCGTGGACGCGCTGCTCAAGCTGCGCCTGCCACCCGGCGCGCTGGTGGTGCGGCTCGATGATGCGGGCATGGCCGTGCAGATGGCTGAATATGTGTGCCATGCGGTCATCCGCCACTTCCGCGAGTTCGATGGCTACGAGGCCGACATGGCGGCGGGCCGCTGGGGCTACCGCAAGCCGCGCCTGCGCAGCGACTACCCCATCGGCGTGATGGGGCTGGGTGTGCTGGGCGAACGGGTGGCCAAGGCGCTCGCGCAGTTCGACTTCCCCATCAACGGCTGGAGCCGCAGCCCCAAGGCCATCGAGGGCGTGCGGGCCTTCAGCGGCACAGAGCAGTTCAACGACTTCCTGGCCGCGAGCCGGGTGCTGGTCAACCTGCTGCCGCTCACACCCGACACGGCCGACGTGATCAACAAGGACACGCTGGCCCGCCTGTTACCCGGCGCCTACGTGATCAACGTGGCGCGGGGCGCGCACCTGGTGGACGAAGACCTGCTGTCAGCGATCACCAGCGGCCAGGTGGCCGGCGCCACGCTCGACGTGTTCCGCACCGAGCCGCTGCCAGCGGGCCATGCGTTCTGGAACCAGCCGCGCATCACCCTCACCCCCCACACCTCGGCGCGCACGCTGCGCGAGGAGAGCATTGCCCAGATTGCGCGCAAGATTGGTGCGCTGCAGCGGGGCGAGGCCGTGGCGGGCGTTGTCAGTCCCGAGCGCGGGTACTGAGCGCTTTCGAAAGCCTGCACAATCGCTCGATGCTCGCCAAAGAAGCCCAAGCCCGTATCAAGATCAACCAGCTGCTCGAAGCCGCAGGCTGGCGCTTTTTTGACAATCCGCAGGGGCGAGCCAACGTGGTGTTGGAGCCCAATGTCAGCCTGACTCAGGCACAGGTCGATGCCATGGGCAACGACTTCGAAGTCAGCAGCAAGGGTTTTATCGATTTTTTGCTGCTGGATGAGCGCGGCTTTCCTCTGGTGGTGCTGGAGGCCAAAGCAGAGAGCAAGAACCCGCTGGTGGGCAAAGAGCAGGCGCGCAAATATGCCAAGGCCCAAAACTGCCGCTTTGTCATCTTGAGCAACGGCAACTTGCATTACCTCTGGGACCTGAGCCAAGGCAACCCCCAGCTCATCACCGCGTTCCCTGCGCCCGAAGCCATCAAGGGGTACACGCGCTTCCAGCCCGACCCCGCGCGGCTGATGGCTGAAGACCTGGCGCTCGACTACATCGCCCGCACACAAATGCCCGCTTACGATGCAGAAGCAGGCTGGAAGGACGAAGCCCAGCGCCCCGCCTTTGTGCAAAAGCATCGCCTGCGATTCATGCGTGCCTACCAGCAGCGGGCCGCTCAGGCCATCCAGATGGCGGTGAAGGGCGGCGCGTCGCGCTTCTTGTTTGAAATGGCCACGGGCACCGGCAAAACACTCACTGCCGCTGCCGTCATCAAACTATTTTTGCGCACTGGGAACGCCCGGCGCGTACTCTTTCTGGTGGACCGTCTGGAACTGGAGGACCAAGCCAACAAGGCGTTCGTCTTCTTGCTCAAGAACGACTACCAATCCACCATCTACAAAGAAAACCGGGGCGACTGGCGCAAGGCCGAGATTGTCGTCACCACGGTGCAGAGCCTGCTCCACGGGAACAAGTACAAACAGTTCGCGCCGACTGACTTTGACCTCGTCATCTCCGACGAAGCGCACCGCTCCATTGGTGGCAATGCGCGCGCGGTGTTCGAGTACTTCATTGGCTACAAGTTGGGCCTGACTGCTACGCCCAAGGACTACATCAAGCAGTTCAACCCCACCAAGCCCACCACCAAAGACCCGCGAGAGGCCGAGCGCCGCTTGCTGCTCGACACCTACCGCACCTTTGGTTGTGAGTCGGGCGAGCCCACGTTCCGCTATTCCTTGCTGGACGGGGTGCGCGAAGGCTTCCTGATCAACCCGCTGGTGGTCGATGCCCGAACCGAAGTCACCACCCAGCTGCTGTCTGACGAAGGCTACGCCGCCGTAGTGGTCAGCGATGCCGATCAAGGGGAGCAAACCAGCGAACAACGCTTCAAGCAAAAGAGCTTTGAAAAGAAGTTCTTTTCAAAATCCACCAACGAGCTGTTTTGCAAAACGCTGTTGCAACATGGCCTGCGCGATCCCATCAGCGCCGAATTCGGCAAGACCATCGTCTTCGCCGTCAGCCAGGCCCATGCGGCCAAGCTCACGCAAATCCTCAACGAACAGGCGCATGCCATGTTCCCGGGTCGCTACCAATCGGACTTTGCCGTGCAGGTTACTTCCAGCATCACAGATGCGCAGCAGTTCACCATCAATTTCACCAACAACACTCTGCTGGGCTCTGCCAACGGCCTGCCCACCTACAAGACCAGCAAAGCCCGTGTGTGCGTCACCGTGGGCATGATGACCACCGGTTACGACTGCCCCGACCTGCTCAACCTTGCGCTCATGCGCCCGGTGTTTTCTCCGTCCGAGTTTGTGCAGATCAAGGGCCGTGGCACCCGCAAACACGACTTTCGCGAACAGCTGCAAGACGAATCGCTCAAAGACCAGGTCACCGCACCGCACAAGATGGCTTACAAGCTGTTTGATTTTTTTGCCACCTGCGAGTACTTCGAAGAAAAATTCAACTACGACGAAGTGCTCAAGCTGCCACGCCCGGCAGCGGCTGGGTCAGGCGCTGATGACAACGGCCTGGGGCTGGGTGGAGACGTTGGTGCAGGCGGCAGCACGATCTCTGAAGACGGCCACTACCACCACACCGCTGCTGACTCCATCACCGCCCAGGAGGAAACGCAGATTGGGTTCCAGGGCATGAAGGTGGACCGCATGTTCTTCGAGAAATTCGAAGACACCGTCAAGGCCCACCCTGTGGTGGCCCAGCAGGTGGGGGATGGCCAGTGGGACCAAGCCATTGAGTTCGTGGCCAGCGAGCTGTTCGACAAACCCAACGAATACTTCAACCTCGACAAACTGCGCCGCGCTGCCGGGGTGGATCGCCGCCTGGGCCTGCGCGAGATTTTGGAGAAAGCCTTTGGCTTCATCGCAGGTTTCAAAAGCAAGGACGAACTGCTGGAGGAGGAGTTCGAAAAGTTTCTGCTCGACCAGCAAAACGCCACCGGCTTTCATGCCGACTCCACGGCCAGCGCCGTGCAGGCCATGAAGTATTACTTCAAAGCCTACGCCACCGACCACCACCTGCGCGACATCATCGAAACCAAGCGCCTCACCGCGCTCAACGTCTACCCGTCGTTTGGCATGAACGACTTCAAGGCGGTTCCACCCGCATGGCGTACCCGCATCCCTGAGTACGTCAAAGACTATGTGCCGCTCAACCAGTTCATGTGATCGCTGGCCCATGCCTTGGCTGAATCGTATCCATTTTTGCTTCAAATGTAGTCATATTGGATACAATTGAAGCGCAATGAGCTACACCCACTCACCATGTTGACCGAGCTTCTCCTGGGCGACTACCGCAAAAAGGTACTGAGCCAGTTGCTGCTTCACCCCGATGCGGACTACCACGTGCGCGAGCTGGCCCGCCTGACGGGCACTGCCGCAGGCAGCCTGCACAAAGAACTGGCGCGCCTGGCCGGTGCAGGCCTGCTGCTGCGCAAAGAGCAGGGCAACCAGGTGCGCTACCAGGCCAACCGCCAATGCCCCATTTACCCCGAGCTGGCCGGGCTGCTGCGCAAGACCAGCGGCGCCGCCGAGGTGCTGGCCCAGGCCCTGGCACCGCTGCAGCCTGCGCTGGCGCTCATCTTTGGGTCGGTGGCCCGTGGCACCGAAACCGCCGCCAGCGATGTGGATGTGCTGGTGATTACCGAGCGCGGCTTTGGCGAAGTGGTGCGCGCGCTGTACGCGGCGCAAACCACGCTGGGCCGCGAAATCAACCCCGTCGTTTACACCCCTGCCGAACTGCAGGGCCATGTGGCCGAACAAGACCCGTTTGTCATGAACCTGCTCACGGGCCCCCACATTTTTCTGAACGGAACCCCCGATGACCTTAGCCAACTTGCTGGCCATCCAGCGGCTGCAGGCGTTTGAGGCATCGCCCCAGGGCGTGCAACGCCTGCTGGCCGCCGCCGAGCGCAACCTGGCTGACGCGCAGCTGCAGGCCCTCAGCGCCGAAAACCGTTTCGACGCCGCCTACAAATGCATCCTGCAGTGCGCCATGCTGGGCCTGTGGGCGCGCGGCTACCGCACCCCCACCAGCCAGCCCGGCCACCACCAGACCACACTGCAGTGCCTGCCACTCACCATGGGGCTGCCGGGCGACGTGATCATCGTGCTGGACGCCCTGCGCAAACAGCGCAACCAGAACGACTACGAAGGCGACCCGGTGAGCACCGCAGTGGTCACCGAATGCCTGGCCCAGGCGCACCTCTTGCTGGCCCACACGCGCCAGTTTCTGCAAACCCAGTTTCCAGCCCTGCTGAAGAAGTAAAGCGCCCATGCTTGACGCCGCCACCAAGAAGCGCATTGACGATTGCCGCGACATCCTCGTCGGCAAGGTGCCCGACCCGAAATCCCAGGTCGAGCAGATCACCATTGCCCTCATCTACAAGTTCATGGACGACATGGACGCCGAAGCCGAAGAACTGGGCGGTGCGCGCACCTTCTTTGCCGGGCCCTACGCCCGCTTCGGCTGGGCCCAGCTCATGGCGCCCAGCCAGGGCGGCTACGAAATGCTGGCCCTCTACAGCGAAGCCATTCAGAGCATGCGCGAGAACCCCGGCGTGCCCGAGCTGTTTCGCGACATATTCAAAAACGCCTACCTGCCCTACCGCGACCCCGAGACGCTCAAAAGCTTTCTGAAAGAAATCAACGGCTTCACCTACGACCACTCCGAGCGGCTGGGCGATGCATTTGAATACTTGCTCAGCGTGCTGGGCAGCCAGGGCGATGCAGGCCAGTTCCGCACGCCGCGCCACATCATCGACTTCATGGTCGCCGTCATCGACCCGCAGAAGAATGACACCATCCTGGACCCCGCTTGCGGCACCGCCGGTTTTCTGATCAGTGCGTGGAAGCACATACTCAAAAACAATAGCAGCCAGCGCAATATGGACGGGCGACAGAGTCCTAAAACACTCCAAACTGTGCCGGGCGACCTGCTCACGCCCGACGAGCGCACCCGCCTGTCCCGCGCGATCCGCGGCTACGACATCTCGCCCGACATGGTGCGCCTGAGCCTGGTCAACCTGTACCTGCACGGCTTTGCCGACCCTCACATCACCGAGTACGACACCCTCACGCAGGACGACAAGTGGAACGAGCTGGCCGACGTGATTTTGGCCAACCCGCCGTTCATGAGCCCCAAGGGCGGCATCAAGCCGCACAAGCGCTTTAGCGTGCAGGCCACCCGCAGCGAAGTGCTGTTTGTGGACTACATGGCCGAGCACCTGACCGCCACCGGCCGCGCCGCCATCGTGGTGCCCGAAGGCATCATCTTTCAGAGCGGCACGGCCTACAAGGCGCTGCGCAAGATGCTGGTCGAAAGCAGCCTGGTCGCCGTGGTCAGCCTGCCAGCGGGCGTGTTCAACCCCTACAGCGGCGTCAAGACCAGCATCCTGATTCTGGACAAGCGCGTGCACAAGCAGACCGACAGCGTGCTGTTTGTGAAGGTGCAAAACGACGGTTTCAACCTGGGCGCGCAGCGGCGGGCGGTGGCCCACAGCGATCTTCCGGAGGCGACGCGGCTGCTGCGCAGCTGGATGACGGCACCGCAGGCGTTTGAGGGAGATGGGGTAATGGCGCAGGCGGTGGGGCGCCGCCGGATTGGGGAGGGCGGGGACTTCAATTTGAGTGCTGAACGTTACGGTATCTCCGTAGTTCATGCTGGAGTATGGCCAATGGTGTCATTGGCGGAAATCATTGATGAGCTGGAATCGGGCGTCAGTGTTAACTCTGAGAATAGAAACGCAATAAGTGGTGAGCTGGGAATTCTCAAAACGAGCTGTGTAACGTCCGGCACCTTCAATCCAGAAGAACATAAGGCAGTGCTACCTGCTGAGACTCCACTGGTGAAGTGCCCAGTGCGAACGAATTCGATCATTATCAGCCGGATGAACACCGAGGCTTTGGTTGGTGCCAACGCTTATGTAGACAAAAATTACGACACTCTTTTCCTGCCAGATCGACTTTGGCAAACATTGATTACGAATCCCGAGGTTAGTGTTCGTTATGTGTCTTTTATGCTTGCTTCGAAACAAGCGCGAGAGGCCATAAGCGCGAAGTGTGGCGGGACAAGCGGCAGCATGAAAAACATCGCTAAGCCGCAATTTCTTTCGGTTCAGATTCCCCTCCCACCGCTCGAAGTCCAACACCAAATCGTGGCCGAGATGGAGGGCTACCAAGTCTCAATTGAGGAACACAAGAAGGCTATTGCTGCGTTGGACGATCAGATTAAATCTTCGATTAACAAGGTATGGGGCAATTGATGCGCCCAAACCTCGAAACCCAGCGCGCCATCGTCGCCGAGAAAACCCTGGTCAACGCCAACCGCGAACTCATTCGCCGGATGGAGTCCAAAACCAAGGCCTGTATTGACCGCGTATGGGGCGGCGATGCCCACCTCAGCCGCTGAGGCCAAAAAACCATGGATACGGCCCGGTGAAGTTTTAACCGTTCGCCCTGAGCTTGTCGAAGGGCTCTTTACAGTGAGCGCCCCGGCTTCGACAAGCTCAGGGCGAACGGATATTGAGACTTCATAGGGCCGGATCAATAGCCGTTCAACCCGCCCCCCTGTCCGAAGAAATCGAGGCCCTGCAATGCACCTGAGCAACCATCTTCCATCCCGAGTCCAACTCATCGACGTAGGCCCGCGCGACGGCCTGCAGAACGAAAAGACGCTGGTGCCCGCCGCCGTCAAGATCGAGCTGGTGCACCGCCTGCAGCAGGCGGGTTTGCAAGAGATCGAGGTCACCAGCTACGTGTCTCCCAAGTGGGTGCCGCAGATGGCTGACAACCACGAAGTGATGGGGGGCATCACCCGCCAGAGTGGCGTGGCGTATTCGGTGCTCACGCCCAACCTCAAGGGCTTTGAGGCAGCCGTGCTGGACAAGCCCGACGAGATCGTCGTCTTCGGCTCCGCCAGCGAGGCCTTCAGCCAGCGCAACATCAACTGCAGCATTGCCGAGAGCATCGAGCGTTTTGCGCCCGTGGTGCAGGCCGCGCTGGCGGCGGGCATCCGCGTGCGCGGCGCCATGAGCTGCACCGTAGGCTGCCCCTACGAGGGCGAGATCGCCCCCGAGCGCGTGGCCTACCTCGCCGGCCTGCTCAAGGGCATCGGCGTGCAGCGCGTGGACGTGGCCGACACCATTGGCGTGGGCACGCCGCGCAAGGTGCAGCGCGCCATCGAGGCCACGCTGCAGCACTTTGGCATCGACGAGGTGTCGGGCCACTTCCACGACACCTACGGCCAGGCGCTGTCCAACACGCTGGCGGCGCTGGAGCTGGGGGTGTGGAACTACCAGTCGTCCGTGGCCGGTCTGGGCGGCTGCCCCTATGCCAAGGGCGCCACGGGCAATGTGGCGACCGAGGATGTGGTCTACATGCTGCAGGGCATGGGCATAGATACTGGCATTGATCTTGATAAGCTCATTGATGCGGGCGCGTACATCAGCGATTTCCTCGGCCGCAAACCCAATTCCCGGGCGGCGAATGCGCTGCTTACCAAACGCGCTGGCTGACCCCCTTGGCGCAGGAGAAAACTGTGTGTGGAGCTGAACTGAAAACCCTGCCCGAGGGCGTGCAGCGCGTGGCTGCGGCGCTGGAGTCCCTGGGCCACCCCCACCGCCCGCAGATGCTGGACGACGCCGCGCGCACCGCGCAGCAGGCGGCCGATGCGCTGGGCATTGCCGTGGGGCAGATTGCCAAGAGCATCATCTTTCGCCGCAAGAGCGACGATGTGGCCGTGCTGGTGGTGACCTCGGGCGACCGGCGCGTGGATGAGAAAAAGGTGGAGGCCCATGTGGGCGGCAAGATTGGCCGGGCCGACGCCGACTTCGTGAAAAGCCGCACGGGCTTCTCGATTGGCGGTGTCTCGCCCGTGGCCCATGCCACGCCGCCCGTCACGCTGATCGACCAGGACCTGCTGCGTTTTGAGGTGGTGTGGGCGGCCGCAGGGCACCCGCATGGCGTGTTTGCGCTGCACCCCAGCGACCTGCAGCGCCTGACGGGCGCCCCGGTGGTGGATGTGGTCCAAACCCCGGTAGCGGCATGAATGCTATTGATTTGCTAGCTGCTAAGGCAATACAGTTGCGCGCAGACGGCCATTTTGATGATGAAAATGCCGAACCCGTGCCTTCGCCCTGCATCTCGGTGTGCCGCATGTCGCCCGACCGCAGCCACTGCGAGGGCTGTTTTCGCTCGCTGGACGAGATCCGCCTTTGGTCGCGTGCCGATGGCAGCTTGCGCCGGGGCATCTGGGCGCAACTGCTGGACCGCGCGGGCATCAGCTCTGAGACACCCCCCTGAGCGGCAGCGCCGCTTCCCCCCGCTCTCGCATGGCTGCGCAATGCGGGCAGGTGGACGCAGCCAGCGCGGCGGGGCGGCCCTTGCGCGGCGGCCCTCGCCCGGGCCGCGCCCGTTTTGTGCACGGTGGGTTGCCGTGCAATGACATGGAGAGTTGACATGAAGCACATCACCTTCTACCTGGACTTTGTCTCGCCCTATGCCTGGCTCGCGTTCGAGCGCCTGCCCGAGGTGCTGGAGGGCCTGAGCTACAGCGTGGCCTACCAGCCCGTGCTGCTGGGCGCGCTGCTGCAGCAGCATGCCAACCCCGGCCCGGCGGGCATTGCGCCCAAACGCGACTGGACCTACCGCCACGTGACCTGGCTGGGCCACGCGCAGGGCACGCCGCTGCAGATGCCTGCGCGCCACCCGTTCAACCCGCTGCCCTTGCTGCGCCAGGCGCTGGCCTGCAGCGACGATGGCTGCATCAACCGCTTTGTGGCGGGCACGGTGCTGCGCCACGTGTGGCAGGGCGGGCACGATGCGCTGGATGCAACGCGCCTGGCCGCGCTGGCGGCCGAGCTGGCCGAACAGATTCGCCCAGGCCAGGACGCGAACAGCGATGGCCCCAAGGCACTGCTGCGCGCCAACACCGAGGCCGCGCAGGCAACGGGGGTGTTTGGCGTGCCGGCGTTCGAGGTGGATGGCAAGCTGTTCTGGGGGCTCGATGGCCTGCCCATGCTGCGTGCCTACCTCGATGCCGACCCGTGGTTTGAGGGGGCGGACTGGGATGCGGTTCGTCAGCTTCCCTCGGGCTTGCCCCCCAAAAAATGAGCAGTTCTCGCATGCTGAAAGCGTCTCTGCGGGTTTCACCCTAAGTTGTCAGAGAGCGGTCAGTTTGGTGCAAGCTCGTGTTGGTTTCGCGTCAGAGCGTGGTCAGTGCTATCTCCAAGAATGCGTACAGCCCGCCGCAGTGCGGTCTGAATAACCAATAGGAGACATTCACCATGGCTACAGCCCATCCCGCACCGCGGCCGATGACGCCCGAAGAGCGGAAGGTCATCTTCGCGTCTTCGCTCGGCACCGTTTTCGAGTGGTACGACTTTTACCTGTACGGCTCGCTCGCGGCCATCATCGCCAAGCAGTTCTTCAGCGGTCTGGATGCGGGCTCCGCCTTCATCTTCGCGCTGCTGGCGTTTGCGGCGGGCTTCATTGTTCGTCCGTTCGGCGCCATCTTCTTCGGCCGCCTGGGCGACATGATCGGCCGCAAGTACACGTTCCTGGTCACCATCCTGATCATGGGCCTGTCCACCTTCATCGTGGGTATCCTGCCCACCTACGCCTCCATCGGTGTGGCCGCTCCCATCATCCTGATTGTGCTGCGCCTGCTGCAGGGCCTGGCCCTGGGCGGTGAGTACGGCGGTGCTGCCACCTATGTGGCCGAGCATGCTCCGCACGGTCGGCGTGGTGCCTACACGGCATGGATCCAGACCACGGCAACGCTGGGCCTGTTCCTGTCGCTGATGGTGATTCTGGGCACCCGCACCGTCATCGGCGAAGAGGCCTTTGCCGACTGGGGCTGGCGTGTTCCGTTCATCGTGTCGATCGTGCTCCTGGCCATCTCGGTGTGGATCCGTCTGGCCATGAACGAATCGCCTGCTTTCCAGAAGATGAAGGCCGAGGGCAAGACCTCCAAGGCCCCTCTGAAGGAATCCTTCGGCGAGTGGAAGAACCTCAAGATCGTGATCCTGGCACTGGTGGGCCTGACGGCTGGCCAGGCTGTGGTGTGGTACTCGGGCCAGTTCTATGCACTGTTCTTCCTGACGCAGGCTCTGAAGGTCGATGGTGCGACCGCCAACATCTTCGTGGCCATCTCGCTGCTGATCGGCACGCCCTTCTTCATCCTGTTCGGTTCGCTGTCGGACAAGATTGGCCGCAAGCCGATCATCCTGGCAGGCTGCCTGCTGGCTGCTTTGACCTACTTCCCCGTGTTCGGCGCCCTGACCAAGGCGGCCAATCCCGCGCTGGCGGAAGCCCAGGCCAAGAACAAGGTGGTGGTGGTTGCTGATGCCAACGAGTGCTCGTTCCAGTTCAACCCCACTGGCACCGTCAAGTTCACCAGCTCGTGCGACATCGCCAAGCAGGTGCTGGCCGCCGCTTCGGTGAGCTACGAAAACGCCCCCGCCGCGGCAGGCGCCCCCGCCGTGATCAAGATCGGTGAGACCTCCATCACCGGTTACAGCAGCAAGGGCCTGCCCGCTGACGAAGCCAAGAAGAAGGACGGCGAGTTCAAGAAGGCCGTGGCCGATGCGCTGAAGGCCGCTGGTTACCCTACCAAGGCAGACCCCGCCCGCATCGACAAGGTCATGGTCATCGCGATCCTGGTCTACCTGGTGCTGCTGGTGACCATGGTGTACGGCCCCATCGCCGCCATGCTGGTGGAAATGTTCCCCACCCGCATCCGCTACACGTCGATGTCGCTGCCCTACCACATCGGTAACGGCTGGTTCGGCGGCCTGCTGCCCACCACGGCGTTTGCCATCGTGGCCCAGACCGGCAACATGTACAACGGCCTGTGGTACCCCATCATCATTGCCGGTGCCACGGTGGTGATCGGTGGCCTGTTCATCAAGGAAACCAAGGACGTGGACATCTACGCCAACGACTGATCCGTGATGGCCGACCGGTGACCCTGCGGGGTTGCCGATCGGCAACCACCGGTGTGCAGGGCCCAACCCGCAAGGGGCGGGCCCTGTGTTCCATCAAGGGGCTTGTGCCGTGCACCAGTACAACCGATAACCCTGCGCGTCAGCCAGGCCCTTTGATTGAACAAACCCATTCCCAAGGACCCAAGGAGATTTTTATGTGGAAGATTGTTGTTGGCTTCGTTTTGTTTGCAGCGCTGTCGATGTACGTGATCATCGTGGCGGGCGACAAGGCCGACATGGGCGGTGAAAAACATGGCGCCGATGCCGTGCATGCACCGGAGCCTGCCTCCAGCGCTGCGGCCCCTGCTGCTACGGCTGCGCCCGCTTCGGCACCTGCAGCACCGGCCAGCGCCCAGTAATAGAAACAAACGCGGGGGCGGCCTCTGCCAGGGGCAGTACCCTTGCCGTTGGGCACAGGCCTGGCGGCGGAGCGTGAAGCAAACAAAAAACCCGGTGTGTGAGCACCGGGTTTTTTTATGGCGCAGGCCGGGCGGCGTGCGCGATGGGGCGGTTCAGCGCTTGAAGCGGCCGTCGCTTCCGATGATGGAAAGATCGGCGAACTCCAGGCCGCTGTGGTCCGTGGGGCTGTAGCTCAGCTCGACCCCGCCCAGGTCCCATTTTTTGATGCTCTCCAGGCCGGCGTGCAGCTTGGCACGGTCTGGCTTGGGGCCTGCGCGCTTGATCCCCTCCACCAGCACCTTGGCACTGACAAAACCCTCCACCATGGCGGGTGTGAGATCGGCAATGTTTTTTGCACGGGCCAGTTCCATGGCCTCTTTGACCACCGGGTAGTTCACCGAACGTTCGGAGGGGAACACCTGTGTGACCACGACACCCCGGGCCTGGTCGCCCAGCAATTTCACGAAGCCGCCCGATGCATTGTTGGAGAGGGTGACGATCTGGCCCGTGACACCTGCGGCACGCAGGGCCTTGATGCCGTCCACCACCGCAGCCCCCGTGCCGATGAAGACCACGGCCTGTGGCTGCTTGCCTGCCACGCGGGGCGCGATGGCGCTGTAGTCGGGTTTGGCGCGGTCAAACTTCTCGATAAAGAGGGCGTCCAGCTGGTTGGCCTTGAAACCGGATTGCGCACCCGCGAGGCCATCGGCGCCAAAGGTGTCGTCCACATGCACCACGCCAATGCGTTTGATGCCCAGGGTGTTGAGGTGGGTGATGGCCTTCTCCACCTCGCGCTGGTAGGTGGCCCGCACGTTGAAGACGTACTTGTGCACGGGTTGATGGAGCACCATGGCCCCGGTGGAGGGGCCCACCAGCACCACGCCATGCTGTGCCAGCAGGGGCATGATGCCCTGGGTGTGGGGCGTGCCGCGTGTCATGAAGAGCCCGATCACGCCTTTGTCTTCAATGAGGGTGCGGGTGTTTTCCAGTGTGAGCTTGGGGTCGAACTTGTCGTCCAGCGAGATCACTTCGATCTTCTGCCCACCCACGCCACCCTTGGCGTTGATGTGATCGATGTAGAGGGCAGCGCCCTGCATGGACTCGGCCACCGTGGCGGCGGCCGAACCCGTGATCCCCACGGTCTGGCCGATGAGCAATTGGGCGTGGGCACTGCTGCCGATGCCGAGGGCGGCCCACAGCGTACAGAGCGTGCCAGCCAGGCCAATGATTTTCATGGGTTGTCTCCTGCATATGGAGCGCCCGAGTGTAGGGACGGGCACCAGCAGGGCAACTGTAGAAACGCGTACGCCGCAGAGCCCTGCACGGGCGCTGCGGCCAACTGGCGGCTGTCAGCGCCGGAACTTGCCGTCCGTCCCGATGATGGACAGGTCCGCGAAGTCCAGCCCCGTGTGGTCGTCCGGGCCATAGCTCACTTCCAGCCCGCCAAGATCGAATTTTTTCATGCCCTCCAGGGCGGCCTGGATCTTGTCGCGGCTGGGTTTGGGGCCGGCGCGCTTGAGGCCTTCGACCAGCACCTTGGCGGCGGCAAAACCCTCCAGCATGGCGGGGCTGATCTCGTTCATGCCCTTGGCCTTGGCCAGTTCCTGGGCTTCCTTGACCATGGGGTAGGTCACGGCGCGTTCGTTGGGATAGACCTGGGTCACGATCACGCCGCGCGCGTTGTTGCCCAGGCTCTTGATGAAGCCGCCCGAGGCATTGTTGGACAGCGTCACGATCTGCGCGGCCGATCCGGTCGCGCGCAGGGCATTGCCGGCATCCACCACCGCCGAGCCGGACGCAATGATCAGCACCGCCTGTGCGTCACCCTTGGCCACCTTGGCGGCAATGGGCTTGAAGTCGGGCTTGGCGCGGTCGAACTTCTCGGATGCCACGGGGGTCAGCTTGGCGCTGGTGAACCCCTTTTGTGCGCCGATCACGCCGTCGGCCCCAAAGCTGTCATCCGCATAGACCAACGCCACGCGGGTGATGCCCATGGAGGCCAGGTGGGTGATCGCCTTTTCGGCTTCGCGCTGGTAGGTGGCGCGCACGTTGAAGATGTACTTGCGCACCGGCTGGTGCAGCACCATGGCCCCCGTGGAGGGGGCCACCAGGACCACGCCGTGTTTTTCGAGCAGGGGGATGATGGCCTCGGTGTGGGGCGTGCCGCGTGTGAGGAACAGCGCCGACACATTGTTTTCCTCGATCAGCTTGCGCGCGTTGTCGGCGGCCAGCTTGGGGTCGAACTTGTCGTCCAGCGAGGTCAGCTCGATCTTCTGGCCATTGACGCCGCCCTTGGCGTTGATGGCATTGATGTACAGCAGGGCACCATCGGTGGTTTCTTTGACGCCAGCCGCCACTTGCCCGGAGAAACCTGCGGTTTGCCCGATCAGGATCTGGGCATGGCCCGTGCCGCACAGCGCGGCGGTCAGGGCTGCCGCGGCTCCCCATTGTGTCCATCTGTACATGGTCGTCTCCTTGGAATTGTCCGGGTACTTTAGACAAATGCACTCGGTTTGCGAACCGGCATAACCCGATGTTGTGACAGGGCTTGTCAGCAGATGCGCAATCAGGGGGTATTGCGGCAAGGCCAGACGGGCCCCGCAGCGGTCCCTAGAATGTTCCGCCTCACCCTCGAAAAAGATTGCCCACATGACCCAGGGACTGATCCGTATCCGCGGCGCACGCCAGCACAACCTCAAGAACCTGGACCTGGACATCCGCACCGGCGAACTGACGGTGGTCACGGGCCCCAGCGGCTCGGGCAAATCGAGCCTGGTGTTCGACACGCTGTATGCCGAAGGCCAGCGCCGCTATGTGGAGACCTTCAGCGCCTATGCGCGCCAGTTCCTGGACCGCATGGACAAGCCCGCCGTGGACAAGGTCGAGGGCGTGCCCCCGGCCATTGCCATCGACCAGACCAACCCCGTGCGCTCCAGCCGCTCCACCGTCGGCACGATGACGGAGCTGAACGACCACCTGAAGCTGTTGTTCGCGCGCGCCGGCCAGTTGTTCGACAAGCAGACCGCGCAGCCGGTGCGGCACGACTCGCCCGAGACCATTTACGCCGAGCTGGCCGCGCGCTGCACTGCCGCCAGTGACCCGCGCATCGTTTTGACTTTCCCGGTGGAACTGCCCGCCAATACGTCGGCCGAACAGGTCGAACAATGGCTGTCCGCCAGCGGCTTCACCAAGGTGCAGGCCGAGCGCGAGGTGGCCACACCCACCGGCCCGCGCAAGGTGCTGGATGTGGTGGCCGACCGCTTCCGCCTGGGCAATGCCGAGAAGGCGCGGGTGATCGAGGCGATTGAGGTGGCGCTCAAGCGCGGCACAGGGCGACTCAACGTGTATCGGCTGGTAGATGAAGGGGAACCCGAGCTGTGGCGCTTCTCCACCGGCCTGCACTGCCCCGACAGCGACCTGCGCTACAGCGACCCCATTCCGTCCGCCTTCTCCTTCAACTCCGCCGTGGGCGCGTGCGACAGCTGCCGGGGTTTTGGCCGTGTGATCGGCGTGGACTACGGCCTGGTCATCCCCAACGACAAGCTCACCCTGCGCGCAGGGGCCATCAAAACCATCCAGACGCCTGCATGGAAGGAGGCGCAGGACGACCTCATGCGCCACGCAGAGGCGGCAGGCATTCCGCGCGACACGCCCTGGTACAAGCTCACCGACGACCAGAAGAAATGGGTGATCGGCGGCGCCCCTGGCTACAAGGACGGCCAGTGGAGCAAGCAGTGGTACGGCATCAAGCGCTTTTTCGAATACCTGGAGAGCAAGGCCTACAAGATGCACATCCGCGTGCTCTTGTCC
>JADMJR010000282.1 GCA_018780365.1 Acidovorax sp. | reverse complement strand
CGGCCACCGGCACCGACCGCCTGTCGGCCGCCGTGTCCGCCATCAACGACCAGTCTGCCAAGACCGGTATCAATGCCTCGCTGAGCTCCGACGGCAGCCAGATCGTTCTGAGCAACGCCACCGGCAACAACATCGTGGTGGGTGATACGACCAACGCCAATGCGGCCAACGTGACGGTGACGGGCTACGACGCAGCTGGTGCGGCGAACGGCGCTACGACCACGCTGAGCTCTGCGGCTGCCACCGTGGAAAACGTGAACACCGGCGGCTACATCACGCTGGACTCGGAAAAGTCCTTCGCCGTGACCTCGGCCAGCAATCAGCTGGACGCTGGCGGCTCGGCCCTGCAAACGGTGGCCAACTTGGACGTGACCACGTTCAGCAACGCGACCAACGCGCTGAAAACCGTGGACTCGGCCCTGGCCTTCATCAACGGCGAACGCGCCAAGCTCGGTGCCCTGCAATCGCGTTTTGAAACGTCGATCAGCAACCTGCAAGTGACGTCGGAAAACCTGTCCTCTTCGCGCTCGCGTATCCTGGACGCCGACTTCGCCGCAGAAACCGCCAACCTGTCGCGCTCGCAGATCCTGCAACAGGCCGGCACGGCGATGGTGGCCCAGGCCAACCAGCTGCCGCAGGGTGTGTTGGCCCTGCTGCGTTAAGCAGCGGGCATGGTGGTCAGGGCGTTGCAGCGCCCTGACGGACCGGGCGGCGGCAGATTTTTCTGTCGCCGCCATTTGGCTTTCTGGAAGGCGGGTGCCAGGACCGCTGGATAAGACGGGTTTCCTGGCGTGTTTACGGACGTTTGTTGTCGCCGTTCGGCGCCATAATTTCCGTTGGACCAGTTCAGGAGGTTTGTATGGCTACCATTTCATCCGTAGGTGTCGGCACGAACGGACTTGATGTCAAGAACATCATTTCCAAGTTGGTCGAACTGGAAAAAGAGCCGTTGAACAAACTCACGGTGCAGGCAGCCACGGTCAAGACCAAGATCTCTGCCTTTGGGCAGATCAAGTCGCTGGTCTCCACGCTGCAGGACGCAGCCAGCAAGCTGACCAGCGTGACCGGCTGGAACGGCGTGACCACCTCCTCCTCTGATTCCAAATTTGTGTCCGCCACCGCCGTGGGCGGCACCTTGCCCACCACCTTCAGTGTGGAGGTGCAAGGCCTGGCCAAGGCGCAGGCCACTGCGTCTGCAGCCCTGTTGCCTGTGGGGGGCGCACTGGGCGCCGGGACATTGCGGCTCGAACTGGGCAAGTGGAGTGTGGCTCCCTCGTCTTTCACGCCCGGCAGCGGCCAGCCGGTCGATATCACCATCAGCGCGAGCGACAAGCTCGCGGACGTGGCCAGCAAGATCAATGGCGCCAATGGGGGGGTGACGGCGTCAGTCCTCACGGATGCTTCGGGGGAGCGCCTTTTGCTGCGCAGCAAAAGCACCGGCGAGGAGTTCGGGTTTCGCCTGAGCGTGATGGAAGATGGCGATACCGACCCTTTGAGCGCCGGCAACAACGATGCCACGGGCTTGTCGCGCCTGGTCAATGGCACCACGGTCACGCAGCCAGCGGCCGATGCCAAGGCCATGGTCAACGGGATTGCCGTGTCCTCGGCCACCAACACGTTTGCCTCCACGATCTCGGGCGTGACCTTCAAAGCCGAGCAAGTCACCACGGCACCGATTGAAATCACCGTGGGCAAGGACGAGTCGGCCATCAAGTCCAACATCGACGGGTTCGTGAAGGCCTACAACGCCGTCAACGAACTGCTTCAGGAGGCGACCAAGTACGACGCGAAGACCAGTTCGGCGGGTCTGCTGCAAGGCGATTCGACCGCTGTGGCACTGCAGAACTCGCTGCGCAACGCGATCCAGTCGATCTCTACCGGCGGCGGGGCCTTCCAGCGGCTGGCAGATGTCGGCATCACGCAGCAGCTGGGCGGAAACCTGGCCGTGGACGCCACCAAGCTGAGCAAGGCCCTGTCGGAAAAGCCCGAGGACGTGAAAAATCTGTTCCGCAGCACCGGCGGCGGAGCGGCCGATGGCATTGCCGTGCAGCTGAAGGCACTGACCACCAACTTGCTGGCCAACAATGGTTTCTTCAAATCCAAGGATGACACCCTGCAGCTGAGCCTCAAGCGCAACGCCCAGGACCAAACCCGCGTGAACGAAAAGGTTGACGCATTTGAAAAACGCATCACGCGGCGCTATAACGCACTGGACACCCAGTTGAGCAGCTTGAATGGCCTGAATGCGTACATCTCGCAGCAGGTGGCTGCCTGGAACAAATCGACGGGCTAAACAGAGGCTTCAGTTTTTCTGGCGCGAGCCGATAACTTAAGTAATACCTCGGAAGGATTGTCAGCATGTTCAGCGCCTACAGCCCCCGTGCAGCCAACGCTTATCAGCGCATCAATGTAGAGACCAGCATGCACACGATCGACCAGCACCAACTGGTCAGCCTGTTGTATGAAGGTGTTCTGAATTCCATCGCCACGGCGCGTGGCGCCATGGCACGTGGTGACGTGCTGGGCAAGGTCAATGCCGTCTCCAAGGCGGTGCGCATCCTCGAAGAGGGGCTGAGCACCTCGCTCGACAAGGTGGATGGCGGCGAGCTGGCCGAAAACCTGGGTGCGCTGTACGACTACTGCATGCGCCGCCTGATCCTGGCCAATGCCCGCAATGACGACGCGATGATGCAGGAGGTCATGCGCCTGATCGAGCCGGTGGCCCTGGGTTGGAATGAAATCAAGAAAACGGGCGCCGGCTCTTCTGCCGACACGCCTGCCTCGGGCCAGCCGGTGCTGGTGGAGGCCTGAACCATGTCACACATGCTGATTGACTATTACAAGGCGATCGAAGACAGCAGCGCCAAGATGCTGGAGGCCGCCCGGCTCAAGGACTGGGATGGTGTGGTGCGCTATGAAGGCGCCTGCGCCGTGCTGATCGAACAGCTGCGCTTCAAGGCACAGGAGCATGAGCTTTTGCCCGAGCACCGCCGGGAAAAAACCCGCATCATGCAGCGCATCCTGCGCAACGATGCCCAGATCCGCTGCCTGGCCGAACCCTGGCTGGCGCAGTTCGAACACCTGTTCGAAGGGCAGCCGCAGATGATGCACTGAGGCGTGCGACGAGCCCCAAGACAAAGCCGACCCTGTGAGGTTGGCTTTTTTTATGGAAAAAATGGGCTTCTCCGCGCTCCCACTAAGCGCTGGTTGCTATCAAATCAGGAGTTTTGATGCTTGCGCTGTCGCTCGAAACGGGGGCGTACCAGTGTCAGGGCAGCCGGGCAAGGGCCGCCCCGCAGCGAGGGCGGCGTCCCCCTGCCCGCAGTGCGTAGCGCTGCGAGAGCGGGGGGAAGGCGCGCAGCGCCTCAGGGGGGCACTGCTACACCTGCATGTTCATGATGTCGGTGTAGGCCTGCACCATGCGGTTGCGTACGTGCAGCGTTGCCTGAAAACCGATCTGGGCCTTCTGGATGGCCACCATGGTTTCTTCCAGGCTCACCGAGGGGTTTTCCAACTGAACCTCTCTTTGCAGTTCGGACGAGCGGTTCTGCGCTGCGCTCACTGACTGCAGGGCCCCTTTGAGGGCGCCCGAAAATCCCACGTCATTGCCCGTGTCTTGCGGCGCCACGGCACGGCGCGCCACGCCTGCGCCCGAGAGGGGGGCGGTAGAGCTTGAGATGCGAAGGTCCATGGCTGTATCCGTAGGGAATGGCGGTATGCTGCGTATCCTAGCCACCGCCCTGGCGCCCATCGCTCGGAATTGATGGTCAAACGGGCGGCTTATCCAGCGAACATGGTGGAGGCGTGACCGAATAATCGACACCACGCCAGGTCTGTTGCCGGACCTGCTTTACTGGAAAAGCAAGATGTCTGCTGTTGCTGAAGTCCCTCTCAATCCGCTCCCGCCGCCCGCCAGCCCCAACTGGCTGCAGCGGCTGTCCGCCCTCGACCGGGCGCAGCGCATGCGGCTGGGCGTGGGGGCGGCGCTGCTGGTGGCCGCAGCCTTGGCGGCCATCGTTATGGGGCGCCAGCCGGACTACCGGGTGCTGTTCGCCAACCTGAACGACAAGGATGGCGGCGCCATCGTGGCCCAGCTGTCGCAGATGAATGTGCCCTACAAGCACGCAGAGGGCGGCGGCGCCATTCTGATCCCGGCGGACCGTGTGCACGATGTGCGCCTGCGTCTGGCCACCCAGGGTCTGCCCAAGGGGTCGGTGGCCGGTTTCGAGCTGATGGAATCCAGCAAGTTCGGGATGACGCAGTTCCAGGAGCGCCTGAATTTCCAACGCGGCCTGGAAGGCGAACTCACCCGCTCCATCCAGGCGCTGTCGTCGGTGCAGGGTGCGCGGGTGCACCTGGCGCTTCCCAACCAGAACGGGTTTTTCCGTGAGCAGCAAAAACCGTCGGCCTCGGTGCTGGTGAGCCTGCATCCCGGCCGCATCCTGGACCGTGCCCAGCTGGCCGGCATCGTGCACCTGGTCGCCTCCAGCGTGCCCGAGCTGGCTCCCTCTGCCGTGAGCGTGCTGGACGATACGGGCAAGCTGCTGTCGCAGACGCCCGACAATGCCGGTGGGGCCGAGGTGAATGCCCAGCAACTGCTGTATGTTCAGCAGATCGAGCAGCAGTACACCCGCCGCATCATGGACATCCTGGAGCCTGTGGTCGGCCGAGAAAACGTCAAGGCGCAGGTGACGGCCGAGGTGGACTTCACGCAAACCGAGTCGACCTCCGAGCAGTTCCGCCCCAACCAGACGCCCGATTCCAGCGCGATCCGCAGCCAGCAGGTGCTGGAGAGCCGGGGAAACTCCAGCAAGACCGCCACCGGTGTGCCCGGTGCAGTGGCCAACCAGCCGCCAGCCCCTTCTGCAGCGCCCATCAATGGCGCCAACCCAGCGCCCAACGCGGGCGGCCAGCAGCAGGGCACGGAAGAGGCGACGAACAAGCGCGAATCGACCACCAACTACGAAGTGGACAAGACCGTGCGCGTCACGCGGGGCAGCACCGGCGCGGTCAAGCGCCTGAGCGCTGCGGTGGTGGTCAACTACCAGTCCGGCGAAGACAAGGGCAAGACGGTGACCAAGGCACTCACGCCCGAACAGATCGAGCAGATGACGGCTCTGGTGCGTGAGACCATTGGTTTCAACAAGGAACGGGGCGACTCGGTCAACCTTATGAACACGCCGTTCCAGGTCACGGCGGCACCGTCCACCGACATTCCGCTGTGGAAGCAGCCCGAGGTGATCGATCTGGCCAAGACCTTCGCGTGGCCGGTGGGGGCGGTGCTGTTTGCTGCCCTGGTGTTGCTCGGCCTGGTGCGGCCCGCCCTCAAGGGTGCCGCACCTGCCAAGTCCAGCGCCGCGCCTGTGGCCGGTGGCCAGCTGGATGCCCTGGAGGCCGATACGCCCGAGCGCCCCGCGCTGCCCGCACCGTCCCGGAAGGACGAAGTGGTGCCAGCAACGCCCGAGCAGCTGCGCCTGGAAGACGCGCGCGTGCTCGCCAAGGAAAATCCCGTGGCCGTTGCCAATATTCTCAAGACCTGGCTGAACGGCGAGCCCGTCTAGCCACCGACTGCACGGACCCCCACCATGGACGACCAAGGCCTCCACGATGCCGCCATCATGCTGATGTCCCTCGGCGAAGAGGAAGCGGCCGAAGTCTTCAAGCATTTCTCGCCCAAGGAAGTGCAGAAGCTGGGCGAGACCATTGCGCGCATGCGCTCGGTGTCGCGCGAGAAGGTGGACGAGGTCATCAACAAGTTCTCCAACGCGGCAGCCGCGCAAAGCCTGCTGGTGTCTGACACCGGCAACTACGTGCGCGCCGTGCTCAAGCGCGCGCTGGGGGATGACAAGGCCGGATTGCTGATCGACCGCATTTTGCAGGGCGGCGATGTCTCGGGCATCGAAAGCCTCAAGTGGATGGACCCGCTCTCCGTGGCCGAGCTGCTGCGCAATGAGCATCCCCAGATCGTGGCGGCCATCCTGGTGCACCTGGACAGCGACCAGGCCTCGGGCATTCTGATGCACCTGACCGACCGCCAGCGCAGCGAAATCCTGTTGCGCGTGGCCACGCTCGAAGGCATTCAGCCTACGGCCCTCAAGGACCTCAACGAGGTGCTTTTCAAGGTGCTGGCGGGCGGCGACAAGATCCGCAAAAGTTCTTTGGGAGGCGTCAAGGCGGCCGCAGAAATCATCAACTTGCTGGGTGGCAACATGGACGCCGTGGTGCTCGAGTCCATCCGGGGCTACGACCCGGACCTGGCCCAGAAGATCATGGACAAGATGTTCGTGTTCGAAGATGTGCTCAAGCTCGACGACAAGGCCATCCAGGCGGTGCTCAAGGAAGTGGCGTCCGAAACCCTCATCGTGGCCCTCAAGGGCGCGGTGCCGGAACTGCGCGAGAAATTCCTGTCGAACATGTCCTCGCGTGCCTCCGAAGCGCTGCGCGAAGACCTCGAATCCCGTGGCCCCATGCGGCTGTCCGAAGTCGAAGCGCAGCAAAAGGAAATCCTCAAGACCGTGCGTCGCCTGTCCGACGAAGGCCAGATCGTGATCGGAGGCGGTGGTGATGATGCCTTCGTCTAGCCAGCGCTCCTACTCGCGCTTCATTCCCAGCGAGGAAGTGGGCGACTTCAAGCAGTGGAAGTTTGGCGCTGTGGATGGCTCCGACCTGGTGGAGCCCGAGCCCGAACCCGTGGCTGAAATACCGGTCGAGATTGATGAAGCTGCTCAGCAGGCGCTGGTGCAGCAGGCCTGTGATGACGCCTATGCCGAGGGTTTTGCCCAGGGGCAGGCGCAGACCGGGCTGGAGTGGCAGCGCCGCATGGACGAGTACATCGCCCAGCAGGGGCATGACGCGGCCCAGCGCCTGCAAGGGGTGCTGCAGACGCTGGATGCCAGCCTGATCGACATGCAGCAGCAGATGGCGCAGCAACTGCTGGAGCTGGCGTGCGACATTGCGCGCCAGGTGGTGCGCCAGGAGCTGTCCGTCAACCCCAACGCGTTGCAGCCCGTGGTGCGGGAGGCCGTCGGCATGCTGGTGACCGAGGGGCGTCCTGCCACGGTGCGTTTGAATCCGGTGGACATGGACGCCATGGCGCAGCCCTTGCGCGAGGAGATCGATGCGCCGGGTGTGCAGTGGTTGGCCGATGCGGCGGTGCCTGCGGGGGGCTGCCTGGTGGAGTCCGCAGGAACCGCAGTGGATGGCAGCCTCGACAAGCGCTGGCAGCGAGCCATCGCGGCACTGGGCCTGCAGTCGCCATGGAGCGACGAAGGGGACGGCGATGACCGTTGAGACGCCCTCCGCCTGGACGCGCTTCATGGACGATGCGCGCGAGCGCGTGGCCGAGGGGGCGCCGCTGGAAACACGCGGCACGCTCACCCGGCTGACGGGCCTGGTGCTGGAGGCGGTGGGCATCCGGGTGCCGGTGGGATCTCAGTGCATGGTGCAGATGCCGGGGCATGAGCCGGTGCTGGCCGAGGTGGTGGGTTTTTCGGCCGACCGCGCGTTCCTGATGCCCGCTGGCGACATCCATGGTCTTTCCAGTGGCGCCAGTGTGGTTCCTGCCGCGCCTTACATTCCCATGCCCCGCCTGGGTGAGCCGCCGCGGCCTGTGCAGCGCGCAGGTGTGCTGCGTTTGCCCATGGGCGACGGCTTGCTGGGGCGCGTGGTGGATGCCCAGGGCCTGCCGCTGGACCATGGAGGGCCCGTGCAGGATGTGGTGGCCGAACCCATGGGGCGCCGGCAGATCAATGCCATGGACCGTGACCCGGTCCGGGAGCCCCTGGACACGGGCGTGCGTGCCATCAATGCCTTGTTGACCGTGGGGCGTGGCCAGCGCCTGGGCCTTTTTGCAGGTTCTGGTGTGGGCAAAAGTGTGCTGCTGGGCATGATGGCCCGCTACACCCGGGCAGATGTGATTGTGGTGGGGCTCATCGGCGAGCGCGGCCGTGAAGTCAAAGAGTTTGTGGAAGACATCCTGGGCGAGGAAGGCCGGGCACGGTCGGTGGTGGTGGCTGCGCCCGCCGATGCGCCGCCGCTGCTGCGCATGCAGGGCGCGGCCTATGCCACGGCCGTGGCCGAACATTTTCGCGACAAGGGCCAGCATGTGCTGTTGCTCATGGATTCGCTCACCCGCTATGCCATGGCCCAGCGCGAAATTGCGCTGGCCATTGGCGAGCCGCCTGCCACCAAGGGGTATCCCCCTTCGTGTTTTGCCAAGCTGCCGCAACTGGTGGAGCGCAGTGGCAATGGCCTGCACGGGGTGGGCTCCATCACGGCTTTCTACACCGTGCTGTCGGAGGGCGATGACCAGCAGGACCCCATTGCCGATGCGGCGCGTGCCATTCTGGATGGGCACATCGTGCTGTCGCGGGCGCTGGCCGAGACGGGGCATTTCCCCGCCATCGATATCGAGCAATCGGCTTCGCGGGTGATGCACAACGTGGTGTCGCGCGGGCATTTTGATTTGGCACGAAACTTCCGCGCCGTGTACTCGCGCTACCAGAAAAGCCGTGATCTGGTGCAGGTGGGGGCGTACATGAGTGGCTCGGACCCCGCGCTGGACGAGGCGATCCGCCTCCAGCCGCAAATGGCGGGTTTTCTGCAGCAGGACATGTTCGAGGCGGCCTCCATGGACCAGAGCGTGACGGCCATGGCCTCGGTGCTGGACCGTTGAATCTGATCGGCCATTTGCCATGTCCAACCTGAACTCCCTCTCGGTGGCCGTGGATGTGGCCTTCCGTAAACGGGATGCGGCACGCAAGGTGCTGCAGGACACGCTGGCTGCGCAGCAGGCGGCGCGTGCTCAGCTCGACCAACTGGAGGACTACGCCCGTGAAACCGAGTCCCGCTGGGGAATGAAGGCCGATACGGCGGTGCAGCCTGAAGTGATGTACCACCACTATCAGTTCATGAACCGCCTGGGCCATGCGGCCAGCATCCAGGCGGGCGTGGTGAGCGACCAGTCGGGCCGGGTTGAGAGCGCCCAGCGTGCGCTGCTGGAGGCCGAACTGCGCCTCACGAGCCTGCGCAAGGTCGTGGAAAAGCGGCGCCACGACCTGGAGTTGCTGCAGATGCGCAGAGATCAAAAACAAACCGATGAACGGGCCGCGCTGCAGTACCGCAACGCGGGACAGGGCTCTCAGGGCCAGGAGTATTGACCATGGAACAGGCAAAAATTTCGTCTTCGCAGGGCACCCAGGCAGCCCATGCCACACGCGCCAAGGCGCCTGCGCAGCAAGGGGCGGATGCGTCTGGCGATGCTGCGGCTTCAGGGGGGTTTCTGGCGTTGCTGGCTGCGCTGGATGGTTTGCCGGAGGGCGGCGGCGTCGCCGAGATGGTGAGCGCAGATGTGCCTCCTGTGGATATCGCGACCGATGCTGCGGCCACGGCGATGGAGGCTGCGGCTGTCGCGGCCTGGCAAGGCTTGTTGGCGCCTGCTGCCAGCGGTGCGGACGCGGGGCTGGTGCGGCAGAGTGACGGCACTCTGCGGCCGGACGCCCTGGCCAACAGTGCACTGTTGGGCGGAACGCAGGCGGGCAGTGCCTTGGGTGCTGCCGCCGCGTTGAACGACATGGTGTGGGGCGGCGTCCCCCAGGGGCTGGTGGCCGAGACGGCCAAACTGGATGCGTCGGCAGACCTCCAGGATGGGCCGGCCCAAGGCACGGTGGCGGGGTTTGGCCGCATCTTCTCGCGCATGCAAAGTGCCCAGGCGCAGAGGTCCGTTGGCACTGTGGGGGCCGACACGTCCGTGGGGCAGGCCGTCGCAGGGGACTCCACGCAACGCCTGTCCGTCGCCCACAGCACTGCAGCGGCGTTGGCGCAGGCTGTGAGCGAGCGCCCGGCCGCAGGTTTGCATGCCGCCGGTGGTGCTGCAGACCGTGGCGCCGGATCGTCGGGCAGCCCTGTCGGCACCGAGCTGAGTCCGCTGCTGGCCGAGAGCGCGCTGGCGGGGGCCGTGTCGGTGCGAGGGGCTGAGTCTTCCGGTGGCGGCCGCGCGGGTGAGGAGCATGCCGGAGGGGGGGCATGGTCCGAAAGTGGGGCTGGGGCATCCCCGCTCGACACCGGGAATGTGGACAACGCCTCCGTGTTTGTCGATCCGGGTTCCGCAGGGGTGGAGGAGCAGGTGGCCGATCAGGTCGCTTACTGGGTCAACCAGAAGACGCAGAACGCGGAGCTGACGCTCAATCGCGACGGCCAGCCCGTGGAGGTGTCCGTGTCCCTGTCCGGCAATGAGGCGCATGTCTCTTTCCGCAGCGACCAGGCGCAGACGCGTGAACTGCTCGACCAGAGCATGGCCCAGTTGAGGGAGCTGCTGCGCAGCGAAGGACTGGTTCTCTCAGGCATGTCGGTCGGTACGTCGGCGCGGGATGGTGCCGGAGGGCAGGGCGGTGATTCGGGGCAATCCCGCCACCGCGAAGGCGCCCGCCAGGCGCAGGTGGTGTCGAGTGCGCCTGCGGGCACTGCGTCCCTTGTGCGGGGCGGTGGCGGGGGCGAGCGCGCCGTGGACATCTTTGTGTAGGCACGCCGCGGGCGGCGCCGGCTTTTTTGGGGCCGTCGCCTGAGCCCGCACGGGACATGAGCGCAGTGAATGCCATGGTTTTGGGCTTTTATTCTGGCTATTATTGGTTGCACCCCCGTCCAATAATGGGCCATCCGGCTTTGCTTGCACTTTGAGAGCGCATGCACGGCTTGCTCCCTACCGCAAGGAACATCCATCGTGTCAGCCCCACCCCCCGCAGCGGCCCCGGCCAAAAGCAAGAAGATGCTCATCATCATCATCGGTGTCGTGGTGGCGGTGCTGGTGATTGGGGGCGGCGCTGCGGCCTGGTTTCTGTCCAGCCGCTCGCACGCAGACGAGGAGGAGGGCGGTGCCCCCGCTGCCCGCAAGGAGGCGCCCAAAGTCGCACCCACCTTCCTGCCGATGGAAAACATGGTGGTGAATCTGGCCGATCCGGGCGGTGACCGTTTTGCCCAGATCGGAATCACCCTGGAGCTGGAAGACGCCAAGACCGCCGAGCAGGTCAAGCTGTACCTGCCCACCATCCGCAGCGGCATCCTGATGCTGGTATCCCAGCGTACTTCCTCGGAACTGCTGCTGCGTGAAGGCAAGGAGAAACTGGCCGCCGATATCCGGCGTGAAGTGTCCCGCCCGCTGGGCTATTCGGTGCCCACAGAGCGCGAGCGCGCGCGTGCGGCGGACGCGGAGCAGGATGGGGATGCAGAAGACCGCCCCGCCGCGCGCAAGCGCACCGAGCGCAACCCGGTGCTCCGTGTGCTCTTCTCCAATTTCATCATTCAATGAACCGGGCAAGGACCAGCCATGAGTGATTCATTTCTTTCGCAGGAAGAGGTCGATGCCCTTCTGGAAGGGGTCACTGGCGAGAGCCAGAAGTCGGTCGAGGAAGTGGCCGAGGCGGGGTCCGTACGCAACTACGACATCTCCAGCCAGGAGCGCATTGTTCGTGGCCGCATGCCGACGATGGAAATCGTCAATGAGCGGTTTGCGCGCAACTTCCGTATCGGGCTCTTCAATTTCATCCGGCGCAGCCCGGAGATTTCGGTCGGTACCGTGTCCGTGCAGCGCTACAGCGCTTTCCTGCGCGAACTGGCGGTGCCGACGAACTTCAACATCGTGGCGATCCGCCCCCTGCGTGGCAGTGGGCTCATCGTGTGCGAGCCCTCGCTGGTGTTCGGCATCATCGACACCCTGTATGGCGGGGTGGGCAAGTTCCAGACCCGGATCGAAGGACGCGATTTTTCGCCCACCGAGCAGCGGGTCATCAACCGGCTGGTCGATGTGATCTGCACGGAGTACAAGAAGGCATGGCAGGGGATCTACCCCCTGGAGCTGGATTACCAGCGGTCGGAAATGCAGCCGCAGTTTGCCAACATCGCCACGCCCAGCGAAATTGTCGTGTCTACCGCGTTCCAGCTGGAGATCGGCGATCTCTCGGGGGCCATCCATGTGTGCATGCCCTACGCGACCCTGGAGCCGATCCGTGACGTGCTGTATTCGTCCACGCAAGGTGACTCCATCGAAGTGGATCGCCGGTGGGTGCAGGTGCTGACCCGGGAGATCCAGGCGGCCGAGGTGACGCTGGTGGCAGAACTGGCGCGGGCTGATGCGACGGTGGAGCAGTTGTTGGCCATGAAGCCCGGCGACTTCATTGAACTCGATCGCGAGCCGCGCATCCGCGCATCCATCGGCGGGGTTCCTATTTTTGAATGCCAGTACGGGACCCACAATTCAAAGTACGCCATTCGTATCGAAGAATGCCTGCGCAATGCAGACATGAGCTGGCTGGGAGAAAAAGATGTCAACTGAAGACGACAAAAAGGACAGTGGCGCAGACGATCCATTTGCTGGCTGGGCCGAGGCGCTGGAAGAGCAAAAACGCACCGACGACAAGCCGGGGGATGCCGAGCAGGGGGGGCCCCTGTCGGGGGATCCTGTCCGCCCTTTTGGCGGCGGAGGGGATGGCACCGTCAACGACATCAACATGGTGCTGGACATTCCGGTCCAGTTGTCGGTGGAGCTGGGGCGCACCAAGGTGCCCATCAAGTACATCCTCCAGCTGGCGCAGGGTTCGGTGGTGGAACTGGATGCGCTGGCGGGTGAGCCCATGGATGTGCTGGTCAACGGTTACCTCATCGCCCAGGGCGAGGTGGTGGTGGTGAATGACAAGTTTGGTATTCGTCTCACCGACGTGGTGACGCCTTCCGAACGTCTGCGCCGGGTCAGCCGTGGATAGTGGCAGCATGACCCAAACCCTGGTCGTGGTCGTGCTCTTCGTGGGCGCCATGGCTGCGCTCCCTTGGCTTGTTCGGCGCCTGCAGCTGCGCCACGCCGTCAGCGGGCTGGCTGCGGGCACAGCGTCGCGTGTGGTCTCTGCCGTAGCGGTGGGGCCACAGCAGCGGGTGGTCACCGTCGAGGTGGGGCCAGAGCACGCACGTGCTTGGCTGGTTCTGGGGGTGACGGCCCAGCAGGTGAGTTGCCTGCACGTGCTGCCCGCATCGCTGCACGGAGGCTCTGGCGCTGCAACGCCGGGTGCGGTGGTGCCGTCGTTTGCACGGGAGATGGCGGCGGTAGCCGGCGACGAGTCCACAAAGGCGCCCCATGGCTGATGCATTGCCCGCACTGCGCTCGGGGCGCGATCGGTCTCCCGGGTGGTCATGGCTGCTGGCGGCTTTTGCCGGGCTGATGGGGCTGTGTGTTCAGGGCCCTGCTTTTGCGCAGGCCGCAGGGTCCTTGCCCTTGGTGGTGGGCAGTGGGCCGTCGGGGGCCAGTTACTCGGTGCCCATCCAGACGCTGCTGTTTTTCACCGCACTTTCCTTCCTGCCGGCGGTGCTGCTCATGATGACCGGCTTCACGCGCATCGTGATTGTGCTGTCGCTGCTGCGCCAGGCGCTGGGGACCCAGTCTGCGCCCCCCAACCAGGTCATCATCGGGCTTTCGCTGTTTCTGACATTTTTTGTGATGGGTCCCACCCTGGACCGTGTGTACCAGGACGCGTACGTGCCCTACACCAACAACACCATCACCTTTGAGCAGGCGCTGGACAAGGCGGAAGCGCCCATGCGCAGTTTCATGCTCAAGCAGACCCGGCAGTCCGACTTCGCCTTGTTTTCCCGGCTGGCCCGCCTCGACCCGAGTGTGACCGCTGAAACCGCGCCGATCCGCGTGCTGGTTCCGGCCTTCGTGACCAGCGAACTGAAGTCAGCGTTTCAGATCGGTTTCATGATCTTCATCCCGTTCCTGGTGATCGACATGGTGGTGTCGAGCATCCTGATGTCGCTGGGCATGATGATGCTGTCGCCCGTGCTGGTGGCCCTGCCTTTCAAGCTCATGCTGTTTGTGCTGGCCGATGGCTGGAACCTGCTGATTGGCTCTCTGGCGGCCAGCTTTGTAACCTGAAGGAGCTTGCGATGACCCCGCAAATGGTGCTGACCATTGGGCGTGACGCCCTGACCTTGCTGTTGATGATCTCCATGCCGGTGCTGGGGGTGGTCATGGCGGTGGGCCTGATCGTGAGCATTTTCCAGGCGGTCACGCAGATCCATGAAGCCACGCTGGCCTTTGTCCCCAAGCTGATTGCTGCGATGGTGGTGTTTGCCATCGCCGGGCCGTGGATGCTCAGCACCCTGGTTGATTTCATCCGGCGAACCATTGAGTCCATTCCGTCGATGATTGGCTAGAATTTTTGATTCAAATAAGCCCCTGGCACTTGTCCATTAAGCGCTGTGTGCTACGTTATATATAGCATCATAGCGCCATGATGACCTTCAGTGAAGCGCAGATCATGGCCTGGCTCTCTCCTATCCTGTGGCCCTTTCTGCGGGTCCTGGCCTTGTTCTCCGTGGCTCCGGTGTTCTCCATGCGGGTGGTGCCCATGCGCGTGAAGATTGGGCTGGCGTTCCTGGTGGCACTGTGTGCCCAGGGGGTGCTGGTGGATCAACCGGTCATCAGCCTCAATGGCCGCGAGGCCCTGGGCGCAGTGGCGCAGCAGGTGGCGGTGGGCTTGGCCATCGGGTTTTCCGTGCGGCTGGTGTTCGCGTCCGTGGAGCTGGCAGGGGAAATCATTGGATTGCAGATGGGCTTGAACTTCGCCTCATTCTTTGATCCGTCCTCCAACGCACAGATCAGTGCCGTGGCGCGCTTTTTTGGCCACATGGCCATGTTGCTGTTCATTGTGATCAATGGCCATCTGCTGATTTTGATGGCAGTGGTCAAGAGCTTTGACCGGTTTCCGGCCAACGGCAACTTTCTGCAGGCCCTGGGGCAGATGCGGCTCTATGAATTGGGCGCTTCGCTTTTCTCCAGCGCGCTCTGGATCGCCATGCCCATGATCGCGCTGCTGCTGTTCGTCAACCTGACGATGGGCATCATCTCCCGGGTCGCGCCCCAGATGAACATCTATGCCGTGGGTTTCCCGGTCACGCTCACCGTGGGCATGCTGGGCATTGCGGCGACCCTGCCCATGCTGGAGCAGCCGGTGCTGGCGCTGATGCAGCAGGCGGTGGACCTGTTTGTGACACAGCGGTAGGCGCGAGGAGAGGGGCGGTGGGTGGTGGCCCCCGTGTTCTCAGACCAGCTGGTTGCGAATGGCGTAGACCGTGAGCTCGGCGTTGTTGGACAACTTCAATTTTTCCAATACCCGCGAGCGGTACACGCTCACGGTCTTGGGGCTCAGCATCAACTCTTCCGCAATGTCGGACAGTCGGCGCCCAGAGGCAATCTTGACCAGCGTCTGCAGCTCTCGCTCGGAGAGTGTGGTGTGCGGGGCTTCCGGTGTGGGCTGGGCCAGGCTGTCCGCCAGCATCTGGGCCACTTCTGCCGTCAGGTATTTGCGCCCCTGCATCACCGTGCGCACGGCCGCGATCAGTTCGACCGGATCCCCCGCCTTGTTGGCATAGCCTTGCGCGCCTGCTTTGAGGCAGCGCAGTGCGTACTGGTCTTCCGGGTACATGGACACCACCAGCACTTTGATGGCCGAGTGTGTCTCGCGCAGGCTGGTGAGCACTTCCAGGCCACTGCGGCCAGGCATGTTCAGGTCGAGCAGCAGAACGTCGCACGCGGCGGTGCGCAGGATTTCGCGCAGCTCGGAGTAGCCACCCGCTTCTCCGGTGACCTGGATATCGGTCGCTTCAGCCAGGGTGTCGCGTATCCCGCGCCGCAGAACGGCGTGGTCGTCGCACAGGACCACATGAATCACGGAACATCTCCTTGGACTGAGGGGGAGGGAGATGGTAGCGGGATGGACAGGATGACCGAGGTTCCCTGGTGGGGGCGGCTGCTGATGTCCAGCCATCCCCCCACGGTCCGCGCACGTTCCTGCAGGCCCTTGAGTCCAAAGGCTTTGGGTTTGTCCAGCATTTCTGACGCGATGCCGCAGCCGTTGTCTGCCACTTCCAGCGTCAGCACCCCTTCCCTGTCGGAGAGTTCGATGTCGACCTTGCCGGGCTGGGCGTGCTTGGAAATGTTGGTCAGGGCTTCTTGCGCCGTGCGGTAGGCGACGAGCTGGATGTCTGGCGGGGTATGAATGGTGTCGCTGCTGCTCTGAAGCCGTGTGGGAATACCCGTGCGGCGCTCAAAGCCGGCCGCTAACCACTGGACGGCTGCCACCAATCCCTGCTCCAGAATGGGCGGGCGCAGGTTCATCATGATGCGCTGGCTGGCTCCGATGGCGTGCTGCAGCATCTCGGCGGCAGATGCCGCGTGGTCTTGCATCGCCGGGTCGGTGCTGTGCCGTCCGATCCAGGCCATGTCAAAACGCACGGCGGTTAATGCGCCGCCAATGTCATCGTGGATTTCCCTTGCGATGGAGGCGCGTTCCTGCTCGATGGAGGTTTGCAGGTGTTCCGCGAGTTCTGCCAGCCGGCGTTGGGAGGCTGCCAGCTCCGCGACGGCCTGTTCGCGTGCTCTCCGTGCCTCGTGCACCTCCAGAGCGCGTGCAATCACATGGGGCAGGCGCTGGATATCGTCTTTGAGTAGGTAGTCCGCCACACCAAGGCGCATGGCATCCACCGCTGCCGCTTCACCGATGGCGCCCGACAGCAGAATAAATGGAGGGTGCTGAGGCTTTTGCGCCACATGTGACCACGCGTCGAGTGCCGTGAATCCCGGCAGGCGGTAATCTGCAAGGATGATGTCGAACGACTCGGACCGGGTCAGCCTCTGGAATTCGGGGAGTGTGTCTACCTGCCGCAACTGGCACTGGAGCCCTGACCGCCGCAGCGTTCGCGCCACAAGTTCATGGTCCGCCAGTGAATCTTCGAGATGCAGGATTTCAAGGGTCTGGTCTGATGTTGCGGTGACCATAGGAGCGCTATCATAGGATACAAATTGGAACAAACAAGGGTGTTTGTCCCGTTGGGGTGGTTTCAGCGTCGGCGTCCAATGGGCGCGGGCGCTACGGTGTGCACAAAGCCTGGAAGTCTTTGGAGCATGTATCGTAGTCCTGTGTTTTTGCGTGCTTTGCTGCTACGTGCTGCGATGGAGAAACGATGCAATCTACGCTAACAACGCCTGGAGGGCCTGCTGTCCAGGTTCCCGTCATGGTTGCGGCGGAACTGCAGGACTCGTTGCTGGTGGTGATGCATGACCTGCATCGCCTGGAGGGGCTGCTGAACCACGCCACGGACAATCTGCTGGAGCGCTTCGGCGAAGCGAACTCGATGCTGACGGACGCGGTCGTCTCAGATTCCCCCGAGCTGGTGGCCGCGCGGGCAGCCCTCCGCAGCGCCGTCACCGAGCTGCAGTTTCAGGACATGGCCTCCCAGTTGATCTGGCACACCACCAAGGTCCTGCAGGGGTGTGCCTTTCGCCTGGCCTCTGAAGCCATGGGCCATGAAGACGGTGAGGATGCAGCGCCTTTTGCCGAGATGGCACCAGACAGGCCGAACCCTGTCACACAGAGCGAGATGGACGCAGGTTCGGTGGACCTGTTTTGACCTTCACATCATTGGTTACCCTATATATTCAAGTCAGTTGGAGCCATACATGCAATCGATCCTTGCCGTAGATGATTCACCTTCCATGCGGAAAATGGTGTCGTTCACCCTCACGGGGGCCGGCTATCACGTCGTGGAGGCAGTGGATGGGCAAGACGCCCTTGAGAAAGCCGAAACGCACAACATTGATCTGGTGCTGGCTGACCAGAACATGCCCCGGCTCGATGGCATTGGCCTGACCCGCAAACTGCGCGAGCACCCCAAGTTCAAGACCATTCCCATCCTGATCCTCACCACGGAGTCGAGCGACCAGATGAAACAGGCCGGCCGCACTGCGGGTGCGACGGGCTGGTTGGTGAAGCCTTTTGACCCCAATCGTCTGATCGAAGTCATCCAGAAGGTAATCCGCTGAGCCGGGTTGACTGAGACCATCTAGTACACAGGAGCCCACCATGGCGGAAAGCTACCAAGAAGGATCGGGTGCAGGCGCTGACTTCGACCTGAGCCAGTTCTATCAGATATTTTTCGAGGAAGCGGGTGAGAACCTCGACCAGATGGAGCAGATGCTTCTGGATCTGGATCTGAGCAGTGCCAACGATGAGGAGCTCAACGGCATCTTCCGCTGTGCTCACTCGATCAAGGGGGGCTCCGCCACTTTCGGGTTCTCGGATGTGGCGGAACTGACACACCAGATGGAGTCGCTGCTGGACCGTCTGCGTCGCCACGAGCTTCAACCCATTCCGCAGATGGTGGACGTTTTGCTGGAGTCTGCCGACGCATCGCGCAGTCTGTTGGCACGGCACCAGGCGGGTGGTCAGGGCGAGGCGGTTTCCACCACCTTGTTGGTCCGTCGTATCAGCGATCTTGCAGCGGGCCTGGTGCCCGGTGATGCACCTGCTGTGGCCGCGCCTCCACCTCCACCCCCGCCGCCTGCTGTGGCAGCAGCTCCCGCTCCCAGGGTTGTTGCACCCGCGTCGGCTGGACAGACTCGCCAACTCGAAATCCAGATCGGCCCACTTGATCGCCCGGCGCAGGCGGATGCCATCAAGGAACTGTTTCGCGACATCCCCGGGCTGGGTGCCATCCAGGACCTGCCGGCCACCGAGCCCAATACACGTCTTTTCGGCGTGGAGACCACGTCCACGAACGACGATCTGCTCGACCTGTTTGCCTTTCATGTGTCGAAGGAGCAGGTGCTCATTCGGGACGCCGGTGTTGCAGCCGGGGATGTGGGCGCTGAGCCGGTGGATGAAGAGGCCACCTTGGCTGTGGATGTGACCGGCGGTGAGGCGCCTTACGGGTTCTTCAACGGAGCCCCTGGTGCCCCGCACGCGGAGGCGTCGCAGGCTGCTGCACAGGCACCTGCACAGGCACCCAAGGCGGCCGCCCCCAAAGCTGCTGAGCCCAAGGCCGCCATGCAGGCGCAGATGGAGTCCACAACCATCCGCGTGGATGTGAAGAAAGTGGACCAGCTCATCAATCTGGTGGGTGAGCTGGTGATCACGCAGGCGATGCTGGCGCAGAACAGCCGTGGGCTGGACGCCGGTGCATACCAGCAGTTGCTGGCCGGCCTGGCCGATCTGGATCGCAACACCCGTGACTTGCAAGAGTCCGTGATGTCGATCCGCATGATCCCCATGTCCATCGTGTTCAGCCGCTTCCCGCGCATGCTGCGCGACCTGGCCAACAAGCTGGGCAAGAAGGTGGAGCTGGTCACCCTGGGTGAAGCCACTGAACTGGACAAGGGCCTGGTCGAGAAGATCACGGACCCGCTGACCCACTTGGTGCGCAACAGCTGCGACCATGGTATCGAGATGCCCGCAGACCGTCTGGCCAAGGGCAAGTCAGAGCATGGAACCATCACGCTGTCGGCTTCGCACCAAGGTGGCTCGATCGTGATCGAGGTGCGAGACGATGGCCGGGGCCTTTCCCGCGAGAAGATACTGAGCAAGGCCCAGGAGCGGGGCATCGAGGTGTCCGAGCAGATGAGCGATGCCGAGGTATGGCAACTGATCTTCGCGCCAGGCTTCTCCACGGCGGATGAGGTCACCGATGTGTCTGGGCGTGGCGTGGGCATGGATGTGGTCAAGCGCAATATCGCAGCGCTCAACGGGTCGGTGGAGATCGACTCCGCAGAAGGCTACGGCATGAAGGTGTCTGTGCGCTTGCCCCTGACGCTGGCGATCATGGACGGCATGTCCGTGGGGGTGGGGGAAGAGGTGTACATCCTGCCCCTGTCTTCTGTGGTCGAGTCGTTCCAGGTCAATGCTGACGACGTGAGCACAGTGGCCCAGGGGTCGCAGCTGGTGAAGGTGCGCGACGAGTACATGCCCGTGATCGCCCTGGAGAAAATTTTCCAGGTGCCTCGCTTTGACCTCAACAAGTCCAGCAACATCATGGTGGTGGTCGAGGCTGACGGTAGCCGAGTGGCGCTGTTGGTCGATGAGCTTCTGGGGCAACACCAGGTGGTGGTCAAGAACCTGGAGTCGAACTACCGCAAGGTTCCCAACGTGTCGGGGGCCACCATTTTGGGTGACGGTACGGTGGCCCTGATTTTGGACACGGGCGGTCTGGTGCGCCGGGCGCGCCACTAGGATTCAAGCGCCTGGGCCCGTTGGGCCTGGCGCTGCAATGAAAGGAGAATGCACCATGAGTGTGATTGGTAAGACGGCAGACGCTGCGCCGACGGGCGCTCGTGAATATCTGACATTCCGCCTTGATCAGGAAGAGTACGGAATCGACATCCTGAAGGTGCAGGAAATTCGGGGCTATGAGCCTCCGACACGGATTGCAAACGCCCCTGATTTCATCAAGGGAGTGGTCAATCTGCGTGGCACGATCGTTCCCATTGTGGACATGCGCATCAAGTTCAACTGTGCGCAGGCCGACTACAACAGCTTCACTGTTGTCATCATTCTGAATCTGCGCAACCGGGTGGTCGGTATCGTGGTGGACTCCGTCAGTGATGTGATGGAGTTGACACCCGAAAGCATCCGCTCGGCACCAGACATCGAAAGCGCCATCGACAACAGCTGCATTCTGGGGCTGGGTTCGGTGGGGGAGCGCATGCTGATCCTGCTCGACATTGAGAAGCTCATGTCGAACGTGGACATGGGACTGGTTACTGCCAACGAGTAGGGCGCAACGACGGTCAACAACCAGTGGTGGCCCCGGCACATGTCAGGTCGCAAGCGAGGCTTGCAGACCTCTTGGAGCGAACAGGATTTCCCTTCGGACGATCAATATGGCCCAAACCACCAGTGTCTCCGCCTCAGCCCGGTCTGGCCCGTCAAGGGTAGACCCGGCGTACGCCGCAGCGGAGGCGCCTTCCGGGCCCTTGGCTCAGGGGCGTGAATTTGTCTGGACCAACGCAGATTTTGCACGGGTCCAGGCGCTGATTTACCAGCGCGCCGGCATCAGCCTGCACGATGGGAAACATGCCATGGTGTACAGCCGGCTGTCACGGCGGCTGCGGGATACCGGGCACACCAGCTTCCACGACTATCTCAGCTGGCTGGAAACGCACGACGGGCCTGAATGGCAGGAGTTCGTGAACGCGCTCACCACCAATCTCACGGCGTTCTTCCGTGAGCAGCACCACTTTGAAATTTTTGCTTCGCATCTGCGGTCCAAGCCCTCTGCGAACTGGAAGGTCTGGTGCAACGCGGCGTCTACGGGGGAGGAGCCGTACTCGATCGTCATGACGGCTTTTGAGGCGCTGGGTGCCAACACCTCGTTCAAGCTCACGGCCAGTGACATTGACTCGCGGGTGCTGGCCACCGCCGCGCAGGGGGTATATCGGCTCGATGGCCTGAAAGGGGTCAGTCCTGAGCGGCTGCAGAAATTTTTTCTGCGGGGCAAAGGGGGTAATGCCGGGATGGTGCGCGCCAAACCCGAGTTGCGACGTGTCATCGACTTCATGAGCGTGAACCTTATTCGCGACGACTGGCCTTTCAAAGAGCCCTTCGACGTGGTTTTCTGCCGTAACGTGATGATTTATTTTGACGCGCCCACTCAGCGCAAGGTGCTGGAGCGGATCCACCGGGTTCTCAAGCCGGGCGGCATGCTGTTTGTTGGCCATGCCGAGAATTTCAGTGAGTCCCGCGATCTGTTCACCTTGCGTGGTAAGACGGTGTACGAGCGCCGTTGACCTGTCCATGTTGTCTTGCAAAAAGAACCGATGACCAACATTCAAGCAGGCACTTCACCCTCCATGACCACCTCTACACCTGGTTCGTCCGAGCGGCGCCGCGCCCCGCGCATCGCGCCCCTGAGTGCTGATATCTATTCGGCGGGTGCCGCTCCGGCGCGTGAGTCTTCTCTGCAGGATCTCAAAGCGCACAGCCGTAAGGCGGGGGAGGCGTCGTTCTTCTATCTCGACCACCATTTCCAGCACAATGCCGTGAAAGTGCTGCCGGGGGAGTATTTCGTAGCGGACGAGAGCATGGTCATCATGACGGTGCTGGGGTCCTGTATTGCGGCCTGCCTGTGGGACAGTCGCGCCCGCATTGGGGGCATGAACCACTTCATGCTGCCGGATGGTGACCTGGCCGACGCGTCGGGACGCTATGGCTCTTATGCCATGGAGTTGTTGATCAACGAGATGCTGAAGCTGGGGGCCCGCCGTGAGACCATGCAAGCCAAGATTTTTGGTGGCGCCCAGGTGATGCACAACTTCACCACGATGAACGTCGGCGAGAGGAATACCAATTTTGTGCTGAACTACCTGCACACAGAGCGGATTCCCATCGTCTCCGAGGATGTGCTGGACATCTATCCGCGCAAGGTGGTGTTTTTCCCCGTGACCGGCAAAGCCATGGTCAAACGTTTGGCCCATGCACATCCAGAGACACTGGTGGCCCAGGAAGCGCGCGGCAATGCCGCGACGGTGGCCAAGACCACTGCTGGTGGTTCTGTTGATCTATTTTGAGGAAGGCTTGAGTTAATGAGCAGGAAAATCCGGGTGATCGTGGTGGACGATTCGGCGCTGGTCCGTAGTCTGCTGTCCGAGATCATCAACCGGCAGCGTGACATGGAGTGCATTGGCAC
>JADMJR010000244.1 GCA_018780365.1 Acidovorax sp. | reverse complement strand
GCACTTCGCGGGTGCTGCTGCCATGGGGAGTGTTTTCCTCACTGTCAGGCAAGCAAACTGGGCTCCCACTGGGAGCCCTTTTTGTTGCTACACCTATGCCTCGGCAAGCAGCTGTCTCTCCCTGCGCGTTTTGCGCATCCGGCGCGGGGACCGAGGATGAAGGCGGTTCCCACGGGGCTTCCTTCTTTGCTCTTGCCAGCATCTCCGAATCGCAACGCAATTATTCTGGGCAACTAAAGTCGTAACCCACTGCCAAGCATCCTTGCAGCCCAGGCGCCCTGCTCAACCAAGTGGCTGTCAACCTAAAGTCGCAAGCCCTTCCAAGAGCGCTGCAGCAATCACTCAAATACGGGTTCGATAAGTCAGCGCTTTCCGTTCGACAGTCTCAATTGCGGCCCACAGTGGCAGCTACCCCTGCGGCGCTCCTGATCCATCTCACTGCACGCTCACGCACCTCAGGCGAGAACTTGTGCGTCTTCTTCATGGCTCAATCCTCTCAGAGTGTTGAGTCTCCTCAGAACCAGGGACGATTCACGTAGAGTCAATGCGCCCTTCTAAGTCGTGGTCTGCACGTGCAGGCGACTGGACTTACAGCGGTGCAAGGCGTTGTAGTACTCCAGGCGCCGGCCGTTGGCGCCATAGGCGATGGATTCGATGCGCAAGAGCGGCTCTGGGGTCTCCAGCTGCAGCAGCCCGCAGGTCTCAGCATCGGGCAGCACGGCGTCAATCCAGCGCTCGGCGCGCACCAGACGCACACCGTACTGGCGGCGCAGCACGTCGTACAGCGAGCGGTCGTCCAGGCGCATGCGGTGCAGGCCGGGTGCCAGGTCGGCGGGCACCACCGTCTCGACCAGCAGGCGCAGCTCGCCGTCCACGCTGCGCAGCCGCTTCAATGCCACCACCTGGGTGTCGTCGGTGAGGCCCAGCGCGCTGATCTCCTGCGGCGTGGGGTCGCGCAGCTGCTGCAGGAGGACTTGGGTGCGCACCGAGCGGCCCTTGCGCTCCATTTCGTCGGAGAAGCCGAGCACGGTGGAGACGAAGTCCTCGTCGCGCTCGCGCGCCGCGACGAAGGCACCGCGGCCCTTGATCTTGTAGATCAGGTTGTTGCGCACCAGGTCGGCCAGCGCCTCGCGCACCACGATGCGCGAGATGCCGAACTGCTCGCCGAGCTCGGCCTCGGAGGGCAGCTTGGCGCCGATGGCCAGTTCGCCCTGCAGTATCTGCAGGCGCAGGGCATCGCGGAACTGCGCCCACAGGGGCGATTCGGAGTTGCGGTCGAGCAGGGGCTGGAGTTCGGTCGGTGAATTCACGTCAGGTCGGGCTCAGGGCCGGATGGATGGTCAATGATGCATGGAAAGCCGGCGCTGCATCGGAATCGGGGACTGCGGGGGCCAGACGCACGCCATGGCGCTCGCGCAGTGCGGTAGTGCAATTGTGCAGTTCCTGCTGTTCGCGCTCCGCATCCCAACCCAGCGCCTGTGCGGCGATGCCCGCCATTTCGGCCAGCACCGCGTCCGTGACGAGGCCACGGATGGCCAGCAGCGTGCGCCGGATCACCAGGTCGTCGAGGTGGATCACGCCGGTTTCGGTGCACAGCCAGGCCACCTCCGCCGCCGAGCAGTCGGGTGCATGCTGCAGCGGCACGTCGCCGGCCACCTTGAAATGCTGGGCCATGCGCAAGGCCTGGGTGCCGTAGCGGCGCAGCAGTGCCTGGGCGCGGACACGGCCCAGGCCGGAATCCTGGGCGATGCGGTCGATGAAGCGCTCGGTCGCCGGCCCGCCCTGCGGCATGTCAGTGCCGCCGCCAATGGGCAGCTGCCGGGTCGAAGCCGTGCGCCCGCGCCCCAGCAGGCGCAGCACCTCGTCGGTTGCCTCCTCGGCCAGCGCGCGAAAGGTCGTCCACTTGCCCCCCACCAGGCCCACGACCGGGATATCGCGCGATGGCGAGGGAGGGTCGATCACCACCGAATGGTCGCGCGAGATCTGCCCTGGTTTGTCGGCGTCCGAGCGTGCCAGCGGCCGCACGCCCACATAGGTGTAGACCACGTCGCGGCGGCCGAAGGCCAGGTTGGGGAACACCTCGCCCAGCACGTCCAGCAGGTAGTCCACCTCGGCCGGCTCGGTGGCGATCTGGTCGGGGTCGTCCACCGGGATGTCGGTGGAGCCCACCAGCACCCGATCCAGAAACGGGTAGACGATGCATACGCGCCCGTCCAGCGCCTCAAAGTAAGCCATGCGCCCGCCCAGCGCGTCGCGCAGCAGGGGGTGGTCGAGCACCAGGTGCGAGCCCTTGGTGCCCATCACGCGCGGCCCCGCGCCGCCCAGCAACTCGGTGCTGCGGTCGAGCCAGGCGCCGCTGGCATTGACCACGGCGTCGGCCGTCACCTGCACCACCTCGCCCGTGACTTCGTCGCGCAGCGTGAGGGTCTTGCCCGCGCAGCCCATCACGCGGCAGTGGTTGCTGGCCGCCGAGCGCGGCTGGTCGCGGCAGGCGTCGCGCACCAGTTCCAGCACCAGCCATTCGGGGTGGCTGATCCAGGCGTCGAAGAAGGTCGCCGTCCAGCGCACGGCCGCGCGAAACAGCAGGCGGTCGGCGGGCTGCACGCGGCTGATGCGGTGGTTGGGCATCACGCGCTGGCGCCTGCCCAGCAGGTCGTACAGGCGCAGCCCGGTGGCCACGGCCAGCAGGCCGCGCGTGCGCTGGGGCGGGGTGCGGCCCAGGAACTTGAGCGCGCTGCTCATCAGCCCGCCGAAGAAGCTCGACAGCGGCACCACGGTCTTGAGCGGCTGCACCAGGTGCGGCGCGTTGCGCAAGAGCAGGTTGCGCTCGCGCGTGGCCTCGGCCACCAGCGAGAAGCTGCCGCTTTCCAGGTAGCGCAGACCGCCGTGGATCATGCGCGAAGGCGCGCTGCTGGCACCGGCGCTGAAGTCGCCCTTGTCGACGATGAGGCAGTCCACGCCCTGCAGCGAGAGGTCGCGGAACACGCCCACGCCGTTGATGCCGGCGCCCACGATCACGGTGGAGAAATGGCGGCCGGCCACGGCGGCCGGGCGCACGAATGGCAAGGGGATGGAGGCGCTCATGGCAAGGCCTCCACGCGCTGCGGCGGGACGGGGGCCGCCGTCGCCGCGGGAGGCTGTGGCGCGCGCTCAGGCGCGTGGCCGGCCAGATGACCGAAGACAGGGGACATGTTGGCGATCAGTTCGTTGAAGGAGGCGTTGAAGTCCGCATGGGCACGCGCCTGGCTGGCATCGGGCTCGACCGTGTCGCAGTTCGCGTGCAAGGGATGGGGGTCGATGCCCTGGGACCGGGCGGCATAGATCGCCGCGCCACGGGCACCGGTTTCGTCGTCTGCACAGCGCTCCACCGGGTGCCCCAGCAGGCCCGCCAGCAGGCGCACCAGGCGGGTATCGCTGGCGCCGCCGCCCAGCACGGTGGAAGCCGAGACCGGCAAGCCCCCAGCCGCCAGCCGCGCCTTGTGGCGTGCATGCAGGGCCGCCACCGCATCGACCACGGCACGCGCCATATCGCCGCGCGTGTGGTGGCTCTTGAGGCCCACGAAGCCCGCCGTGACGCCGCCTCCGCCGTTCACGAAGGGCAAAAAGCGCAGTCCGCCGGCCCCCAGGGGCACGGACATCGCCAGGTCGACCACCGCACGCGCATCGGGCAAGCCCAGCACGCCGGCCAGCCAGGCGATGTTGGCCATCGACGAGGGGCTGTTCTCCATGTACAGGCGCCGGTCGCGGGAACCGAAGTTCACGGTGGACGCCACGTCGGGCAAGGGTTCGAGCACCGGCCCGATCACGGCATTCACGCACCAGGTGCCCAGCACCGACACCGCACGGCCCCGCTCTCCGGCCCGCACGGCCGTCATCGCGGCCAGCAGGTCGATGGCGCCCATGGCCACGGGAATGCCTGCGGGCAGACCATGCGCGGATGCCGCCGCTGGCTGCAGCGTGCCGATGACCTCGCCACTGCGCACCAGTGGCCCGAAGGCCTGCGGCCCCAGGTCGGCGATGCCCGGGGCGGAAAAGGCCAGCGGCGACCAGTCGCCGCTGGCCACGGACAGCAGGCCTGCCGTGCTGGCGTCGCTGGCGTCGGTGGCGATCTGGCCGGTGAGCAGAAAGCCCACATAGTCCTTGGCGAACATCAGGCGCTGCAGCGCGCCGCTGCGCACGGCATCGCTGCCCAGCAGCTCGGCGGCGATCACGGTGGGCTGGCCGGGCCAAGGCTGGCAGCCGACGTCTGCCAGCAGCTGCGGCCCGTGGCTGGCGGCCAGGGACTGGGCGCGTGCGCCGGCGCGCTGGTCGGTCGAGGCCACGGCGCGGGCGCCGGCCAGTTCATTGCGGGCATCCAGTGCGTAAAGGCCTGCCCCGTGCCCCGTGCAGCCGATGGCCCGGACATCGGCCACGCGGCGGCCCAGTTGGTGGGCCACATCGCGCAGCACGGCGGACAGGGCCGAACGGAGCATGGGCTCGCCCACTTCGCAACCACCGCCTGGCAGGCGGTCGTGCTGCAGGGGCATGCGGGACAGGGCGACGGTGCGGCCGCTCGCGGCCTCCAGGGCCAAGGCTTTGAGGCTGCTCGACCCGAGGTCGATGCCGATCAGTAGTTGGGTCTTCATGTCATAACAGCTTCCGCCGAACCAGCGGGCATATCCAGTAGTGTTTCCCCTAACTATCTGGAGATTCGATCCACGCTTACATTCTACCTGTCATAACAACCGTCGTGACACCAAGCACCCCATCGCAGCCCTGGAGAAAGCAGCATCCCATGCTGCACCGTTCAACAAGAGGAGACAAAAAATGAGGCGTAATTTCCTGAAGTCCGCAGCCGCCGCCGGTATCGGCCTGGCCGGCACCAGCGCATTCGCACAGCAGCCTGCAGCGACCCCCGCTGCAGCGGGCGGCCTGCGCGGCAACCCCAGCGACGTCTACGTGATGAACGTGATGGTCTCGGGCGTGGAGTACTGGTTTCCGGTCTACGAAATGATGAAGCAGCTGGGCCGCACCCTGGGCGTGCGCACCCGCTACACCGGCACGCCGGAGTACGACGTGAACAAGCAGCTGGCGTCGTTCGAGCAGGAGCTGGCCCGCAAGCCCGCCGGCATCCTGCTGCACCCCATGAACCCCGACCCGTTCATCGAACCCATCAACCGCGCCGCGGCGATGGGGATCCCGGTGGTCACCTTCGCAGCCGACTCGCCCAACTCCAAGCGCACCTCCTTCATCACCTCGGACAACGAGCGCGAAGGCGCGCAGGCGGCCGATGCGATCGCGGCATCCCTGAACGGCAAGGGCGAGTTCGCCGTGCTGGAGAACCCCGGCCAGGACAACCACGACCGCCGCATCGCCGCCTTCATCAACCGAATGAAGACCAAGCACCCCGGCATGAAGCTGGTAGGCCGCGCCGCGAGCAACCAGGATCCCAACAAGGCCTACCAGGCCGTGCAGAGCCTGGCGCAGGCCAACCCCAACCTGGGCGCCCTGTTCATGCCCGAGGCCAACTCGGCCCTGGGAGCGGCCCAGGCCAAGGTGGAGACCAAGAAGAACATCAAGGTGATGTGCTGCGACGTGAACGCCAAGATCCTGGACATGATCAAGTCCGGCGATGTGTTCGGCGCCATCAACCCCAACCAGGGCATGCAGGGCTACATGGGCATGATGATGCTGTTCCTGGCCAAGAACCCCGGCCTCATCGACCCGATGAACGACGCCAAGCGCAACGGCACCAACCCCATGGCCGTGCCCTTCCTGGACAACGGCCTGGCCGTGGTCAGCAAGGCCAACGCCGACGACTTCTACTGGGACAAGTACCTCGCCCGCCGCGGCACCAAGGGCATCAGCGAGTGAGCACCACCACCATGGGCGCTCCCCTGCTCGCGCTGCGTGGCATCTGCAAGCGCTTCGGCGCTTCGCATGCGCTCTCGGGCGTGGACTTCTCGCTGCAGTCGGGCGAGATCCACGCCCTGTGCGGCGAGAACGGCGCGGGCAAGTCCACGCTGATGAACATCATCGATGGCATCCACCAGCCGGATGCGGGCGAGATCCTGCTCGACGGCCGCGTGGTGACCATCGATGGTCCGGCCCAGGCCATGCGCCTGGGTATCGGCCTGGTGCACCAGGAAATCGCCCTGTGCGCCGACGCCACCGTGGCCGAGAACATCTTCATGCCCGAGATCAATGCCGGCCGGCAGGCATGGATGGACTACGCCGGCCTGAACGCGCGCGCCGCCCGGGTGCTCCAGCGGCTGGGCCAGGACATCGACCCCGCGGCCTGCGTGGGGGACCTGCCCATCTCGAGCCAGCAGCTGATCGAGATCGCCAAGGCGCTCACGCTCGACTGCAAGGTGCTGATCCTCGACGAGCCGACCGCCGCCCTCACCGACAACGAGTCGGCCGCCCTCTTCCGGGTGCTGCACGACCTCAAGGACCAGGGCATAGCCATCATCTACATCAGCCACCGCATGGCCGAGATCTTTGCGCACTGCACGCGCGTGACCGTGCTGCGCGATGGCCGCAACGTGCATTCGGGGCCGCTGGCCGAGCTCGATGCCGATGGCCTGGTGCGCCGCATGGTCGGGCGCGACCTGGGCAACTACTACCCGCCCAAGCAGAAGGACGCAGACCGCGGCGAGCATGTGCTCGAAGTGGGCGACCTGGCCGACGGCGAGCGCGTGCACGGCGTCTCGTTCACCGTGCAGCGCGGCGAGATCCTGGGCATCGCCGGGCTCATGGGCGCCGGGCGCAGCGAGCTGGCGCAGACGCTGTGCGGCCTGCGCCCCGCCACCGGCGGCAGCGTGCGCCTCAACGGCAAGCAGCTCGCCATCCGCAAATACAGCGATGCGCTGCGCGAAGGCATTGCCTACCTCAGCGAGGACCGCAAGGCCGCAGGCGTGTACCTGGACCTGCCGATCGCGCAGAACATCGCCTCCATGGCGCTGGCGCGCGTGAGCTCGCGCTTCGGCCTGCTACAGCGTGCGGCCGAGCACCGGCTGGCGCAGGAGCTGGGCGCGCGCCTGAAGCTCAAGTCCGACGGCGTGCAGATCGAGGTGGCCAGCCTCTCGTGCGGCAACCAGCAGAAGGTCGCCATCGCCAAGCTGCTGGCCACCAACCCCGCGGTGCTGCTGATGGACGAGCCCACGCGCGGCGTGGACGTGGGTGCCAAGTCGGAGATCCACCACATCCTGCGCGACCTGGCCGGCCAGGGCGTGGGCGTGGTGGTGATCTCCTCGGAGCTGCCCGAGATCATCGGGCTGTGCGACCGGGCCCTGGTGATCCGCGATGGCCGCGTCGCGGGCGAGGTGCAAGGCGAGGACATGACGGAAGAGGCCCTGCTGCGGCTGGCCTCGGGACTGGAACGACAACAAGAGGAGATGGTATGAATCACCCCGCACAACTGGATGCCGGCAGCGTGGCCGGCCTGCAGCCCCTGCGCGAGAAACCCCAGGGAGGGCCCGGCAAGCCGGGCGGAACCAGGCTGACCAGCATGCGCGAGATGGGCCTTCTGGTCATCATCCTGGTGCTGTGCATCGGCATGAGCTTCGCCTCGCCCTACTTCCTGACCTGGGACAACATCCGCGCCATGCTGCTCTCGTTTTCCATCGAGGGCATCGTGGTGGTGGGGATGACCATCCTGCTCATCGTGGGCGGCATCGACCTGTCGGTGGGTTCGGTGGTGTGCTTTGCGATGGTGGTCACGGGCAAGCTGTTCCTGATGGGGTTCGACCCCTGGACGGCCGGGCTCATCGCGATCGCTGCCAGCGCCCTCATCGGGGCCATGATCGGCGGCTGCGTGGTGCGCATCGGGCTCAACCACTTCATCGCCTCGCTGGCTTTCATGGTCATCGTGCGCGGCCTGTGCCTGGCGCTCACCCAGGGCACGCCGCAGTCGCTGTTCTCGCTGCCGGCCTCGTTCAAGTTCATCGGCCAGGGCACGCTGTTAGGCATTCCGGCGGTGATCCTGATCTTCCTTTTCATCGTGGTGGTCAGCGACTTCGTGCTGCGCCGAGCCAGCCTGCTGCGCCGCGTGTTCTACACCGGCAGCAACGAGAAGGCGGCGCTGTACTCGGGCATCCGCGTGGGCCACGTGAAGTTCTGGGTCACGGTGCTGTGCGCGGCCTCGGCCGGCCTGGCCGGGGTGATCTACACCGCGCGCTTCGGCGCAGCCACGCCGACCTTCGGCGTGGGCATGGAACTCAACGTGATTGCCGCAGCCGTGATCGGCGGCGCTAGCCTTAAGGGGGGCTCGGGCACGGTGCTCGGTGCCGTGCTGGGCCTGGCCCTGCTCTCGGTGGTGACCAGCTCGCTGATCCTGCTGGACGTGTCGCCGTACTGGCAGGACGTGATCAAGGGCCTGATCCTGCTGGCCGCCGTGACCATCGACCACCTCATGAACACCCGAAAGACCAAGCGATGAATGCCGTGATGATGAACGCAGCGATGAAGACCACCACCCTGGGCACCTCGGGCATTCAGTGCTCGGCCATTGGCCTGGGCACCTGGGCCATGGGCGGCTGGATGTGGGGTGGGCAGGACAGCGCCGCCGCCACCGAGGCCATCCACGCCTCGCTCGACGCCGGGGTGACGCTGATCGACACCGCGCCAGCCTATGGCCTGGGGGCCTCCGAGCAGCTCGTCGGCGCCGCACTCAAGGGCCGCCGCCACGAGGCGGTGATCGCCACCAAGTGCGGCCTGGTCTGGCATACGCAGCAGGGCACGCACTTCTTCGACGAGGATGGCCACCCCGTGCACCGGCACCTGGGCCGCGCATCGATCTTCCACGAGGCCGAGGAGAGCCTGAAACGCCTGCAGACCGACTACATCGACCTGTACATCACCCACTGGCAGGACAGCACCACGCCAGTCGAAGAGACCATGGACGCCCTGCTAGACCTCAAGAAGCAGGGCAGGATCCGCGCCATCGGCGTGAGCAACGTGGATGCGCCGACCCTGGCCGAGTACCTGCGCCATGGCCCCGTGGATGCCGCGCAGGAGCGCTACAGCCTGATCGACCGCGAGATCGAGCAGACCCTGCTGCCGCTGTGCGGCCGCAACAATGTCGCCATCCTGGGCTATTCCTCGCTGGCACTGGGCCTGCTGGCCGGCCCCATCGATCCGGCGCGCCAGTTCACGGGCGATGACCAGCGCGCCAGCAATCCGCGCTTCAGCGCGGCCAACCGTGCCCGGCTCAAGGCCTTCTTCGACGAGCTGGAGCCCCTGCGCCGGCAGTTCGGCTGCTCGTTTGGCCAGTTGATGATTGCCTGGACGCTGGCCAATGGCAGCGTGTCGGTGGCGCTGTGCGGTGCGCGCACGCGGGCGCAGGCCACCGAGAACGCGACCGCCGGTGCACTGGAGCTGCCCGAGGAGGCCGTGCAGCGCATCGACGACGCCGTAAGCGCCCACCTGAAGGCCCTGGCCTGACCCGTATCCATCCCCCAACCCAAGGACTTCTTCGTATGTCGAAAGACAAGACCGCACGCCTGAACCGCCTGCTCACCAACGGCCGCTGCCTGGACATCGCGCTCGACCATGGCGTGTGCAACGAGCCCAGCTTCCTCAACGGCCTGGAAGACATGCCCCAGGTGATGGACAAGCTCGTGGCCGCCGCGCCCGATGCCATCCAGCTCAACTACGGACAGGCCGACCTGCTGCAGGACCGCCCGGGCCGCAACAAGCCGGCGCTGGTGATGCGCATCGACATGGGCAACCCCTACAACGCCACCGCCCACCGCGTGATGTGGGCCCTGCTGCAGAACGAGCACGACCCGGTGCTGCCGGCCGTGCAGCGCGATGCAGCCTGCGTGGTGGTCAACCTGTTCATGCTGCCCAATGAACCCGACCTGTTCCGCCAGTGCGTGCAGAACATCGCGCGCGTGCGCGCCGACTGCGACCGCTACGGCATGCCGCTGATGATCGAGCCGCTGGTGATGCGCCCGCACAGCGACCAGGGCGGCTACATGGTCGACGGCGACGCAGAGAAGATCGTCACCCTGGTGCGCCTGGCGCGCGAGATGGGCGCCGACATCGTGAAGGCCGACCCGACCACCGACCCCGCCGAATTCCACCGCGTAGTGCAGGCCGCGCGCTGTCCGGTGCTGGTGCGCGGCGGCGGCCGCGAGGACCTGCAACAGGTGTTCGCGCGCTCGCGCGTGCTGCTGGACCAGGGGGCCGTGGGCATGGTCTATGGCCGCAACGTCTACCAGCATGCCAAGCCCTCGGCGGTGGTCGATGCTCTGATGGCCATGATCCACCGCGGTGCGAGCGCTTCGGCTGCCTGGGACATCTACAGCACGGGGACGCACGCGTCCTGAGGCCACAAGCGCATTGCGCGCAGAAGACTGCGCACCGACGAGAGCAGAAAAAGAAGAGAGGGCCCTAGGAGAAAGCCCGGCGGCCGGTGGCGAGGGAGCCACCGGCCTGGCGCACCTGTGCGCGCCTGCGGCGGGCGATCAAGAGGATCGAGGAAAAAGGTTCACACAGAACCACACAAACAGGAGACGACGATGAAAATCCGGTATTACCTGATGGCACTGCTGCTGCCGTTCGCCACCTTGCTCACGCATGCGGCGATCACGGGGGTCAGCCCCATGACCACCCTCACCACCATGGCGGCAGCGGTCACGCGGGCCGGCGAGGCTCCTCTCCCACTGCAAGGGCCAGGCCTGGGCAATCTCACCTACACCTCGGCCGAACTGTTCAAACCGGTCTCCATGATCACCCGCGCCTCGGGCGACGTGCCGGCCACCTACCCCGGCCGCAAGGACTACGGGCTGAACGTGGGCATCATGCTCAACGGCTATTTCCTGACCTCCTTCGCACCCGACAGCGGCCTGGGCCCCGGCGGCTTTTTGCTCTACGACGTGTCCAACCCGCGCGCCATCGTGCTCGTCAAGAAGATCTACGAGCCCGAGGGGCGCACCAAGGAATTCCGCGAGGCGCACGCCTTCGGCACGGCCAAAATCAATGGTCGCCAGTACGTGGTGGTGCCCAGCATCAAGGGCATCGAGTTCTGGGACTTCACCGACATCAACAACATCCAGCAGGTCAAGAAGCTGGCCCTGCCCACCGTCAACGGCGGCGACTATGCCAACGTGGCCTGGCAGCTGTGGTGGCAGGCGCCCTACGTGTACGTGGCCTCGGCCAACGACGGCGTCTACATCGTCGATGCCAGCGACCCGGCCAACGCCGTGATCGCAAATCGCGGTGCGGGCAAACCCAACCCCGTGCCCACCGGCGAGCTCGGCGGCTTTCGCGTCGGGCCCATCTTCACCATGGGCAACCACATGGTGCTGACCTCGATGGACAACACCGATGGTTTTGCCAGCCTGGACATCTCCGACCCGCTCAACCCCAAGGTGCTGGACAACGTGGGCTCCAACCCCAACTACTACGCCACCTGCTTCGACGGCAAGAATCTGCATGCTTCGGCGCGCGGTGGCGGCGCCAAGATGTACAGCTACGACCTGTCCGACCGCACGCAGTTCGTGGTGGAGGACAACCGCCTCGTCATCGACGAGCAGCTGTACTGCGGCATGCAGGACCACTACGTGTTCCAGGGCGCGCAGTTCAAGGTGCACAAGGTGGACGTGAGCAACCCACTCAACCATGTCGAGGTGGGCCAGGGCAGCCTGTTCGCCACCAACGACCCCGAGTACTCGCACTCCGACCACGGCCAGGTGGCGCCCATGGGCAACCTGCTGTTCATCGGCAACGACCACGGCTCGGGCAGCGGCTTCATCGTGCACCAGACAACACGCGACACCACACCGCCTGCGGTCAAGCAAACATCGCCCACCCAAGGCGCCAAGCAGCAGGCGCTGACCTCGCGCATCGGCGTAGGTCTGACGGACAGCATCCTGCCCGAGAGCGTGAACGCGAGCACCTTCATCGTGCGCCCTGTCAATGGCAACACTCTGCAAGGTACCTACAGCGTGCAACTGGGCATCATCAATTTCCACCCCGCGCAACCCCTGGCAGCAGGCACCACCTATGAAATCCTGCTCCCCGCAGGCGGCGTGAAAGACTATGCAGGCAATGCCATCGCCAGTCAGTACCGTTCCGTGTTCCACACCGGCAACGCCACCGACATCAGCCTGATGAACCACTGGCCTCTGACCAGCGGGCTTGCCGATGAGATCAGCGCCAACAATGGCACGGCCTCGGCAGCCGACCAGTTCGGCAGCATCGGCCTGAATTTTGCGCAGCGCACCGGCGGCGTGCAGCTCAAGAACGATGGTGTGGCCACCGCCCTGGGTGGCACAGCCTCGCTGGCGTTCTACATGAAGACCACCCAGAACGGTTCGGCCACCGCCTGGACTGCGCCCGGCATCTTCGGGCGCGACCAGTCCGGCGGCGCGGACGACGTGTTCTGGGGCTGGATCGACAACACCGGCCGCATGAACCTCTCGGTGGGCAACGCGGCGGGCAACAACCCCGGCACCCGCTCCACTGCTGCGGTGAACGATGGCAACTGGCACCACGTGGTGATGACGCGCGACGCGGCCTCGGGTGCGCAGACGCTGTACATCGACGGCGCCAAGGCCAGCTCCACCGGGCTCACGGGCACCAAGGGCCTGTCCAACAAGTTCGCGCTGCTCGGGCAGATCCAGGGCAACGCCGACTTCTTCCGCGGCAGCCTGGCCGATGTGCGGGTCTACGGGCGTGTTCTCAGCGATGCCGATGTCGCGCAGCTGCGCTCGCAGGCCATCATCGGCGATGCGGGCGTGAGCGGCGGGCCGCAGCTGGTGAACGGGCAGCTGAACTTCTCCCCCACCCGGCTAGGCGGTGGCACGGGCGTCACCTACCGCTGGAACTTCGGCAACGGCACGCAGACCGCCTTCTCGTCCCAGGCCAACACCACCTACAGCTACAACCGCCCCGGCCACTACACCGTGACCCTGACGGTGCGCGACGCAGCGGGCCTGGAGACCTTCTACACCTACAACGTGACGGTGACCTTCCCGACCACGGCCACGGCACCCACGCATTCAAGCAACATCGTCGGCGACGCCAACAGCATCTACACGGTGAACCCGGACAGCGGCACGGTCGCGGCCATCGACGCCACGGCCCTGACCAAGCGCTGGGAAACCCGCGTGGGCGACGAGCCCAAGACCTTGGCACGCGGGCCGGACGGCCGCCTCTGGGTCACCGTGCAGGGCGAGGACAAGCTCGTAGCCTTGAACCCAACCGATGGCAGCATCTCCGCAACCATTGCACTGGCCTATGGCAGCGGCCCTTATGGCGTGGCGTTCACCCCCAACGGCAGCAAGGGACTGCTCTCGCTGGAAAGCAAATCTACCCTGCTCACCTTCGATCCGGCCAACGGCAGCATCACGGGAACACTGGCGCTCGAAGGCGACCTGCGCGGCATTGCAGTGGCGGCAGACTCTCAAACTGCCTACATCACACGCTTCAAGTCGACGATGACGGGCGGCCAGTTGCACAAGGTGAATCTCAATGGCATGCAACTGCTGTCCACCATCGCTCTGCCTGTGGACACGACTACAGTGGACACCGAGAACAGCGCGCGCGGCGTGGCCAACTACCTGAGCCAGGTGGTGATCTCGCCCGATGGCTCGCGCGCAGTGCTGCCGGGCAAGAAGGACAACATTGTGCGCGGGCGCTTCCGCGACGGCAACGACCTGCTGCACGACCAGACGGTGCGCTCCATCCTCTCGCAGGTGGATCTGACCCAGGCCACGCACCTGCTGCCAGAGCAGATCGACTTCGACGACCGGGCCCCCGCGCGCGCCGCCCTCTTCTCCCCTGCGGGCGACTACCTGTTCGTCGCGCAGATGGAGGGTAACAACATCGCCATCGTCGATGCCTACACCCGCGCTGTGCGCGGCGAGATAAAGGCCAGCAGCGCGCCGCACGGCCTGTACCTGGACGCCACACGCAAGCGATTGTTCGTGAACAACTTCCTCGCGCGCTCGGTCACCGTGCACGATGTGGCTGACGTGCTGGCCTCGCGCAGCGCGGCAGCCGTGTTCCTGCAGAACATCGCCACGGTGGCGCAGGAGCCCATGGCAGCGGCCGCTCTGCGCGGCAAGCTGGTGTTTTACAACGCCGCAGACCGGCGCATGAGCAAGGACAACTACATGTCTTGCGCGAGCTGCCACGCCGACGGTGGCGACGACGGCATGGTCTGGGATTTCACCCAACGCGGCGAGGGCCTGCGCCGCACCATAAGCCTGCAAGGCCGGCGCGGCACCGGCCACGGCAAGCTGCACTGGAGCGCCAACTTCGACGAGGTGCAGGACTTCGAGAACGACATGCGCAGCGCCTTCGGCGGCACCGGCTTCTTGAGCGACGCGGACTTTTCCGCGACCAGCGACCCACTGGGCACACCCAAGGCCGGCCGCAATGCGCAGCTTGATGACCTGGCCGCCTACCTGGCATCGCTCAACAAGTACCTGCGCAGCCCGGCGCGCGCCGCCGATGGCAGCCTCACGGTGGAGGCTGCGCGCGGGCAGACCCTGTTCGCAAACGCCAACTGCGCCAGTTGCCATGCGGGCGGGACTTTCCAGGATGGACTTCGGCACGATGTGGGCAGCATCCAGCCCTCGTCAGGCAAAGGGGCTAACCAGCCACTGGCCGGTGTGGGCTTTGACACGCCCACCCTGCTGGGCAGCTGGACGGCCAAGTCCTACCTCCACAACGGGCAGAAGGCCAGCGTGCTGGATGTGATCACCGATGGGCACGGCAACGCCGCCGGCTTGCCCGCCGCCGACCAGCAGGCACTGGCTGCCTACGTGCGTTCGCTGGACGCCACGGCCGAGTACACCACCCGCCTGCGCTCCAACCACAGCAACCTGTGCGTCAACATCCGTGGGGCCTCGGCCAATGCTGGTGCAGTGGCCATCCAATGGCCCTGCGGCACGGCCAACAACGAAACCTTCACGGTGCGCAGCGGGGCAGGCGGCTATGTGCAGTTGGTGGCGCGGCACAGCAACCTGTGTCTGGCGCAGGACAGCGCCGCAGCGAGCGGCGCCAGCGTGGTGCAGCTGGCCTGCAGCGCGGGCAACACGGCTCAGTGGTCGCTAGTGAGCTCTACTCTACGCAACCGCGCCTCAGGCGCTTGCCTGGACGTGCCCAACAATGCGACGGCGCAGGACACTCCCCTTCTGACCTGGACCTGCAACGGCGGCAACAACCAGAACTGGGTTCAATTGCCCTAACCAATCATTGCGCCAGGGACCATGCAACAGCTGTGGAGAGGCAAATAGCAACGCTGCGTGGAACCCGGGCGCTCGCGACGGGCTGTTTTCAGCATCTTGATCGTGAGAATCAAATCTGTACCCTGAAAATCAAAACAGCAAAGATGCCGAGTTCTGGTGCGTATGGTTTCCAAATGGCAAAGGTTGCTTGGGAGTTGGGGAGTTGCTTCAGGCGGATGGTGACCGATGTGATTCAGGATCTGGCTGGGTGTGTTGAATCACCCGACACAGGGGCTGGAGCAGGCGGAGCCCATTTTTAGGAGGGCGCTACGGCCCCTGTTTAGAAGCGACTTTCACGCACATCGCGAAACACAGGATGGACCCAACGATCGTTTTGCAGCGATTGCTGTCATCGGCGAATAGTCGTCAAGTTCACGCTGCCTGGCATAAAGCAGTCGCTAGCGCAATTGGCAGGCTGCTGATGCAATGGCGCCTCGAGCATGCGGCTCTGAAGTCCGAGGACGACGACCTCTCGCCGGTCACGTTGTGAAGCGATTCATCGCTGCGGTTGGTCAAGCCGAGCGTTGCTTACATATGGCAATATCTCCGAAAGACGCGAAGAGCGTCATCAGGGAGCTCAAGGATGCAAATCATCCAGGACATCGGCGGTTGGCTCGCACAACAGCCCCCGTGGCTGAGCGACTGTGCCCGCAGGCTGCTTCAGCAGGGAACGTTGGGCTTAGGCGACAAGGAAGACCTGGTTGCGCTGGTCAAGGTGCACCATGGCTTCAAAGACCCTAAAGGCCGCCAACCCGCGCCGCTCGACCCTGCACAGATTCCGGCCGCAGCGCAGGAAGGTGTGGACGTCAGCCTTCGTGCGCTAAGGGACCCGCAGAGCCTCAACGCCATTGACTCCCAGCAGAGCCTCACCTTCGTGGCGGATGGGCTCACCGTTGTCTATGGCTATAACGGCGTCGGAAAGTCCGGCTACGCGCGAGCGCTTAAGAAAGCCTGTCGGGCCCGGAACGTCGAGGACATTCTTCCCAACGTGTATTTGCAGGGCCAAGCGGACGCCGCGGCGAGCGCAACTATCGACTGGCTCGAAGGCGGCACAGAAAAGTCCGACGGCTGGGCAGCGAACAAGGCGTCGCCGCCGGCACTTTCTCAAATCTCTGTGTTCGATGCGCATTGCGCGCGGGTGTTCGTCGATAGCCAAGCCAAGGTGCTGTTCGTCCCAGGCGGCCTTGAGGTGATGCATGGCCTGGCCGAGGCGATGAGGACCACCCAAGACCAACTCGAGCTGGAGCAGGCGGCAGGCCGCTTTGACCTCAACCAGCTTGCAACCTTAGCTGGGGAACACGTGGTGGGTCGTGAGATTGCCAAGCTCAGTCGGCAGAGCAAGCCCCAGGAGTTCGAGGCGTTGGCGAAGCTCTCGGAGCAAGAAGCCCTAGAGTTGGCGGCCCTGCGCAAGCTGTTCAGTGACCAGGACCCTGCCAAGCAGGCGGCCAGTATCCGGCGCTTGCTCACGCGCATGACCACTCTGACAGGCGAGCTCACCGAACGCACGGCCCCTCTGCAGGACGATGCCATCGAACAGCTGAGGCAGGCCCTTGTTGCGCTGGTCGCCGCCGAGGCTGCCTCGAAGTTGGCCGCCGAGAAATTGCAGGCTGACGGAGCACAAGTTGCAGGAACCGGCTCGGAGCCCTGGGAAGTATTGCTGCGCAGTGCGATGGACTTTGTGGCCAAAGCAGCGTACCCCGGCAGTCCGTTCCCCGGGCCGGAAGACGGAGCGCACTGCGTTCTCTGTCAGCAGCCACTGAGTGACGAGGCTGCTGCGCGGTTGAAGTCTTTCGTCGAGTTTCTTGAGAACGACGCCCAACGGAAGTTCAAAGAACAGCGCGAAACGGCTGGGCGGCTGTACTTGGCCATCAAGGCGCTGAACTTCGGAACCTTCCCATCGGACACTGCGCTGCTAGAGGAACTCGCTGAGGCGCAGCCGGACCTCGTGGCTGGGGTGAAAGCATTCGCGCAGGCGCTGCAGGCCCGCAAGGCCCGGGTAGAGGCGATGGCGCCAGAGCGCAGGCTCGACCCTCTTGAAGCGCTGCCGGAGGCCCCGTTCGCCGCCATAGAGGCGTGGGTCAACGCGAGAGCCACAGAGGCGAACACGTTCGAGAGGGCGATGACCCCTGAGGAGCGCGCGGCCAAGCTCAAGCTCCTCGCTGACTTGGACGCTAGGGAGCGGCTCGGCCCGCTGCTGCCAAAGGTCTCCGAGGCCATCGTGTGGCACAGGCGTGAACATGCATTTGGTGAGGCCATCAAGAGCTGTGGAACCGCCGCAGTGACGCGCAAGACGACCGAGCTCTACGACGCCCACGTCACTGAAGAGCTGAGGACTGCGTTCGTGAAGGAGCTGGAGGCGTTAGGCATCCGTGGCCAGCCCGTCACATTGGAGATGACTGGCCAAAAGGGCGCTCGGGTGCAGCAGCTCAAGCTCGGAACTATGCCTCGTTTCGCGAAGGCCAAGTTGTCTGCCATCCTTAGTGAGGGCGAGCAACGCGTCGTGGCCCTGGCCCTCTTCCTCGCAGAGATTGGCATTGAACCGGGGCGCTCGGGCCTCATCTTCGACGATCCGGTCTCGTCTCTCGACCACATGCGGCGTGAGCGAATTGCCAAGCGGTTGGTGCTCGAGGCAAAGAAGCGCCAGGTTATCGTCTTCACGCATGACCTGGCCTTCGCGCTGGCGCTCACCGATTTTGCCGAGGACCAAGGCGTGAAGTTCGCGCACCGCCACTTGGCGGCGACGACGAAGCGCAAGGGCTTGTCTTCAGACGACTTACCGTTCGAAGGCAAGAAGCTCAAGAACCGCGTCGGCGACCTTCGTGCAATGGCGACAAACGCCAAGAAACTCCTGGAGACGGATGGGAATGTCGAGGGCTACAACGACTTGGTCCGCAACGGCTATCGTCGGTTGCGCGACACCTGGGAGCAGTTGGTCGAGGACGTGCTTTTGCAGAGCACGGTCCGACGCTATCGGGTCTCTGTGGAGACCACGCGGCTGAAGTCAGTGTCGGTGGACGACACCGATGCCAGCGCCGTCTATAACGGGATGACGCGCTGCTCGAAGTTCACCCACGAAGGCGGAGCAGAAGCGCCCCCGGCGCTACCTGAGCCGGCCGAATTCGCCGCTGACGTCGAAGAGCTTGCCGCCTATGCCAAGACGGTGGAAGACCGGGCGAAAGCGACCGAGGCACGGCGAAAGCTGGCAGGCCTTGGGGCCTAGTACTTCTCGAACGTCGGGTCCTCGTCGGAGTAATCAGGCTCAATGTGGCCGAAGTCGAGTTTGTGCGTTCTTCGCACGAGTTCTATGTCAACCGCTTGCAGCTCATTTCCGCCCGGCTCTTCGAAGGTGATGAGAGCTTCGAAGTTAACGGTCTTGCCCTCAGAGACAACGCAGCCGCCTAGGTCGACGCCATCCATGACGAAGTCAAACGTCGCCTCGACGGAAGCTGTTGCCTCGAATTTTCCGATGACGGTCAGGGCACCGTTGGAGTAGTCGATTGCCCGTAGCGAGCCCTGCACAGGGTCATCGACGAACTTGACCTCCGTGACGTCGACTTGAAGGTCGACTTCGTAGTCAAACATAGCCGATGCATCCTCTACCCACATAGTGCTGTTGAGCAGGCTTGCGAGCTCACGCAGCCCGCCCCAAGACTCCGCCTCGGCTTCCAACAGAGCCGTCACATGGGCTACCAGCTGGGTTCGTGTGGCATCCCGCTTCTGAAAGAGCTCCAGTGCTTCGCCCAGTTCAGCAACCCAGGACAGGCGGTTCGATGCTTCGGCAAACGCCTGCCAGCCCCTGTCGTTGCTGACGAGCAAGATAGGCTTATTGTGTTCCTCGGCCCAGCTCTCAAGGGCTATCAGCGCTACTGCGTCTGGGAACTCGTGCTTCTTATCGCCCGACCTTTCGAACGGCAAGGACGGCTGGAAGTAGCGCTTCATGAGGTCGGCGATGTCCACACGGCCGCTGGCATTGATAACTTCACCACCGCAGCGACACAGGAAGGCGTCAAGTCTTCCTGCAGTCACGACCTCAGCAGTCTCGGTGCCGAGAATATCGCTCGGCGTTGGCGCGCCGGCGGCCGTGGGCCAATGGTCGCGGGCGTCCTCGAGCGCACCTTTCAGCTTGCTCTTCGCCTTGACCGCCTCGTTGACCATATGGGCCAGCACTTCGTGCTGCACAACGTCCGACATCACCACGACCCCGGGAGTGCCGCTGAACTGCTCCAAATGCCGAAGCTGCCCTGACTCCAAGCGGAAACCGTGCTGTTGGTAGATGCAGGTATCCACCGAGATGGCGACTTTCAATGTCGGCCCTTCGAGGATGTGGCGCTCAATGTCTGATTTTTTCATCAACCGCAGGTGTGAAGTGGAGATAAGAGCCGAGGATGCCATGACCCGGCCGGGGATACTCACCGGTTGGCGCGACTACCTCGCCATACGGCGGCACGGCGCAGCTAACAGGTATCCCATCCGCGCCGCCGATTGACCGCTCAGGGCCGGGATTTACTGTTCGTCTGAGCCACGACCGATCATTCGCAGCCAAGCCGGATGCACTCAACAGCGAGCCCCCGTTCTCGAGGCTGACGCGCTCGTAGTCGGCGGCCTGCGTCGAATGACTGGTGACTGCTGCAGCTCACGTGCAGGTGGCCACCAGCGAATGACTCCGACCAGCCTGAAGCCGTCTTAGATCTCGGTAGGATCAAGCTCACCAGCAATAGACGCAAGCGATCTCTCATGGAATTCACTGAGTGGAACCAAAGCGCGACTCTTTGACCCTATGCGTGAACAGGCAACTTACTTTCACGCAACAGCAAAAACCAAGGGTGCAATCCAATGACGAGTTCTCGAAGGAGCGTGATTTTTGGTGGCACTGCCCTGGCACTGTCGGCACACACCTTAGCCAGAGAATCCTCCCAATGGAAGACGGCTAGTCCAAAAAGCCAAGGAATATCGTCCGCCGATCTGGAACAAGCGTTCGCAAATGGATCAACCATCGGTGCGCTGCGAAGCCTATTGGTTGTACGAAACGGCGTGCTTGTCGGCGAGCGCTACTTTGGGGGAGCCAAACCCACCGATCTCCTCCCCATCAACTCGGTAACAAAGAGCGTTTGCTCTTTGCTGATCGGTCAGGCGATCGAGCAAGGAAAGCTCAAGGGTTTTGCCCAAACGGTGGGTGAACTTTTGCCCGACCATGCAAGAAGCTACCCAGGCTCAGCTGCATCCAAAGTCACCCTCGGCCGAATACTGGCTGGTACCACAGGTATCGCCTACGAGTTCAAGAAGCAGTACAACGATCTGACGACATCTCCAGATCCCGTGCAATTCGGGTTCAGTCTGCCCAACGATGGCAGAGGACCCAATACTTGGTCGTACAACGATGCAGCAGTCTCCCTACTGAGCCCGATTCTTGAGCGTGTCCATGACATGCCCATCGAAGACATTGCAAAGCGGGATCTATTCGCTCCATTGGGTATCAAGAGTTTCTTGTGGGATCGCGACAAGGGCGGTCGCGCCATGTCGTACATGGGTCTGAAGCTGCGGACCCGCGATCTGGTGAAATTGGCGTGGGTAATGGCCAACGATGGGAAATGGCTCAACACCAGAGTGGTGCCTTCAGCTTGGGTTGCGGCAAGTTCCCGCACAGAAGTCGCAGGAGTCTGGCCCAACCCCCCGGTAGCCAGCGTCGGTTATGGACTGCTGTGGTTCACGGGGACACTGGCGGGAAGATACGTAGTGTGGGCGTGGGGATACGGCGGGCAGATTGCGCTCTTTGTTCCCTCGCTGAAGCTTGCAATTGCAACGGCAGCAACGAATCCTCGAATGCACGACATGCGCTCTCAGGCTGAAGCGATCACATCGATCGTCGCCCAGGTGGTCGCCGGGACCACCTGATTGGAAAGAGGCAAGCGACAGCTTAATCCGATCGCGTGCCCAGCCAAGCGCTAGGAGCCGGCCAAGGCTACTGCAGTGAGATGCGCCTAATTTTCCCTAACCTGCAATTGCATCCGGCTCCCCCGGAGCTCCCATGCTGCATTGACCATATTCATCCAGACGTGCCGATGGGGATTTGACCACGCGGCGAAGGCTTACAACTCTCCTCAGCACTCCGTTGGGGCAAGCCCAGCGGTCAATACTGCGTTGGCAGTTTGAATCGGTATAGCTGTTGAGGGTTGTTCACAAGTAGCTGCTCTCGAGTCTTCTCGGAAGGAGCAATTTCTTCCAATGCATCAATCAACACTCCGTCGTCTGGAATGTGCGTGTGGTTGGGATGCGGCCAGTCCGTGCCCCAAACGCAGCGTTCTGGAAAGCGGTCTACCAGCGCGCGCGCGAGGGCAACACCATGCCGGTATTTCTCTGCAGGTGACGCCTTGGCGTCGATACGATCAATACCGCTCACCTTCACATAAAAGCGAGGATTTTCCAGGAGTCGCAGCAGTGCTTGAAAATCACTGTGCTCCGGACCTTGTGTAGCGTCCACTCTGCCCATGTGATCGATCACCACTGGCACAGCACTCAACTGCAGCGGTGCGGCCAACTCGTGCACCAATCTGCTTTCGAAGTGAATTTGAAGGTGCATGCCCACAGCAGCAAGGCGTGGCGTCAGCTTCATTACCTCATCCACCGTCGTGCCATTCGCGATGTGCCGCATGAAATTGAAACGCACGCCCCGAAAGCCTGCCTGGCTCAAGCGCTGCAGTTCGGCATCCGGGACATCAGCTTTCACCAACGCCACCCCCAAGTAGCGGCCTTCACCTGCCGCGATGGCGTCTTCGACGACACGATTGTCCGTACCGTGCATGACGGATTGAACGATGACGCAACGTTGTATGCCCATGCGCTGGTGCAGTGAGAAAAGGGTTTCCTTGGGGGCCTCCATGGGCGTGGCTGGACGATTCTCTGCGTAAGGAAACTGGGCAACCGGACCAAATACATGAACGTGGCTATCACAAGACAGAGGTGGCAAACGCAGGCGCGTGATGGAGGGGTTCTCTAGGTAAGTCCTTGCAGGAGACGAGGCGCTCGATGCGGCAGTGGCCATGATGATTGTTGTATGAGTTGCAGAGAAGTGCGAAGTCTGTCGATTGAGGAACGCCCTGGATTCGGCAGTCCACCAGGTTTCGATCAGTGCGAAATGTTCAGCGCTACAAGAAAGCGCGACACCATGTTGTAGGCGGCTACAGTGGCCACCAACTCCACCACTTCGCTGGGTTTCCTGCGGGCACTCACTCGGGCCATCAGCTCTTCAGGGACCTTCACATCGCGTGTCATTCGGTCGGTCAACTCGAGCAATAGCCGTTCTTCTTC
>JADMJR010000271.1 GCA_018780365.1 Acidovorax sp. | reverse complement strand
GCGACTGGGGCTGGCCGGTGAGCATGGCCGCGTAGTTGGTGGTGTTGGACAGCACCTTCTTCACGTAGTCGCGCGTTTCGGCAAAGGGCACGTTTTCGGCCCAGATGGCGGCGTCGAGCACCGGGCCGTTGCGCCAGCTGCGCGGGCGGCCGGGGCCGGCGTTGTAGGCAGCGGCGGCCATGGGCATGGAGCCCGCAAAGTCGTCCAGCGCGAGCTTGAGGTAGGCCGTGCCGATGGTGATGTTGGTGTCGCGGTCGTTGATCTGGTCGGCGGTGAAGTTGTTCAAACCGATCTTCTTGGCCGTCCAGCGCGCGGTGGCGGGCATGACCTGCATCAGCCCCGAGGCGCCGACGTGCGAGCGCGCGTCCATGATGAAGCGGCTTTCCTGGCGAATCAGGCCATACACATAGGCCGGGTCCAGCCCGATGCCATTGGCGCGCTCGACCACCGCGCTGCGGAAGGGCGTGGGAAAGCGCTGCGTGACGTCCACCACGCTCTTGGTGCGTTCGCTGGTGTTGATGCAGCGGTCCCACACCTCGCGCTGGCAGGCGAAGTCGGCGGCGGCCAGCAGTTCGCGGTCGGGCATGCCGCCGCTTTGGTGCAGGTTGGTGGTGTAGTTCCACTCGCGCACGCCTTCGCTGCGCAGGCCCAGCAGGATGGCGTACAGGGCACGGTTCAGGCCCGGGTTGGCGCGGGCACCTGCTTTTTCTTCGGCGGTGAGGGGCGCGGGGGCGGGGGGCGTGGTGATGCGCTGGCCCAGTTCTTCCACGGCCAGCATTTCGTAGAAGCCGCGCGTGCTGGCAATGCCTTCGAGCAGCTGGCGCGCTTCGGCGCGCTCGGCGTCGGTCACGCGGCCCGCCAGCAGCGAGCGCGCTTTCCAGTACACCCAGGTGCTGTCCTGGCGGGCCTCGGGGCCCATGGCGTCTACCGCCTTGCCCACGGTTTTCCACTGGCCCGCGCGCAGCGCGGCGCGCACCTTCCAGCCCAGCAGGTCGTCGTTCAGGTCCTTGTCGCGGCTGACGTTGTCGAAATACTCCCCCGCATCGCGCGAAAGCTTTTGCGCTGCGGCCTTGCCCACCACGCCCCAGGCCCAGTTGCGCTCCTCGGCGGTGAGGTGCACACCCCAGCGTGTCTCGATCAGGCGCGCGGCACCGTCGGGATCGCTGGCTGCCAGGCGGATGAGCGCCAGCAGCACCAGCTCCTGGCGCACCTTGCTGCGCGTGGCGTCGCGCGCCAGCAGGTATTTGCTGGGCGCGTCGAGGACCTCCTTGAGCTGGGGCAGCGCATCGGGTGCCACGATCTCGACGGCGTTGCGCACCACGCGGGGGCGGTTGGCCTCCGCGCCCAGGCGGGCCTTGCGCCACACGTCCAGGGCCGACAGCTTCTTGTAGCCATGCAGCTCGCGCGCAGCGTGGGTGCAGCCGTCGTCGCCGTCGCGCTGGGCATACCAGTTGCTGCGCACATCCTCGGCCACGGTGGGGCTGGCTGTGCCCTTGATCTGGTCGATCAGCAGCGCGTAGCAGCGCACTTCTCGGTCGTCCGACATGCGGTAGCTGGGGTGCTGCTCGGCAAACTGGCCCCAATCGCGCCGCTGGCCCAGCAGCAGCAGCCAGTCGTTGCGCAGGCGGTCTTCCTGGTAGCTGCCGGCGTAGCGCTGCAGGAAGGACTGGATTTCAGCGGGCTGGGCCTCGGCCAGGCGCACGCGCAGCTCCCAGTAGGCGGCCCAGGGCTCCAGCGCATGGCCACGCGCGGTGGGCAACAGCTGTTCGAGCTTTTTGCGGTCACCTTTGCGGAAGGCCTGCTGCATTTCCAGCAGGGTATCGTCCCCACGGTTTTGCGCCATGACAAGGGGCGCGGTGGCGGCCAGCACGGTGGCGGCGACAAGGGGTGTCAGAATCGCTCTGAGAAATTGCATGGGGGAATTATCTGATGGACAAAGCAGCCCTTCGGCGCGCGTTGATAGAAGAACGCCTCAATCTGCCCGACCGCCTACAGCGGGCCGACCTGTTACAACAGGTGATGCGCATCTGGCTGGTGAACCGGCCCGACACCGTGATTGGCGCCTACTGGCCCATCAAGGGCGAGTTCGACCCCTTGCCCGCCCTGCACCGCTGGAAGGAAGACGGCGAGTTGCTGGACGAACCCCTGCGCCGCCGCATCGGCCTGCCCGTGGTCAACAAGCAGCACAAAACGCTCACCTTCCACGCCTGGTACCCCGGCTGCCCCATGGAAGAAGACGCCTACGGCATCCCCAAGCCCAAGGACACCGAGGTCATCGTGCCCACGCTGCTGTTTGTGCCCTGCGTGGGCTACGCGCCCGGCGGCTACCGGCTGGGCTACGGCGGCGGCTTCTACGACCGCACGCTGGCCACATTGCAGCCCAAGCCGTTCACCGTGGGCCTGGGCTTCACCAATGGCTACCTGGACGACTTCGAGCCCGAAGAGTTCGACCTGCCGCTCGATGCCATCCTGAACGACAACGGGGTGGTCTGGCCTGTTTGAGCCACCGGCACGGCCTGTGATGCGTGCCGCGCATCATTCGGGCCGTGTTTTGGCATCGCGGGTGCGCACTGCAGCCGCTAGCATGGCGGACTACTTTCCTACCAATCCTCCTCCACAGGTGCCCCATGCCCAAGCTCTACATCGGCAACAAAAACTACTCGTCCTGGTCCATGCGCCCCTGGGTGCTGCTGCGCCAGGCCGGCATTGCGTTTGACGAAGTGGTTGTGCGCTTCGACAGCTTCGAGGCCGACTCCGAATTCAAGCGTGTCATGGGCCCGGTGAGCCCCACGGGCAAGGTGCCGGTGCTGGTCGATGATGGCCTGGTGGTGTGGGACACCCTGGCCATTGCCGAATACGTGGCCGCAACCTGGCCCGACAAGCAGCTCTGGCCCGCAGACGCCAAGGCCCGCGCGCGCGCCCGCAGCGTCTGCGCCGAAATGCACAGCGGCTTCACCGCCCTGCGCAGCCACTGCCCCATGAACATCGAGGCGAACCTGGCCCACACCGGCGCCTTGATCTGGCGCGACCAGCCCGGCGTGCGCGCCGACGTGCAGCGCCTGGTGGACATGTGGAGCGCCCTGCTCGAAGAACACGGCGGCCCCCTGCTGTTTGGCGAATTCACCGTGGCCGACGCCTACTTTGCCCCAGTGTGCATGCGGCTGCACAGTTACGCCCTGCCCTTGCCGCCGCACATCGCCGCCTATGTGCAACGCGTGCGCGCCCTGCCTGGCGTAAAGGCCTGGATCGACGAAGCCCTGGCCGAGAACGACTTTCTGGACTTCGAAGAACCCTACCGCCTGCGCCCCACCGAAGGCTGAGCCGCGCCATGGCCGTCACCATCTACCTGCGCTACGTGCTCAACACCCGCAAGCTGAAAGAGTTTGAGCACTACGGAAAACTGTGGATCCCGCTGGTCGAGAGATTCGGCGGCCAGCACCACGGCTATTTCATGCCCAGCGAAGGCGCCAACAACATCGCGCTGGCACTGTTCACGTTTGACAGCCTCGCGGCCTACGAGCGTTACCGCGAGGCGTCGATGCAGGACGCGGAATGCCAGGCGGCCTTCCGCTATGCCGAGGAGACGGGGTGCATCGTGAGTTATGAGCGGAGTTTTTTCAGGCCGGTGTTTGGCTGACGCGAATCCGCGTTGAATATCAAAACCGTTCGGGCTGAACCCTTCGACCGACTCAGGGCAGGCTTGTCGAAGCCCCGCGCGGCGCTTCGACAAGCTCAGCGTGATCGGTTTTCCATGTTTGATGGCAACTTGATTCAAGCCTGTGCGGGTGGGTGGAGGTCTACCGGAACTGCTTGCGCAAAAACGCCTTGTGCCGTGCGATGTGCGCCAGCTGGGCGGGGGCGACGGTGCCGCCCAGGTCTTCCTCTTCCGCATTGAGCACCTGGTTGGCATAGGCCAGCGCACGCGCCACCACCTCTTCGTCGCTCACCCCCTGCTGCGCGGCCAGGTCCAGCGCCACGCGCTTCATGGCGCGCTGCGACAACATCCACATGGCGCCAAAGGCATCCCACGCGGCCATCGCTTCCTTGAACTTGTCGCGGTCGGCCAGGATTTCATTGAGCGGCTTGGCCAGGATCTCCTGCAGGTCGTCCACCTGGGCCTGGAGGGCTTCGAGCTGTGCCTCGCGCTGCAGGGCTTCGGCGGCGGCGTTGGCCGCTGCGTCGGGCGCCGTGGGCACCGGCACACTGCCGTCGGGGTTGAGCTGGGCGATGGTGAGGTCGGAAGAGAGGGACATGGTGGGCTGGAATATACGGCCGGGGGCCCGCCCTAAACTATGCCGATGCAAATCTACATGGTGGGCGGCGCGGTCCGCGACAAGCTGCTGGGCCGGCCGGTGAACGACCGCGACTGGGTGGTGGTGGGCGCGACGCCCGAGCAGATGCTGGCGCTGGGCTACCTG
>JADMJR010000197.1 GCA_018780365.1 Acidovorax sp. | reverse complement strand
TCACCGACTTCGGCGTGTTCGTGGGCCTGGCTGCCGGCATCGACGGCCTGGTGCACTTGTCTGACCTCTCGTGGAACGAAGCTGGCGAAGCCGCTGTCCGCAACTACAAGAAGGGCCAGGAAGTCGAAGCCATCGTGTTGGCCGTGGACGTGGACCGCGAACGCATCTCCCTGGGCATCAAGCAGCTCGACGGCGACCCATTCACGACCTTCGTGACCGTGAACGACAAGGGCCAGACGGTGACCGGCAAGGTCAAGACCGTGGACGCCCGTGGCGCTGAAATCGACCTCGGCGAAGACATCGTGGGCTACCTGCGCGCTTCGGAAATCTCCCGCGACCGCGTGGAAGATGCCCGCAACGTGCTCAAGGAAGGCGACGAAGTCACGGCCGTGGTGGTCAATGTGGATCGCAAGACCCGCAACATCCAGCTGTCGATCAAGCAAAAGGACATGGCTGACGAACAAGGCGCCATGGCCAACCTGAGCCAACAGTCCAGCCGCGAAAGCGCCGGCACGACCAGCCTGGGCGCCCTGCTGCGCGCCAAGCTGGACAACTCGGAAAAGTAAAGCGCTGACCCGTTAAACGGTCAGACAGCGGGCGCCTCGGCGCCCGCTCTTTTTTCAGCAACGACCTGCCCACCCGCAGTCCGCCCATGTCCCAAGACTCCATGACCCGCTCAGACCTCGTTGAAGAACTGGCCGCCCGTTTTGGCCAGCTCACACACCGCGATGCCGAATACGCCGTCAAGACCATCCTGGACGCCGTAGGCGAAGCCCTGGTGCGTGGGCACCGCATCGAGATCCGGGGCTTTGGCAGCTTCTCGGTGAACCACCGCCCTCCCCGCATGGGCCGCAATCCGCGCAGCGGCGAGGCCGTGGCCATTCCCGAAAAACGGGTACCCCACTTCAAGCCCGGCAAGGCCTTGCGTGAAGCCGTGGACAAGCGCACCGCCGAGATGGAAGAAAAGACCCAGGCCACACCTGGCTCAATCGATCAAAATTGATAGCTAAAACCGCTTGATGGACGCGCGCAAACGGCCTCTTTGATGGCAACAAGCCCCTCACAGCGCAACCATGGGCGACGTGCCCAAGCTCTTAGAATCGCCCCACCACTGGGGAGACCGATGAAATACCTCCTGTGGCTGCTCAAGGCAGCCATTTTTTTTACGCTCTTCGCCTTCGCGCTGAACAATCAGCAGGACGCGACCGTGCATTTTTTCTTTGGCACCCAGTGGCGCGCGCCGCTGGTGCTGGTGGTGCTGACGGCCTTCTCGGCCGGGCTCGCCGTGGGCGTGCTGGGCATGGTGCCCCGCTGGTGGCGGCACCGCACCGCCGCCCGCCGTGCCCAGGCTGCAACCGCAGTCGCCACGCCCGCACCTGCGCAGGCAGCGTCCACCGCCAACAGCACGCCCCCCGCGCCCCCGCCACCTCCTGACCTGCCCTCGATCCATGGAATTTGACCTGAGCTGGATTCTGCTAGGCCTTCCCGTGGCCTTTGTGCTGGGCTGGCTGGCGTCGCGCTTTGACCTGCGCCAGCTGCGCGCCGAAAACCGCCGCGCACCCAAGGCCTACTTCAAGGGTCTGAACTTCCTGCTCAACGAGCAGCAGGACCAGGCCATCGACGCCTTCATCGAGGCCGTGCAGAACGACCCCGACACCTCCGAGCTGCACTTCGCCTTGGGCAACCTGTTTCGCCGCCGGGGCGAATACGACCGCGCGGTGCGTGTGCACGAGCACCTGCTCTCGCGCGGCGACCTCTCCCGCACCGACCGCGAGCGCGCCCAGCACGCGCTGGCGCTCGACTTCCTCAAGGCGGGCCTGCTCGACCGCGCAGAAGACGCCCTGCACCGGCTGGAGGGCACGCCTTTCGAGGCACAGGCCCGCCTGGCCTTGCTGGCCATCTATGAACGCTCGCGCGACTGGCCCCACGCGGCCACGATTGCCCGCAAGATGCACGACGCCGACCAGGGCGACTTCAGCACCCGGCAAGCGCACTACCTGTGCGAACAGGCGCTGGCACTGACCACCCAAGGCGATCTGCCGGCCGCACAGGCGCTGCTGGAGCAGGCTGTGGCCGCAGCCCCCGAGGCAGCACGCGCGCGCATCGAGCTGGCGCGGCTGCAGCGGCTCATGGGCCAGCCCGCCGCCGTGCTGGCCACCCTCAAGGCCCTGGGCGAACACAACCCCGCAGCCCTGCCACTGGCGGCCCCGCTGATGGTCGAAGCCGCCACGGCCAGCGGGCGAGCCGCCGAGATCCATGCCCTGCTGCAGGCCCACTACGCGCAGGCCCCTTCGCTCGACGTGCTGGAAAGCATCGTGGCCATGGAAACTGCCGATGCCACCACCAGCGGCTCCGCCCGGCAACGCTACGTGGAGCACCTGGACAAGGAACGCTCGCTGGTGGCCGCCGCCAAATGGCTGGCCACCGAAAAGCTGGAGCACGAGGAGTTCCACCCCCAGGTCCAGCGCGCGCTGGAGCATGCCGTGAAACCCCTCACACGCTACCGCTGCGCAGCCTGTGGCTTCGAGGCGCGCCAGCATTTCTGGCAATGCCCCGGCTGCCAGACCTGGGACAGCTACCCCGCGCGCCGGGTCGAAGAACTCTGACCCACCCATTCCAGGCCAAACCTCCACACCAAGGACACCTGCCATGTTGAAGAAACTGCTGACCCTGATCGCCACCCTGCTGCTGGCCGCCGCCGCACTCGCTGCCGTGGACGTGAACACCGCCTCCGAGGCCGAACTCGACGGCATCAAGGGCATCGGGCCCGGCCTGTCGGGCCGCATCCTGGAAGAGCGCAAGAGCGCGCCCTTCAAGGACTGGGCCGACTTCATTGGCCGCGTGGGTGGCGTGGGCAACAAAAGCGCTGTGAACTTCTCCAAAGAGGGCCTGACCGTCAACGGCAAGAAGTACAGCGCGGCAGCCGCTGCCAAGGCGGAAGCCAAGAGCAAACAGAAAGAGAAAGAAAAAACCGCCAGCCACCAAGGCACCGAACGCAAGGCCCGCAGCAGCGCAGACAAGAACGCTGCCGCACCAGCCACACCACCAACAGCGGCACCTGCAGCCCCCGCCCCTGCCGCTACCCCTGCAGCCAGCGCTAGCAAAAACTAAGCAGACTTCACAAGCAACAAGCCCGCTCCAGCGGGCTTGTTTTTTTGCACCCACCACAAGCGCGGCAGCAAGGGCTGGGCAGGGTTTTTAGGGGCTGCCCCTAAAATTGTTCGCGCATGCCCCTGATCACCCTCATCCTCCTCCCTTTCATCGGCAGCCTGCTGGCGGCAGTGTTGCCCGCCAATGCCCGCAACACCGAGTCCACGCTCGCCGGGTTCATTGCCCTGTTCTGCACGGTGCAGGCAGCGCTCTACTTCCCCGAGATTGCCGATGGTGGCGTGATCCGGCAGGAACTGGCCTGGCTCCCTGCCCTGGGCCTGAACCTGGTCATCCGCATGGATGGCTTTGCGTGGATGTTCAGCATGCTGGTGCTGGGCGTGGGCAGCCTGGTGGTGCTGTATGCGCGTTACTACATGTCGGCGGCCGACCCGGTGCCGCGCTTCTTCTCGTTTTTCCTGGCCTTCATGGGCGCGATGGCGGGGGTGGTGCTGTCGGGCAACATCGTCCAGATCGCGTTCTTCTGGGAGCTGACCAGCCTGTTTTCCTTCTTGCTGATCGGCTACTGGCACCACCGCAAGGACGCGCGGCGCGGTGCGCGCATGGCGCTCACGGTGACGGGCACAGGCGGGCTGGCCATGCTGGCGGGCATGCTGGTGCTGGGCCACATCGTGGGCAGCTACGACCTCGATCACGTGCTGGCCGCAGGCGCGCTGATCAAGGCGCACCCGCTGTACCTGACTGCTCTGGTGCTGATCCTGCTGGGCGCGCTGACCAAAAGTGCGCAGTTCCCGTTCCACTTCTGGCTGCCCCACGCCATGGCCGCGCCCACGCCCGTGTCGGCCTACCTGCACTCGGCCACCATGGTGAAGGCCGGTGTGTTCCTGATGGCCCGGCTGTGGCCCGCACTGTCGGGCACGGAAGAGTGGTTCTGGCTGGTGGGCGGTGCGGGCTTGGCCACGCTGCTGGTGGGCGGTTACGCGGCCATGTTCCAGAACGACCTCAAGGGCCTGCTGGCCTACTCGACCATCTCGCACCTCGGGCTCATCACGCTGCTGCTCGGCCTGAACAGCCCGCTGGCCGCCGTGGCCGCCGTTTTCCACATCATGAACCACGCCACCTTCAAGGCCTCGCTGTTCATGGCCGTGGGCATCGTGGACCATGAAAGTGGCACGCGCGACATCCGGCGCCTGTCGGGCCTGCGCAAAATGATGCCCATCACCGCCACGCTGGCCATGGTGGCCAGCGCGGCCATGGCCGGCGTGCCGCTGCTCAACGGCTTCCTGTCCAAGGAAATGTTCTTTGCCGAGACGGTGTACGTGAACACCACGCCGATGCT
>JADMJR010000115.1 GCA_018780365.1 Acidovorax sp. | reverse complement strand
TGACGGTGGTGGCGACCAGCGCGGATGAGGCCAAGGGGGCTGTTGTCTTCTTCTCCAAGTAAGCAGCCCTTGGTGCGTGCATGCAGGTGCTTTCCTCGCATTCACGCACGATGTTTCTGGTTCACCCGGTGGGGGCCTTGTGATGGGCTCGCTGCAGGCTCGCCGGGATGCGGCGCTCAGGGTCTGGATCTTGGGCTTGGCGGCGGCGCTTCAAAAGCAGCTCAACAAGAAGCTCCGCATCCAGGAGGCGCAGCCGGTGCTGGCTGGCTGCGTGCGGAAGTGACGCGGATTGCCCGGTTTCATCCGGGCATTGCGGTGGTTGGGGGGCGCGTACCCTCGGCTCACTGGGCGAAGAGCGGTGGCCTGTCCTTTTTTGACACAGGCACCGGGGCTTTCGCCACACAGGAGTTCACCGCGATGTCCCCCCTTATTTCAGGCTTGGCTTCGGTCGCCTCTTTGATTTTTAACGCCACCTCTGGCGGACCTGGCAAGTCGGCGGGGGCGCGGCACAGCCGGGCGGATGTGCAGCCTGAGCCGTCTGCCGTGCTCACCCTGAGCCCGCAGGCGGAGGCTCTGGCGGGTTTTGCAGGCAAGGGCATCCTGGTGCCGCAGGGCAAGTTGGAGAACGCACTGGGGGCGGTGGCACGCGGCAGCGCGGGTTTGGCTGCCAATGCGGCGTCGGCCGCGCTGTCGGGCCGCCCGGTGTCCACACAGGATTTTCAGGAGCTGCTCACCCGTTTTGGCGCAGACGATGCGCAAAAGGCGCAGCTGACGGCGGGGTTTGATGCGAACAAGGACGGCGCCATCACGCAGGATGAATTCTTGAAGGGCCTGGCCAAGACCAAGGGTGCCCAGGCGGGCAGCGACTTTTCGCAGGCCGTGATGCAGCTGATGGACCGCAGCGGCAATGCCGATGGCAGCGTGGCAGACAAGGAGTTTGCAGCGTTTTCGACCGCTTTTGCCGCGACGGGCGCCAAGCGGGCCGGGGTGGCGTGAGCGGGCGCTACCCACAGGTACCCCGCTTGCAAGGGGCCGGGTTTTCCGAAGTGGCCCCGTGGGGTGGAGGGCGGAGGTATCTCTGAGGGGAAAAAACGAATTGCTATTAAAAATATAGCTGCTAGCGCTTGATGGACAGGCGCTAGCAGCCAATTTTTCTTGAATTAGTGCGCCCCGGCCGCATCCGCAGCGCCGGCGCCCCCCGTTCTGGCGGGGCGGCGGGTCAGCCAGATCAGCCCAATCAACAGCAGGAACAAACCCGCCGAGCCCAGAAAGATGTCGTTGGCCGCACGGGTGAACGCCTGCTGGTCGATCAACCGGTTGACCTGCGCCAGCGCCTGCAACTGGGTGAGCCCCGTGGCAGTCAGGGTGTCGAGCGTCTGCGCAAAAACGCCCTGGCCCTGCACCAGCCCTTCGGTCAGGTGCGCGTGGTGCATGGCGGCGCGGCTCTCCCACAGCGTGGTGGCAATCGACGTGCCCATGGCCCCGGCGGTGATGCGCACGAAGTTGGAGAGGCCTGCAGCAGCCGGGATGCGTTCGGGGGCAATGCCCGCCAGCGTCAGCGTGGTCAGCGGGATGAAGAAGAACGCCATGGCCGCGCCCTGCAGCAGAGTGGGGATCAGGATGTGGATGAAGTCCGTCTGCACCGTGAACTGCGAGCGCATCCACAGCACGATGCCGAACACAATGAACGCGCCCGTGGCCATGCGGCGCGGGTCCCACTGGCCCACCTTTTTGCCCACCAGCGGCGTGAGCAAAATGGCAAAGATGCCCACCGGCGCCAGCGCCATGCCGGCCGAAGTGGCGGTGTAGCCCATCCACTGCTGCAGCCACAGCGGCAGCAGCACCACGTTGCCGAAGAACAGCGCGTAGGCCACCGACAGCGCCAGCGCGCCAAAGGTGAAGTTGCGGCCCTTGAAGAGCTTCAAGTCCACCACCGGGTGCTTTTCGGTCAGCTCCCACACCAGGAAGACGGCAAAGGCCACCACCGCGACGACGGCCATGGTGATGATCTCGCCGGAGGCGAACCAGTCGAGCTCCTTGCCCTTGTCGAGCATGAGCTGCAACGCACCGACCCACAGCACCAGCAGGGAGAGGCCCACCGTGTCGATGGGCAGCTTGCGGATGGGCGTCTCGCGCTTGCGGTAGATGCCCCAGGTGAGCAGCCCGGCCAGCAGGCCCACGGGCACGTTGATGTAGAAGATCCAGGGCCAGGAGATGTTGTCGGTGATCCACCCGCCCAACAGCGGCCCCACCACGGGCGCGACCAGCGTGGTCACCCCCCACAGGGCAAGGGCGGTGCCCGCCAGGGCCTTGGGGTAGCTGGCCAGCAGCAGCGTCTGGCTCAGCGGGATCATCGGCCCGGCCACCAAGCCCTGCAGCACGCGGAAGAACACCAGCATCTCGAGCGACGAGGCAAAGCCGCACAGCCAGGACGTGAGCACGAACAGCAGCACGCTCATGGTGAACAGGCGCACCGCGCCAAAGCGCTGGGTGAGCCAGCCGGTGAGCGGCACCGAGATCGCATTGGCCACGCCAAAGCTGGTGATGACCCAGGTGCCCTGGCCGGGGCTTACGCCCAGGTCACCGGCAATGGCGGGGATGGAGACGTTGGCGATGGACGAATCCAGCACGTTCATGAACGTGGCCAGCGACAGGGACAACGTGCCCAGCAACAGGGCGGTGCCCTGCAGCGGTGGGTAGGCGGCGGGGGCCGGTGGTTGCGCAGCTGCGGGCGTCGCCTTGGCGGGCGCCTGATCGGCTGCGTCTGCAGTGGGGTTGGCGGCGGTCATGCGCTTCCACCCCGTTTACTGCACCACAGGCGACTGCACTGCCGAGGCCACCGGGGCCGAGGCGTGTTGCTGCTGGCTTTGCGCGGGCGCCTTGCCCACCTTGGGCGATGCCACGGCCACAGCAGCCTTGCCGCTGCGGCCCAGGTTGGCCGCAATGATGTGCGCCACTTCGTCGTCGGCGGCCTTGAATTGCGCGTCGAACACGGCGGTGGCGGCCACGGGCGTGGTGCGCTGGGTGTCGGCCAGGGTCTTGCCGCTTTGGTCGGCGGTGTCCACCTTGACTTCCATCGACAGGCCCACGCGCAGCGGGTGCTCGGCCACTTCCTGGGGGTCGAGCGCAATGCGTACGGGCACGCGCTGCACCACCTTGATCCAGTTGCCGGTGGCATTTTGCGCAGGCAGCAGTGCAAAGGCGGCGCCTGTGCCGGCGCCCAGGCCGGTCACCGTGCCGTGGTAGACGACCTTGGTGCCGTACACGTCGGCTTCCAGCTCAGCAGGCTGGCCAATGCGCAGGGTCTTGAGCTGGCTTTCCTTGAAGTTCGCGTCCACCCACAGGTCGTTCAGCGCCACCAGCGTCATCAGTGGAGCACCGGCCTGCACACGCTGGCCCACCTGCACGCCGCGCTTGGCCACGTGGCCGTCCAGCGGGGCGACCAGCTGGGCGCGCTGCACGGCCAGGTAAGCCTCGCGCACGCGGGCCGAGGCACGCGCCACGTTGGGGTGCTGTTCGATAGAGGTGCCTTCGGTCTGCGTCTGGCTGGCGGCCAGTTGTTCTTGCGCGGCCAGCACGGCCGACTGGGCGGCGGCCACGGTGCTCTTGGCAGCGGCCAGCTGGGCAGTGGCGTGCTGGAACTCTTCCTTGCCCACGGCGCCGCTGGCCATCAGCGGGGCGCGGCGGTTCACGTCGTCCTGCAGGCGGGCGGCATCGGCCTGGGCACGGGCCAGATCGGCGCTGCGCAGGCTGACCTGGGCCTTCAATGTGGCGTTGTTGGCATACAGCGTGCGCACTTCGCGCACGGTCTGGGCCAACTGGGCCTCGGCCTGCTCCAGCGCCACGCGGGCGTCGGCAGGGTCCAGCTTGACCAGCAGTTGCCCGGCCTTCACGTAGTCGGTGTCGTCCGCGCCGATGGACACCACGGTGCCGCCGATCTGGGGTGTGATCTGCACCACGTTGCCTGCCACGTAGGCGTTGTCGGTGGTTTCCACATGGCGACCATTGGCCCAGTGCCAGCCGCCCCAGCCGATGGCGGCGATCGCCACGGCGGCGGCGATGAGGGTAAGGCCCCGGCGACGGGCGGTGTTGGCTTCGTTGGCGGTGAGGGGTTCGCTGTGGGCGGTCATGGCAGTGGTCTTTCGGGAATGTGTTGTTGTGTGGTTTTGTTTGTCCCCTCTTACCGTTCGGGCTGAGCCTGTCGAAGCCTTGCGCGGCGCTTCGACGGGCTCAGCGTGAACGGCTGGGGGTGTGCATGAAAGAGGCTGCGTTCGAGTCTCTGCGTTGGACTTTTGCGCTTACTTCGCAGCGGTGTGCAGCACCGCCGTGTCATCCGTCCAGCCGCCGCCCAGCGCCTTCATCAGTAGCAGGCGGGTGTCCAGCTGGCGGGCACGCAGGTCGACGGCCAGGCGGCGCTGGGCCAGCACCTGGCTTTCGGTGCTCAGCACCACCAGGT
>JADMJR010000363.1 GCA_018780365.1 Acidovorax sp. | reverse complement strand
TCCATCACCTCGCGCACGCTGGGCTTGATCTCGGCCATGAACACGCGCAGCACAAAAAACGCGGCAATGCCGTTGATGAGGAAGAAGGCGAACAGCAGGCGGATGCCGAGGCGCATGGATCAGTGGGCCCTTTTGTAAAAACAGTAGCTGCAAAGGATTGCTAGGCGCGCGCAGACGGCGGATTTCATGCCTTTTTTACTCCCGCAAGCGAACGCGGTAGGTCGAGGACCGGCCAGGGTTCTGGTTCTGCTTCTCGCGGCCTTCAAACACGAGGCTGCGGGTGGCTGCATCCCATTGCATCGGCTCCAGGGTGTAAGGGTTGCGCAGCGCCTCGGGTGACTGTGCCAGCCACGCGGGCATGTCGGGCGGGGCGACCTGTTCTGCGGCGGCGCGGTGCTGCAGGAAGACAAGGCGGCGGTAGCCGTCGATGTCGGCAATCCGCTGCGCATATCCTTGGTAGCTGGGCACTTGGATTGCTGCCAAGCAACGGCCGACAGGGTTGCGCAAATGCCCCCAGGGCAAGCAGGTTCCGTCTTCGGCCCATTGCCTTGAGGCCTCTGAAAACGCAGCCTGCAGCTGGTGGGGTGGCTGGCTGCTGAGGGCTTGCACCTGCTGCTGGTACCCGATCGACAGATTGATGCTGTGATGGGGGAGAAGGCCCAAGTTGCTCGCTTTGTGGAGCGTTCGCTGCCACCACGCCGAGGGCTCCTCAGAAGCTTCGGCGGTCAAGCCAGCGGTTCGGTACAAGTAGAAGGCACTGGCAATAAAACGCATCTCGCCCGCCAGCGCCGGTGTCAGCGACTCCGTGGGGACGGAAAGCAGTGATTCGATGGCGTCGGTGACCGCCGCAGGTGGGGGCTGCGTACCCTGTGCGCTTGCAGCGCTGAACCATCGCAGCTCGCGGTGCTGCATGGCGATGGCGATCATGGCGGCTACCAGGGTGTCGGCACCGCTGGCCAAGCGGCGGCGCAGTTGAACCGCCTGCCGTGCCATGTCCATGGCCTGCAGTTGTTGCCCGTGGTTCCACGCCAGGGAGGCTTGGGCCAGCCAGAGCTCATGAGCGCGCACCAGTACTCCGAAGGGTGCGTGTTCCGCAAGCCAGTAGGCGGGCGCCGGGTTGCTGAAGCGGGCTGCGCTGGTGATCCCCGCTAAGCGTTGCAAGACGGCGGATTGCGTGCGCGCCAAGCTGGCAATCTCCACTTCATGCCTTGCGTACCAGGCGAAGCAGTCCGCAGCCTCCGCAGGGCAACGCAAGCGCGTCGGCAAAACGTCGTCACCCGCATCGCGTGGTGGCGGAATCCTTGCGGGCATCCCTTCCTGCCGGTCGCCATGGGCCTCCACCCAGCGCCTGCGCTCGATCTCGCGTGCCAGGCGCTGGCGGCCCAGTGCGATGGCATCGGCGACGGCATCGCCCCCGGCGGGCGCGTCCAGCCCCATGAGGATCAGATAACCGTTGCCCTCCAGGGATTGCTCGGTGGGCGGCGTGTACTGCAGCGCGCGCTGGGCCGCCTCGGTCAAGGCGTCGTCGTTCCAGTTGGCAATGATCAGTGCGGCCAGCCACACGCCGGCCAAGCCCCCTAGGGCCAGCATTAGCCAGCCCAGTGCTTTCAAGCAACGGCGCAAATGCCTCATAAAAAAGATAGCTATCAACCTAATACAGACGAGCGATAGGGCCGTTTTTTATTCCACATCGAGGCAATACCCCATGCCCCGGTGTGTACTGATGTACTCCCGCGCCGGCTCCACCTCACGCAGCTTGGCGCGCAGGGTCTTGATGTGGGTGTCCACCGTGCGGTCGGTGCTCTCGCTGTCGTCGCCCCAGGCAGCGGCCAGCAGCGCGTCGCGCGAATGGATGCGGCCCGCGCCGCGCAGCAGGTGGGACAGCAGGCGGTATTCGCGCCGGGTCAGGGCCAGGGCCTGGCCACGCAGGCTGATGCGCTGGCCTGCCTCGTCGTCGTGGAAAAGGGGCGCGGTGGTGGTGGCGGGTGCGGACGTGTGGCCGTTGCTGTTGCCCGCGCGGCGCAGCAGCGCCTTCACACGGGCCGCCAGCTCGCGGGGGCTGAAAGGTTTGGTCAGGTAGTCGTCGGCGCCCAGCTCCAGGCCCAGTACGCGGTCGATCTCTTCACCGTGGGCGCTGAGCATCAGCACGGGCAGGGCGGCCGTGGGGGCTGCGTTGCGCACGTCGCGCAGCAGGTCCAGCCCGCTGCCATCGGGCAGGCCCACGTCCAGCACCAGCAGGTCAAAACGCGTGCGCTGCAGTTGCTGGCGCGCGTCGTGCACCAGCAGGCTGTGCGTCACGGCCAGGCCGTCGCGCTCCAGCGCATAGGCCACGGTGCGGGCGATGGCGGGGTCGTCTTCGAGCAGTAAAACCCGGGCGGTCATCTCAGTCGTGCCTTCGCGTGGATATCCGCCGGCCGCGTGTGGATGGGGCGCGGCCAGGAGCCGTCAGCGCGACCGTGGAGCAGACTCCTGCGGTTTCCATAAACTGGAGGGCTAGCCGACCTTCGGTTTGCATGGAATGCGGAAGTCGATGTGGTAATGCTCATCATGTCGGACCCACGGTTTCCCCTTCATGAACGGTAGTTCTTTCTGCAGATAGACGCCGTGTTTGGTGGCAAACAGCTTTGGCAAGAACTCTGTATCGAAGATCACAAGTGTGATTCCTGCTCCATTGGCCTTTGCCGCAAGCTGCAGTTGGTACAGATGCTCCGCCGTAGCCTCGAAGTCGATGGTGTAGTTCTCATACCTCGCGTTGGAGTCGAACTCTATGTCGTAGCCAAGCTTGTTGGAAACGCTTGTAGGAAGTGGCACAGATTTTCCGGCTGCATCTCGAACCGGAACAAAAAAATCTACTGACAAGCCGTTCTGGTGGGTGCGATGTGGACGAATGCGGCCCCCTGAAGGCCATCCAGTCTCTCCGTAGACATACCGATTGGAAGGCTTTTCTTTGGCCAGTGCTGCGTACGAAGAAACGACGATCTTTTCAACTGTGGAGTGAACGTACGTTCGACCCGCAGTTGCACCCAAGACACTGTAGGACGTGAAGTTTGTCCCTTGGCTAGGAAGCTTTACGCCCCCTTCCAAACGACCGTTGCTTACTGTGCCGTAGCACTGGCTTTCTGCGGCGATGAGGGAGGAGCCCGGTTGAAGCGAAATGAGCGCTATCAAAAACCAGGTAAAACGGTGCATGAGGTTCTTGGTGCGGGTCAGCGGGCGATCAACACCGGGAAAATCTTGCCCAGCCCGTCGGCCATCACCTCCACGGCCAGCGCCGCCAGGATCAGCCCCATCAGCCGGGTCATCACGTTGATGCCGGTCTTGCCCAGCACGCGCGCAATCGGGTCTGCCAGCGAAAAACACACGGCCGTGGCCAGGGCGATGACCACGCCGTAGCCCACCAGCGCCAGCGTCTGCCACACGCCCTGCGCGCGGTCGGCATAAATCACCACCGTGGACATGCTGGCCGGGCCCGTGAGCAGCGGGATGGTGAGCGGCACCACGGCAATGCTGCTGCCGGCGGCGGCCTTCTCGGCCCCTTCCTCATATTCGTTGGTGCTGGGCTTGGCTTCGGCGGGCTGGGCGTTGAGCATGTTCATCGCGCTGATAAGCAGCAACATGCCGCCGCCCACCTGGAAGCTCTGCAGCGAGATGTTGAAAAAATCCAGGATCTGCAGGCCCAGCAGCGCACAGGCCGCGATCACGCAGAACACGCTGAAGCTGGCCACCTGGATGGTGCGGCGCCGCTGCGGGGACGAAAAGCCCTGGGTGTAGTGGATAAAAAACGGAACGATGGCCAGCGGGTTCACGATGGCCAGCAGGGTGATGAGGGGTTTCAGGTCCATCAGGGCGCTCCCAAGGGCAAGAGGACAGGGGGTTTCGTTGGGCTCGGGCCGGGGGCTGGGCGAGGGGGGCACTGCCCGGGCTGTGCGCGAGTATGCGGTTTTTTCTGCGCGGTTTGGCCGTTGGGCATGCTGCGCTGCAGCGGACCGGTGCGCGGCTGCGGTCGGTCGTCAGCGCCCGCCAGAGACATCCATCAGCGTGGCCGTGGTGTAGCTTGCCGCTGGCGACATCAGCCAGACAATGGCCTCGGCCACCTCATCGGCCGTGCCGCCGCGCAACATGGGCACCTGGTGCGACAGGTCGCGCACGCGGTCGGGCAGGCCGCCGCTGGCGTGGATGCCGGTCTCGATCAGGCCGGGGCGCACGGCATTCACGCGGATGCCCTCGGCCGCCACCTCGCGCGCCAGGCCGATGGTGAGGGTGTCGATGGCGCCCTTGGCCGCTGCGTAGTCCACATACTGGTGCGCCGAGCCCAGGCGTGACGCGGCGCTGGAGACATTGACGATGGCCCCGCCTGTACCGCCATGGCGCGTGCTCATGCGCCGCACGGCTTCGCGGGCGCAGACGAAGCTGCCGATCACGTTGGTGTCGAACATGCGGCGCAGGCGGGCTGTGCTCA
>JADMJR010000326.1 GCA_018780365.1 Acidovorax sp. | reverse complement strand
CCGCCGCCTCCTCGGGGCTCAGCGTGGGCACGTTGTTGTAGATCTTGGTGGGCGCGATCATGGGCGTGCGCACCAGCGGCATGTTGATGGTGGTGAAGGTGATGCCCTGGTCGGCAAACTCGCTCGACGCGCAGCGCGTCCAGGCATCCAGCGCCGCCTTGCTGGCCACATAGGCCGAAAAGCGCGGGGCATTCGTCAGCACGCCGATGGAGCTGATGTTGACCACATGGCCCTTGCGCTTTTCCACCATGCCGGGCAGGAAGCCCATGGTCACACGCAGGCAGCCAAAGTAGTTGAGCTGCATGGTGCGCTCGTAGTCGTGGAAGCGGTCGTAACTCGACTCGATGGCGCGGCGGATGGAGCGGCCCGCGTTGTTGATCAGGAAATCCACACCGCCATGGTTGTCGACGAGCAATTGCACGAAGCGGTCGCAATCGGCCATGTCGGCAATGTCGGCCGAATACGCGATGAACGCATAACCCTTGGCCTTGGCTTCGGCACAGGCCTCGTCGAGCTTGTCCTGGTCGCGCCCGCAGATGATGGTGGTGGCGCCCGCCTCGGCAAATTTGTGTGCGGCGGCCAGGCCGATGCCGGAGGACCCGCCCGTGATCAGCACCACCTTGGCGGCCACCGTGCCCTTGAGGCTGCGGTCGATGAACAGCTCGGGGTCGAGGTTGCGCTCCCAGTAGTCCCACAGGCGCCAGGCGTAGTCCTTGAGGTTGGGGCAGGTCACGCCCGATCCCTTGAGCGCCGCCAGGGTGTCACGGCAATCGAAGCGCGTGGGGTAGTTCACGAAGGTCAGCATGTCCTCGGGCAGGCCCAGGTCCTTCAGCACGGCATTGCGCACGCGGCGCACGGGCGCCATGGCCATCAGGCTCTTCTTGATGCCCTTGGGGATGAAGCCCAGCAGCGCGGCGTTGATGAACAGGTTCATGCGTGGTGCGTGCGCAGCGCGGCTGAAAATGTCCAGCACGTCGCCCACGCGGTAGCCCACGGGGTCCACCAGGTGGAAACATTTCTTGGTGATGGACGGCTGATGGCTGATGACGTTGAGCGCGTTGACCACAAAATCCACCGGCACGATGTTCACGCGCCCGCCCTCCAGGCCCACCGTCGGCATCCAGGGCGGCAGCAGCTGGCGCAGGCGCTGGATCAACTTGAAGAAGTAGTAGGGCCCGTCGATCTTGTCCATCTCGCCGGTCTGGCTGTCGCCCACCACCATGGCGGGGCGGTACACCGTCCAGGGCACCTTGCAGTCCTGGCGCACGATTTTTTCGCTCTCGTGTTTGGTCTGGAAGTACGGGTGGTCCAGCCCCTCGGCCTCCTCGAACATGTCCTCGCGGAACACCCCCTCGTACAGGCCGGCGGCAGCGATGGACGAGACATGGTGGAAGTGCCCGGCATCGATGGCCTTGGCCAGGTCCACCGTGTTGCGCGTGCCTTCGATGTTCACGGCCACCTGGGTTTCCTCGTCCGCGCCCAGGTCGTACACGGCGGCCAGGTGGTAGAAGTGGTCGATCTGCCCTTTGAGCTTTTTGACATCTTCCGCCGCCACACCCAGCTTCTTCGCGGTGAGATCGCCAAACACGGGAATGGCACGCGTGGCCCCCACGCCCCAGAAGCTGCGCAGATCGGCCACCTTGTCCGCACTTTCCTTGCGGATCAGGAAAAACACCACGGCGCCCTTGCGCTCCAGCAGCTTCTTGACCAGCCGCTTGCCAATGAACCCCGTTGCCCCTGTCACGAAATACTGCATGGAAAACTCCTGTGAGATAACTTCATTCTTGCCCAAGGCCTGCGCGCACCGATTCAGCAGAAACCCGCGCCGATGCTAGGCGGCCAGGGCCTGGCCCCGCTAGATGGCGCGCTCTACATTTTTAGGAGCGCGCGCCTACACCTTGCGCACGGTGCGGCGTACAGTGCGGCCATGCGTCAGAGGCAAACCGCCCTGGCAAACCCCATCAACCCACCAACCGCACAACGGAGGCCCCATGGTCAAGAAACTGCAGAAACTCAGCGCCGACAAAAAAAAGAGCAACGCCCAACTGTCCAGCACCGTCAAGGACTCCGCCCAGCAGATCTGGCTGGCAGGCCTGGGTGCCTTCTCCAAGGCGCAGGAAGAAGGCGGCAAGGTGTTTGAAGCCCTGGTCAAGGAAGGCCTGACCATTCAGCGCAAGACCCAGGCCGTGGCCGAAGAAAAGATCACCGAAGCCACCAGCCGCGTGACCACCATGGCCAGCGACATCGGCTCCAAGGCCCAAGGCCAGTGGGACAAGCTCGAGAACATCTTTGAAGACCGCGTGGCCAAGGCCCTGTCCAAGCTGGGCGTGCCCTCGGCCCGCGACCTCGAAGCCCTGAGCGCCCGTGTGGACGCACTGGCCAAGGGCAGCAAGGCAGCGCCCGCCAAGGCCGCAGCAGCAAAGCCTGCTGCCAAAGCACCCGCCAAGAAGGCCCCCGCAGCCAAGAAGGCAGCCCCTGCCAAGGCCGCAGCAAAGCCTGCCGCCAAACCCGCACCGGCCAAGAAAGCCGCTGCCAAAAAGCCCGCAGCCCGCGCAGCGGCCGACACCGGCGCCAGCGCCCCTTCGGCCAGCTGATCGCTCGGCACAGACTGACGCAGGCTGAAAGCCCCCTGCCCCCTGCCCTCTGAAGGCGGCCCACGCGCAACGGCGCGTTGGCCGCTTTCTTTTTGGTGAAACCCATGAACTGCGTTACAAGCAACCCAGGCACAGCACACCGCAGCATGGACACCCAGGCGCCATGCCGCACTGCAGCATGACGGCGTGGGTTAGAGTAGCCATCAGAGACACCGAAACAACGACGCACAACGACGCGAAGGGCCTGCACACATGGTGAAGAAAGCGCCACGCCGCACCGCAGAACGCATTCTGGAAGTGACGCTGGACCTGTTCAACCGGTTCGGCGAACCCAACGTCTCCACCACCCTGATTTCGGCCGAGCTGCGCATCAGCCCCGGCAACCTGTACTACCACTATCCTGCCAAGGATGAGCTGATCAACGCGCTGTTCGACCGGTACGAGCGCTCGCTCACCGAGCTGCTCGCCGCCGCCGATGGCGTGCGCAACGTGGAAGATGCCTGGTTCTTCATGCATACGCTGTTCGAGCTGATCTGGCAGTACCGATTTTTGTACCGCGACCTCAACGATCTGCTGTCCAAGAACCGGCGCCTGGAGACGCATTTCCAGGCCATCCTCAAGAACAAGACCCGTGCCGTGCGCGCCATGCTCGATGGCATGGGCCGTGCAGAGGCCCTGCACATCGACTCGCGCGAACTGGAGGCCACCGCCACCAGCATGGTGGTGGTGCTGACCTACTGGCTCAGTTTTGAATACGTGCGCGACCCGCGCCGTGCGCTGGAGCCCGAAAGCGCCCAGGCCGCCCTGCTGCGCGGCGCCCACCATGTGCTGAACCTGCTCATGCCCTACCTCGAAAGTGGCCAGCGGGCCCACCTGCTCGAACTGGTGGGGGCCTACGCCACTGCGCCAGGCTGACGACCTGAACCGCTGCGCCGCCTACCCAGCCACCCGCCACAGACACTCACCAACAAGAACTTCCGGAGACACACACCATGGCCAAATGGACCCCCTTCCCCCACGCAGGCGACTACCAGTTCGACGCCGCGAGCGTCAAGAAGCACTGGGCGCGACTGCATGGCGGTGATGCCGAACCCTGCCCCAAGGACACCACCGTGCTGGAGGCCTGGGCACTGTTCCACAACGGTGACTTTGAAAAGGCGGCCCTGGCCGGTCTCGCGGCCGGTGGCGCGGGCATCACCGTGGCCAACAAGGCCACGTCCATCTACGCCAACTACCTGGAACCCAAGGAAAAAACACGCCTGGACCTGTTCACCCAGGTGGCCGAGCGTGCCCAGGCCCAGGCCGCCGAAGAGCCCGGCAACGCCAACGCCTGGTATTGGCACGCGTACGCACTGGGCCGCTACAGCCAAGGCATCAGCGTGGCCAAGGCCCTGGCGCAAGGCCTGGGCGGCAAGGTGAAAGAATCGCTGGAAAAAGCCATCGCCTTGTCTCCCAAACATGCCGATGCGCGCATTGCCCTTGGCGCCTTCCATGCCGAGGTGATCGACAAGGTGGGTTCGCTGATTGGCGGCATGACCTACGGCGCCAAAAAGGATGCAGGCCTGAAGCTGTTCCAGGAGGCGCTCAAACTCAACCCCGGCTCGGCCATCGGCATGATTGAACACGCCAATGCGCTGGTCATGCTGGAGGGCGACAAAAAAATGAAGGACGCCACCGCGCTCTACGAAAAAGCCGCCGCCGCCGAGCCCATGGATGCCATGGAGCGGCTGGATGTGGAGATGGCCCGGGCGGAATTGGAAGAGGAGTGAATTCGGCACATCCCCCTGAGGCGCTTCGCGCCTCGGTGCAGCCGCCAGAGGCGACCCGCTCTTCGGGGCCGTCCAAGCCTGCGCAGGCAGGCTTGGA
>JADMJR010000009.1 GCA_018780365.1 Acidovorax sp. | reverse complement strand
TCAGATCCTGCACGGGCTCGGCCCGCACGGTGACCAGTTCATCGCGGCCAAACGAGAGGCTGGCACTGCCTGCTGGGGCGCCTGCGCTGGGCGCGCCAAAGTCGATGCGGCCGTTGCCGACAAAGGCGCCGTCGCGGTACAGGCCCGCTGCACCTGCGGGCCACACGCCGGGCGGTTGGGCAATGTGGGCGAGCAGATAGGCGGCTTCTTCCACGGCGGGGGACGCGCGGGTGATCAGCGTGGCGGGGGCACTGTGGCTTCCCAGCGCCAGCGTCACGCGCTGCCCGCTCGACGGTACGGTGATGCGCTGGGGCACGGCGAACTCGGTGGCAAAGCCCTTGTCGAAGGTGCTCACATCAAACGTGGGCATGGCCTCCTCGGCGGCATTGCGGGACCGGGACAGCGACGCGATGGCGGGGGCAGGCGCGGGCGCCATCGCCATGGCGGGCGCTGGTGCCCCCGCAGCTTGCGGTGGTGGCGCCACGTTCAGCCACCAGGGGCGCGGCAACTGGCCCTGGGTGGCGCGCCCCGGCTGGCCGGTGGACAGCGTGAGTTGCACGCCGCCCCAGTCCTCGCCGCTGTTCTGCGCCACCAGCGCCTGGCGCTCGATGAGTACCGTGGATTTGGCGGCGTCTAGCGTGGCGCGGTAGCTGGGTTGCCAGCCGGGGCCACGCACCTGGTAGGACAGGCGCAGCTCGGCCTCGCGCTCGGCGGCCAGGTGGATGGTGACCGACACCACCCGCGCGCGCTGGCTGGCCACGCGGTCGCGTTCGGCCACCAGGGGTTTGAGGGCCAGTTCCAGCGTCTCCTGCTTGCGCTGGAGCTGGTGCGCGCGCGCAAAGCTGTCCTGGCCAGACTTGCGCAGCACCTCGGCGGTGGCGGTGATCTGTGCGGGCGTTGGCGTGGTGGCACGGGGGGCGGTGTTGGCAGGCGCCGCTGCCTCCGGGCCCGAGCCGGTTTGGGCCACGCTGCGCAGATAGCCATCCACCAGCTGCAGGGCCGAAGCTTCGGCCTTCACCCCGGCAATCTGGTCCTCCAGCTCGCGGATGCGGCCGTCCAGCGGGCTGGCGCAGCCCGCCGCCACATCGCGGTCTTCGGTGAGCACGTTGAACTCGCCCACACGCACGGCGGGGTCGGCGTGGATCTGCAGGCTTTGCACGTCCAGCGACGCGGGCAGGCAGGCCAGCGTGAGGCTGCGCGCACCCGCAGCCACTTTGGCCACACGCTCCACCGTGGCGCTGCCGGGGTAGACGGTGACGCGGGCAATGCGGGAGCTGTCCTGGGCCAGGGCTGGCGAGGCTGCGTTGCACAGCAGGGCCATGCCGACCAGGCACAGGGGCCGCAGCGGGTGTGGGGGGCGCAAGTGCAAGGCAGTGGGGGTGTGGATCACGGGGCTCCTTGGGCGCGGTGGACAAAGGGACTGGGATGCTAGCAGCCGCGCGGTCTGCCGCTCTGGTTCACAACGCCTCCGGCACCTCCGCCGCCAGAAAGTCATACACCGCCCGGATTTTGCGGCTGGTGCGGATCTCGCGGTGCACCGTGAGCCAGATGGGCAGCTCGGGCAGCGGCAGCTGGGGCAGCACGGCCACCACGTTGGGGTCGGTGCGGGCCAGGTAGTTGCCTACAAAGCCGATGCCCAGGCCCGCACGCACGGCCTCCCAGTAGGCCATGAGGTCGTCGGTGCGGAACGCAAAGTGCTGGCGTTCCACCGGGTAGCCCATGGTGGCAAAGCCCTGCAGGATGTCCTCGTGCCGGTCGTTGCCCACCAGCTCGTGCTGCAGCAGGTCGGGCGGCTGCCGGGGTGTGCCTTTGCGGCGCAGGTAGTCGCGGTGTGCATAGGCGCCCAGCGTGACCGCGCCGATGCGCTTGGCCACCAGGCTGGCCTGGTCGGGGCGCACCATGCGCAGGGCGATGTCGGCCTCGCGCCGCAGCAGGTTGGTGACCTGGTTGCTGGCCACCAGCTCCACCTGCACCTCGGGCAGCACCTGGCGCATGCGGGCCAGCACCGGGGGCAGCAGCACGCAGGCCACGGGCTGGCTGGCGGTGATGCGCACGGTACCGCTCACGTCCGCCTCGGCGCCCGACACACTGCGGGCCAGCTGGTGGGCGCTGGCCTCCATGGCGCGCGCCGATTCGGCCAGCCGCAGCGCCGTGGCGGTGGGCAGTAAACCGCGCCCCGTGCGCTCGAACAGCACCGCACCCAGTTGCGACTCCAGCTCGGCAATGTGGCGGCCAATGGTGGGCTGGCTGGCGTTGAGAACGCGCGCAGCGCCCAGCAGGCTGCCCTGGTCCAGCGCGGCCAGGAAGGACTGCACCAGGCTCCAGTCAAAGGTGGGTTTCATGGCGATAGCGTGCCCGCAGCGGGAGGGTTTGAGGTATTCAAATCTGCATTGCAGGTATGAATGGTTAGGCAATTGTGTAACGGTGCGCGCGTTTCCACAATCACTCCATCCCTTCCGAACGGAGTGCCCACATGACCTCTTTCCCCCTCCCCAACCCCCCAGCACACAGCCCCCGCACTGTGCTGATCCTGGGTGCACGGGGCCGCCTGGGCCTGGCCGCTGCGCGTGCATTTGCCCAGGCGGGCTGGCAGGTGCTGGCGCAGGTGCGGCCCCCTTCAGGTGGCGCGGGCAGAGCAGCCTTGCCCGCGATCCCCGGGGTGTGGTGGATGCCGGTGGCAGTCCATGAAACGGCCGCGCTGGCCGCCCAGGCCCAGGGGGCGCAGGTGGTGGTGCACGCCCTCAACCCGCCCTATACCGACCAGGCCTGGCGCACGCAGGCCCCCGCGTTGATGGAGGCCGCCATCGCAGTCACCCGCCAGCTGCGCGCCACGCTGATGCTGCCGGGCAATGTCTACAACTTTGGCGAAGCGATGCCCGCCGTGCTGCGCGAGGACACGCCCCAGGCTGCCACCGGCACCAAGGGCCGCCTGCGCGTGCAGATGGAGCAACGCCTGCAGGCCGCCACGCAGGACGGCAGCATGCGTGCCGTGGTGCTGCGTGCGGGCGATTTTTTTGGCAGCGGCGCGGGCGGCCTGCTCGACCAGGTCATCGCCAAGCGCCTGCCGCAGGGCCGCGTCACCCTGCCGGGCCCGGCCGACGTGGCCACGCCTTGGGCTTACCTGCCCGACCTGGCCCGCACCTTTGTGTGCGTGGCCGAGCAGCGCCAGCACCTGGCCGCGTTTGACACCCTGCACTTTGCCGGGCACCAGGCCACGGGCCGGCAATGGGTGCAGGCGCTGGCGGCGGTGGCAGCCACGCAGGGCTGGCTGCCGCCTGCCGGTGCGCTGCGTGTGGGCGCCACGCCGTGGCCGCTGCTGCAACTGGTGGGGCTGCTGGTGCCCATGCTGCAGGCCGTGGCCTCCATGCGCTACCTGTGGCGCACCCCGCACCGGCTGGACAACACCCGCCTCACCGCGTTGATTGGCGACGAGCCGCACACCCCGTTCGACACCGCCGTGCGCCAGGCGCTGACCGATCTGGGCTGGGCGCGTGCCGCATCTGCGCAAGTGGCCGCTGCCTGAGCCCTCCATCCACATCCCCTTATCTATCCCCGGAGCACATCCATGAACCGACGCAACTTCATCCGCCTGGCCGGTGGTGGCACCATCGCCGCCGCGACCGTGGGCACGCTGGCCGCCTGCGGCGCGGTGGGCTCCCACTACCCTGCCGAAGCCGTGGAGGCCTGGCAAGGCCCCGTGGGCCACACCGAGGTGCGGCGCCGCGCCGTGGCCTACGCCATCACCGCCCCCAACCCGCACAACCTGCAGCCCTGGCTGGTGGACCTGCGCGAAGAAGGCGTGATCACCCTGCGCACCGACCGCGAGCGGGTGCTGCCCCACACCGACCCCTTGGGGCGGCAGATCCTGATCGGCCATGGCGCCTTCCTGGAGCTGCTGGTGATGGCGCTGGCCCAGCAGGGCGTGGCCAGCGAGGTGTTGCTGTGGCCGCAGGGCGAGTTGCCCGCGGCCCTGAAGGACTGGGACAGCCGCCCCGTGGCGCGTATTACGCTCCAACCCGGCGGCACGCCCGATCCGCTGTTTGCCCAGGTGCTGCTGCGCCGCACGCCCAAGACAGATTTCGACACCACCCGCCCCGTGGCGCCCACGCTGCTGGCCCAGTTGCTGGGCAGTGCCCAGGCCGGTGCCCCGCTGGGCGTCGGCGGCACGGTCAGCGCCGGCCAGTTGCCCGCCCTGCGCATGCTGTGCTGGCAGGCTGCCCAGGTTGAGCTGCTCACGCCGCGCACCATGATGGAAAGCATCCACCTCACGCGCGTGGGGCCGGGGGAAATCCTGCAGCACCGCGACGGCATCTCGCTCAACTCGCCGTTTGTGCGCGCGGTGTCGGCGCTGGGCCTGTTCGACCGTTCTGCGCCACCCGCCGAAGGCAGTGCGGCCTACAAAAGCGCCATGGGCCGTTTTGAAGGGCACAGCCGCACGGCCATGGGTTTTGTGTGGATCACCGGCCCCAACACGCGCAGCG
>JADMJR010000223.1 GCA_018780365.1 Acidovorax sp. | reverse complement strand
ATGGGGGCGCTGCGCGGCGGTTAAAGGTCCATCACTAGCATTCGCTAGAAGAGCCCATTTTTGCTTGAATTTTAGAAGGGGCGGCGCCTAGGCCACCACCGGGCAGCGCCGCACCAGCCATTGCTGCAGCAGGTCGAACACCGGTACCGCCCGTTCAGCGCTTTCGTTGAACAGCTCGTGGAACAGGGGCTCGAAACAATGGGTGTGCACCAGCGCCTTGGGAGCCGCCGCCGCAAAGGCCCGGCTGCCGGCTGGGTTGACCAGCTTGTCGCCACCTGCCCACATCAGCAGCGTGGGCACGCTCCAGTGCGCAGCGCGGGCCACGGTGGCCGGGCCGCCCTCGGCAATGAAACGTGCCAGGCGTGCGCTGATGCGGTCGTGGCACAGCGGGTCGGCCAGGTAGGCGGCCACCACGGCCGGGTCGTGCGAGAGGTACTGCGCATCCAGCCCGTTGCCCACGCGCAGGTTGGGCGCGATGCGCGGCAGCGTGGCCAGCAGCAGCTTTTGCACGGCGTTGAGCCCGGCGTCGAGCGCGGGGGATGACAACACCAGCGCATCCACCGGCCGCATCTTCAACGACACAAACCGCGAGGCCACCAGGCCGCCCATGCTGTGGCCCAGCAGCACCAGGGGCTGGCCCGCTGGCAAACGGGCGCGGGTGGCATCCACCATGTCGGCCAGGTCGTCCAGCAGGCGCAGGTCGGTGGTGAGCCCGCCACGCGGCCCGGACGATTCGCCGTGGCCGTACTGGTCGTAGCCCCGCACGGCAAAACCCCAGTCGTTCAACCGGCGCGCCACGGGGTCGTAGCGGCCCACATGCTCCCCCAGGCCATGCACCAGCAGCACGGTGCCCCGGCAGGGTTCGCCCGGGGGCAGGGGCCAGTCCTGCACGGCCAGGTTTTCGCCATCGCTGGCGGTGAAAGTGGTCAGGGTCGAGGGGGTCAGTTCGTCAGCGTTCATGGGCAGCAGGGGCTGTCAGGGTATGGAATGGAGCATACCCGGCAGGCTCCCAAACACCTACGAACAAAGGGCCGCCGATGCGCCACCGCCACGGGGCCCCACAGTGCCGTGCGGCCCGCGCGATCAGGCGGCCCCGGTGGCGGCCACAGCCTGGTGCTGCGCCATGCCCGCAATCACCTGCGCCACGGCGGCCGTGAGCTTCTTGGCGTAGGGCACATGCAGGAACTCGTTGGGGCCGTGGGCGTTGCTCTTGGGGCCCAGCACGCCGCAGACCATCATCTGCGCGGTGGGGAAACCTTCGCTGAGCATGTTCATGAGCGGGATGGTGCCACCCTGGCCGATGTAGCCGCAGGGCGCGCCGAAGTGCGCCTGCGAGGCGTCGTTGAGCGCCTGCTCGAACCAGGGCGTGGTGGCGGGGGCGTTCCAGCCCGTGGCGCCGCTGGTGCCCTGGAAGGTGACCTTGGCCTGGTAGGGCGCGTTGTCTTCCAGCAGCGCTTTCAGCTCCTGCACGGCCTGGCCAGCATCCACCAGGGGCGGCAGGCGCAGGCTGAGCTTGAAGGCGGTGTAGGGGCGCAGCACGTTGCCAGCGTCCTGCAGCGCGGGGAAGCCTTCGGCGCCGGTCACGCTGAGTGTGGGTTCCCAGGTGCGCTTGAGCAAGGCCTGCAGCGGGTCGGTGGTGGTGGGCAGTGCAAACGTGGTGGAGCCACCGCAGTCGTAATGCGCCCAGGGGAAACGCTTGTACACCTCTTCACCCAGGATGGCGGCCGTGGCGCGGGCCTGGCCCAGACGGTCGGCGGGCACTTCGCAATGGAAGCTGGCGGGCAACAAGCGGCCGGTGGCGCTGTCTTCCAGGCGGTCGAGCACCTGGCGCATGATGCGGAACGACGAGGGCACCAGGCCCGAAGCGTCGCCCGAGTGAATACCTTCGGTCAGAATCTCGACCTTGAGCGTGCCGGTGGCCATGCCGCGCAGGCTGGTGGTGAGCCACAGCTGGTCGTAGTTGCCCGCGCCGGAATCCAGGCACACCACCAGCGCCACGTTGCCCATGCGGGGCTTCAAGGCATCGATGTAGGGCAACAGGTCGCGCGAGCCACTTTCCTCGCAGGTCTCGATCAGGCCCACGATGCGCGGATGCGGCACGTTCTGGCGCTTCAATTCCTGCACGGCGGCGATGCTGGCGTAGACCGCGTAGCCGTCGTCGGCGCCACCCCGGCCATAGAGCTTGCCGTCTTCGTATTTGGGCGTCCAGGGGCCCAGGTCGTTGCGCCAACCGCTGAATTCAGGTTGCTTGTCGAGGTGGCCGTACATCAGCACGGTGTCGGTGGCGGCCGGCTGTGTGGCAGCGATCTCGAAAAACAGCACGGGGGTGCGGCCTTCCAGGCGCACGATCTCGAGCGTGAGGCCTTCGACCTTCTGCGATTCCACCCAGGCGGCGGCGTTGCGCACCACGGTGTCGAGCAGGCCCTGCGCGGCCCAGTCGGGCGAGAACATGGGCGACTTGGCGGGGATGGCGATGTAGTCGGTGAGCTGGCGGATGATGTCGCTGTCCCACGCCTGGCTGACCCTTTCGAGGGCCAGGGCGGGTTGCAGGGCGTGGGCGGGGACTCGGGCGTTCATGGCGGCTCTCCTGGATGCGGGTGATCTTGTGGACCGAAACCGCCATTCCAACACAACGCCCGAGCGTTCGCCACGCAGGGTTCCCATACACCTTCGCAGGGGCCTGTTGCGCCGCAACATCCGCCCATACACCACCCCGCCAGCGAGGTGCCCCAGCGCGTCAAACCCTCAATACCGGGACACGGGATGTGTGTCGGGATTGTCCAGCGCTGCATGTTGCGCGGCCGGGCGGCGCAGGGCCATGGCCACCTCGACCCGGTTGCGGCCGTTCTCCTTGGCCTCGTAGAGCGCGCGGTCGGCGGCGGCGATCAGCATGTCCCAGCTGTCGCCGGACTCCAGGCGGCCGCCGAACACACCAATGCTCACGGTGACGGCGATGTTGGCGCCGCCGCCGGGTTCGGCCCCCTCCGCCGCACTGAGGCGGCAGCGCGACTCGGCCACCGACCGGCACAACGCGCGTGCGAGCTGCTCCGCGCCCAGCAAGCTGGTGTCGGGCAGCACCACCATGAACTCCTCGCCGCCGTAGCGGCCCACCAGGTCCTGCGCCCGCACGCGCCCACGCAGCACATTCACCACGCTGCACAGCACCTGGTCGCCGGCAGGGTGGCCGTAGCGGTCGTTCACGCGCTTGAAGTGGTCGATGTCCACCATCATCAAGGCGATGGGCTCGCGCGTGCGCACCGCGCGCGAGACATCGCGGTCCAGCGCGGCGATCAGCGAGCGGCGGTTGGCCACGCCGGTGAGCGGGTCGATGGCCGCCATGACGCGGTTGTTCTCATCGGCGCGGTCGCGCGCCATGAACACAAAACCCATGGTGCTGATGAGCACCACCGCGAACGTGGCCAGGAAAGTGAGCGTCTGCAGCAGGCTGGCCTGCAGGATGCCGGAGGCCACGGCGGTGCTGCTCAGGGCCAGCAGCGCGCGCACGCCCAGCACGGCGGCCTCCAGCCCGAGCCCCGCCACCAGCAGCCATTGCCCGCGCCCCACGGTGGCATGGCGGCTCTCCAGCGCCGTGGCCAGGGCCCACACCGCCTGCAGGCCGACCACCAGCCCGACAAAGCTCACGCGGGCTGCAAAGTTGTCGATGAAGGCGACCACGAAACCCAGGACCAGCGCAGGCGGCGCGAGCAGCAGCGGCCAGCGCGCGGGCCGCCCCTGGAACTGGTAGATCGCCGCGATCAAGCCGACAAACACGCAGGACAGCAGAACGTTGCCCAGCACCACCGACAGCACATCGGGCACCACACCGCGCAGCATGATCAGGGTGTGGCCGATGGCGGTGAGCAGCAGGGCCACCGCCCAGCGCGCCAGGCCGTCGCTGCGGCGCCCCCGGCCCACAACGGCCATGGAGGCCGCCATCATGAGCGAGCTGACAACGATCATTGCCAGCATGGTGGGAACATCGGCAGCCATAGGGTGCGGGGGCAGGTACGGGGTGGATGGACGATCAGCCCAGCATAAACCAAGGACCGCTGCGCGCGAAACACCAATGTGCCAGCGCGCCCGCCGCCATCAGTGCAGCTGCGCGGGTTCGCGCACGCGGCCGCCGCCCGTGGCCCTGCTGCCAGGGGCCTGCAGGGCCGGGCCGGGGCCGCTGTCTGCCAGCGGCGCGGCCAGGGCGGGCATGCCCCCATACCCATCGCCTGCGTAGTCGCCCGCGCCTGCGCTGTGGTGCCGCAGTTTGAACACCTGCACCGCCCCCGCCAGGCGCGTGGCCTGGTCGCGCAGGCTTTGGGCCGCAGCGGCGGATTCCTCGACCAGCGCGGCGTTCTGCTGCGTCATCTGGTCGAGCTGGTTCACGGCGGTGTTGACCTGGCCGATGCCGTCCGACTGCTCGCCCGAGGCCGCCGTGATCTCGCCAATGATGTCGCCCACGCGTTTGACCGAGCCCACGATCTCGTCCATGGTGCTGCCCGCGTTCTGCACCAGGCGCGCGCC
>JADMJR010000356.1 GCA_018780365.1 Acidovorax sp. | reverse complement strand
AGGCACGCAGCATAGCGGCGGTCACCACAGGAAAAGATTTTGAACACGTTCTTAGCGCGGGTAACTGTTCCCCTGGCTGTCGTAGCAGCGGAACACATTGCACTGGGTGAATTTCTTGGGGGCTGGTGCGGGTGGCGGCACTGGCGTGGGGGTGGGGCGGATGGGGTGGTGGTAGGGCTGCGGCACGACCACCACCGGGGTGGGGGTGGCGGGCCTGGCGGCGCGGGCCTTTTCCACCTCTGCGTAGCCTTCGGGGCCGAGGCAGTCAAGATCCACCTGCCGCTGGGCGGCCTCCGCACGCAGACTCTGTTCGTAGGTGGCCCCGCTGGAGCTGCTCAGCACCACATCCAGATTGCGGCGCGACCGCGCGCATTCGGGGGACCGGGCGTAGTCCTGGGATTTGGCGGGCCGGGCGCGGTCACGCTGCGCATTGCGCAAGGCCTCGGTTTCTGCTGCGGTGTTTTCGGCCTGAAGGCGCTGCTGTTTGCGTGCCAGGGCCTCGGCGGCCTGTTCACGCTCCAGCTGGATTTCTTCGGGCGTTTTGCGGGGCTCCACCTCCCGCACTGCGGCATTCCCCGTGCATTTGCCATCGGTGTAGGTCACCTTGCCCGTGGCCGCATCAGTGCAGCGCACCACCTGGGCCTGTGCGCCCAGGCCGATCCAGGCGATACACAAGCATGCGATGAGGTGGTGGGCTTTGGTCATGGTGGTCACCGCTCAAAAGTGGAGTTCGGTTGTGTAGCCGCCAGGCGACGCGGTTCAGGGCTGTTCCTGGCTGTTCGAAAACTGGCGTGAGCGCCAGTCTTGCGGATGGGGCGTGTAGCTGCCGGGGGCCAATTGCCCGGGGCCGCGGTTGCGGCGGTCTTCTGCGGCGCGGCGGTCGCGTTCGGCCTGCTCGCGGCGGGCCTGGTCACGCTCGCGCGCACGGCGGTCGGCCTCGCGGGCCTGCTGGTCTCTTTGTTCTCTCTCACGGGCCGCACGGTCCCTGTCCCTGTCGGCACGGTCCCGGTCGCGCTCGCGTTCACGCCAGTCGTTGCGGTCACGGCCTTTGTCCCAGCGGTCGTCATGCCGGTCGCGCCCGCCGTAGTAGACGGGGGGCGGTGGCGGGGCCGAGTAGATGACCCCCGGCGCACGGTACACGGGCGGGGCCTGGTACACCGGTGGCGGGGCGTTGTAGATGTATCCCGGCTGTTCGTACACCTGGTAGCGCGGTGCGTCGTAGTACGGGTCGCCCGGCACGGTGGCGCACCCCGTCACAAGGGCCCCCAGGACCGAGGCAGAAATGATGCGGGCGAGTGTGTAGGTCATGGTGTTCAGACTCTGGCCGGGCAGGTGCGTTCCGCACCGTCCGTAAAGCCCTTGAAAAACACCCCGGTGGAATGTTACAAATTTCAGGGGCTGGCGTTTGCTGTGCCAAACACCTTAGCGTTTGGCAGCACCGTTTGGTTGACCCCCGCGGTGCGGCGCCTGCCAAGCTGTGTGGCCGTGGCCCGTGTGAAGGGGGGCATGGTGCCTATTTTGCTATTAAAATAATAGCTAAAAATGAATGCTGATAGGGCGCTGGTGGCAAAAAAATCTAGAAAATTTCCCATCCACACCCGCCGGGGCGGGTGTGGCGGTGGGCTTACTTGGGCAAAACGCGGCGGATGGTTTCTGCCAGGTCTTCGGCCACGAACTTGGCCACATAACCGTCTGCGCCCACACTGCGCACGTGGTCTTCGTTGGCCGAGCCCGACAGGGACGAATGGATGACCACCGGCAAGCCATGGAAACGGGCGTCCTGCTTGATGTTGCGTGTCAGGGTAAAGCCATCCATCTCCGGCATTTCCAGGTCGGTCAGCACCATGGCGATGCGGTCCAGCACCGTCTTTCCCTCGGCTTCGGCGCTTTTGGCGATGGCGTTGAGGCGGTCCCAGGCTTCCTTGCCCGACTTCACCATCTCATAAGGCGCGTTCAGCACCCTGAGTTCCTGCTCGATGAGTGAACGCGCCACGAACGAGTCGTCGGCTGCCAGGATGATGGTGCCGGGCTTGAGCTTGAGCTTGGCGCCCACCTTTTCTTCGGTGACTTCGTGGCCATCCGATGGCGACACCATCTGCAAGATGGCCTCCACGTCCAGCACCTGGGCCAGGCGCGACTCGTCGGTGTTGCCGTCCAGGCGGGCAATGCTGGTGACCAGCTTGCCAGCGGCACCGCTGGTTTCTGCCGAAAGCACCTGTTTCCAGTCCAGGCGCACGATGTCTTCCACCGACTCGACCGCGAAGGCCTGCGTGGTGCGCGCGTATTCGGTCACCAGCATGATGTTCAGGCCGGTCTGGGGCTTGCAGCCCACGATGGCGGGCAGGTCCAGCACCGGGATCACCTGGCCGCGCAGGTTGACCACGCCCAGCGAGAACTGCGTCGTGCCCGCAATCGGTGTGATGCTGGGCATGGCCACGATCTCGCGGATCTTGAACACATTGATGCCAAAAAGCTCGGACTTGCCCAGGGCGTTGTCGGTGCCCAGGCGAAACAGCAGCAGCTCGAATTTGTTGGTGCTGGTGAGGTTGGTCCGCTCGTCGATGTCCTGCTGCACTGCTTTCATGATGGATCCTTCACGCTGATACGCGCGTTTACAAATTCTAGGAGTAGAACGCTGCGGCTGTTCGTAAATTTTTACGCCCGTTCCTCCGGGTTTCTCAGCACACGGCCTGCTGCATTAGGGTTTGCATAGCCCCCTGCGGGGAAGAGCGTTGCTTTTTTCTCCACTTTGGTGCGCTGGGGGTGTGGCCACGGCCCGTCGCCCATCGCACAGGGGGCGCCTTTTGGTCAGGGTTGTCACCCGGTGTGGGCCGCCGTGCCCTCCAAGGTTTTGGTGTAGTGCAGCACGGTCGGAAACGGGTCGTAGAAATGGTGCAGCAGCCGTTTCCACTCCTGGTAAGGGGCCGATTGGCGAAAGCCCACCTCGTGGTCTTCCAGGGTGGCCCAGCGCACCAGCAGCACGTAATCCTGTGGGCGCTCCAGGCAGTGTCCCAGTTCGTGGCCCACATAGCCCGGCATGGAGACGATGATCTTTTGCGCCAGGGCAAAGGCCTGTTCGAAGGCCAGGTTCTGGCCGTCGCGGATGGTGAGGTGGGCTATTTCAAGAATCATGGGAGTCGGTGGGTGTAGGTGCACGGCCCCCGTTGTACTCCAGTACCTCGGCCCTCCAACCCCGCGCGCCGCGCCGCTGCTCCCCTGCGCCGGGCGAACGAGGGCCTCAGGCCACGTTGCTGTGGGGCAATGCCAGCATCTGCATGCCCGCCGCCAGCAAGCCCACCAGCTCCAGCAGCGGGGCATCCGATGCATCGCAGGCCAGGCCCAGGTGGCGCTCGAACGCCAGGGCGCCATCCAGGGGGCGGGCCACCGCGTGGCGGGCGTAGGCCGCGTGTGACTGTGGCACCACGGCCAGGCCCATGCCGCTGTCCACCATGTGCAGCAGCAAGCCTTCGCGCTCGGCGCTGGCGCACACCTCCAGTGCAATGCCGCGCTCTGCCAGCAGGCGAATAAAGGACTGGTGCAGTGGGCAATGTGGCCACTCGATCAGCGGCAGGCCCTTGAGGTCGGCCAGGCCAAAACGCTTCTTGAAGCGCAGCGGGTGCTGCTCGGGCACCAGCATCACATAGGGCTCGCGCCAGAGCGAGACAAACGTATCGCCCGCCGCCTTGCAGTGCTCGGCCACCAGGCGCAGCCGGGCATCCGAGGGGTTGGCCGTGAGCCGGACCATGGCGTGGGGCCAGTGCTGCTGCAGCTGGGCGAACAGCGGTGTGGCCGCCGCCACGAGCAGGTCGTCCTGCAGAAAAACGCCCAGCGTCTCGCGCGGGGCATCCCGAAAGTCGCGCACCATGGCGCTGGACTGGGCCAGCAGGCTGCAGGCGCGAGGGTACAGCCGGTGCGCGGCAGGTGTGGGGGCCAGGCCCTGGCGGCTGCGCTCGAACAACACGGTGTTGAGCGCGTCCTCCAGCCCCTTGATCGCCATGCTGATGGAGGGCTGCGCCACAAAACACCTGCGGGCGGCGGCGGTGACCGAGCGTTCTTCGTAGGCGGCCACAAAGTAGCCCAGGGCGCGCAGGTCAAACAGCATGGTGGGGCGGTCAAAAAGGCCGAGGTCAGGTCGGCGTGATCGTGGTGACGGTTTCGCGGAAGTAGTCGACCTGCTCACCCTGGGAGTGGCTCACGATCCAGGTCAGGCTTTCCACTTCGCGCTGTTGTACCGCATAAAAGAAGCGCTGGTGAAACTGCGTGAGCACCCAGTCATTGCCCAGCGGCTGGCTGTGTGTGTGCAGGATCTGTGTGCCGCGCGGAAACACCTCGACCGCCAGGCGCTGCAGCACCGCCAGCAGCCCGGCCTTGTCGCGGGCCAGCTGCCAGCTGGTGTCGGCGTCATCGCGGTAGTGGTCGATGCGGAAATCCAGGTCGTCGGCCACGCGGCCCAGCAGCGCCGGAACATCGCCCTGGGCGAAGGCGGCCAGCACGTGGTCGATGGGATAGGTCGGTGTGGTGGGGTTGGTGGTCATCACGGTCTCCGGTGGGTGGGTGGACAAGGAAGCCGCGACTGTAGGCAGCGTCCAGCGTCCGCACAACGATGGAATTTGTGGCCCGGAGCGATAAAAAACCGATGGGACTGACCGCTCGCAGTGCCGAACGGCCTCTTCGGCTGCGCCTCAGTCTGAAATCCCGGGCAAGCGGCGCAGGTAGCTGTGCAGCGCTGCAATCGCCTGCCGCACCTTGGCGGGCTGGGCGTCGCGCTGTGGTGTGACGGCCCAGATGTCGAGCGTGCCGAACGACCACTCTGGCAGCAGGCGCACCAGCCGCCCCGTCTGCAGGGCCTCGTGTGCGTCCATGCTGCCGACCAGGGCCAGGCCCAGGCCCGCTTCGCACATCTGCTGGATCGACAGCTGGTTGTTGCTGGCGATGCGGGGCTCAACGCGCAGCGCCTGGGGCTCTCCCGAAGGGCTGCGCAGGTCCATCAGCAGGCCACCGCTTTCGCGTGCAAAGCCCAGCCAGCTGTGGGTGAGCAGCGCGCCCGGGTCGCGCGGCAGGCCGTGGGCAGCCACCCAACCGGGCGACGCGGCCAGAACCCACTGCATGCCACACAGCCGCCGGGCCGCCCAGGTCGAATCCGGCAGGCGCCCAAAACGCACCGCCAGGTCGATGCGGGCGTTGATGAGGTCGATGGGCGCGTCGTCCACCAGCAGCCGCAGGCGCAGCGCCGGGTGGGCTGCCAGCAGCTCGCCCAGCGCGGGGGCAATGTGCCGCGCAAAGCCCACGGTGGCTGACAGCCGCAGCTCGCCGCTGGGTGCATCGCGCGACGCCGCCAGCTCGGCCCGCGCCTGTTCGGCCGCCGCACACATGGCTGCGCAGCGGGCGTGGTAGCGCTGGCCCGCCTCGGTCAGTGCCAGCTTGCGCGTGGAACGGTGCAGCAGCGTGACGCCGCCGTCACTTTCGAGCTTGCGCACCTGCTGGCTCACGGCCGAGGTGCTCATGCCCAAAGCACGGGCGGCACCGCTCATCGAGCCGTGCTGCACCACGGCAGCAAAGACGGCCATGCGTTTGAGGTCTTCCATGGGGGTCATTGTGAAGCAGGACTTCAAAGAGAAGGTTTTTTAAGCCCTCTACCGCCCGCTTTGACAAGCCCGTATTCTCACTCCATCGCAACTTTTACCCCAGGAGACCCCATGAACATCGCCCTGATTGGTGCCACCGGCTTTGTCGGATCGGCCGTGCTGAATGAACTGCTGCAACGCGGCCACCGCGTGACAGTGCTGGCCCGCAATCCCGGCAAGCTCACCCCGCGTGAAGGCCTCACGGTGGTCGCAGCCGATGCGCAAGACGCCGCCCAGGTCGCCCAAGCCGCTGCAGGCCACGACGCGGTGGTGAGCGCCTACAACCCCGGCTGGACGGTGCCAGACATCCACGACCAGTTCCTCAAGGGCACACGCGCCACCATCGATGGCACCAAGCAGGCGGGTGTGCGCCGGTTCCTGATGGTGGGCGGCGCGGGCAGCCTGTTTGTCGCGCCCGGCCTGCAGCTGGTGGACACGCCCCAGTTCCCCGCCGAATGGAAGCAGGGCGCCCTGGCCGCGCGCGAAGCACTGAACTGGATCCGCACCGAAAGCGCGCTGGACTGGACCTTCCTCTCGCCCCCCATCCTGCTGCAGCCGGGCGAGCGCACCGGCCAGTACCGCCTGGGCGACGAAGCCCCGCTGATGAACGGCGAACAACCTGGCAGCATCAGCGTGGCCGACCTGGCGGTGGCCATCGTGGACGAGCTGGAAACGCCACGCCATGTGCAAAAGCGTTTCACGGTAGCGAACTGAGCAGCGAATTGAGCAGGGGGTGTGCAGGGCGTGGTGGTCTGGGCGTATGCTCTGCGCCTTTTTCCCGCTCTGCCCCGCACCCATGACCGACCACTTTGCCGACACCTCTCACGCACCCGAAACCATCCAGGAGCCAAGGCGCTGGAGCGATGGGCGTTGGACGGCGCAGGTGCTCAAGAACGATGACGATGATGGTTGGGCCGTGTCCATGACGCTGCAGGGCGAAGCCGAGCCCGCGCTGGTGGGGCCCTGGACCATGGGGCGCGACAAGAAGAATCCCAAGCCGCTGGACGTGTCGGCCTTCAACACCCTGGTCAAAACCGCCAGCGAGGTGATTCGCCGCCATGAGCAGCAATTGCACGCGCAGCTGAACAAGAACCTGACCATTACCGTGCAGGGCCAGCGCCTGCGGGTGGCCCTGGCCATCGTGCCCGACGAAGAGGGCGCCACGGCCACGCTGAGTGCGCAGGACGACCTGGGCGAGGAGCTGGCGCGTGCGCCCGTGCCGCCCACCTTCAAGCTGACCGCCGCCAGCGCCACGGCTTGGGTGGAGGGGGGTTTTCAGCGCGTGCGCTGAGCCCCGAAACAGGATGGCATGCCACAAACCGTGGTTGCCAGTGCAGGCAATCGCGTAGGTGACGGCGTTGGGCTGGACAGCCACCTAAAATTCCCACCGTCGGCCCCGGAGTCTTTTCAGGGCCGACAGCGTTCTCAGGGCGGGGCGAAATTCCCCACCGGCGGTATTTGCGGGCTGTGACAGGCCTGCAAGAGCCCGCGAGCGCCTGTGGGGCCATTCCTTGGAATGCGTCGCGCAGGGTCAGCAGATCTGGTGCGAAACCAGAGCCGACGGTCACAGTCCGGATGAAAGAGATCGCGAAACCCACAGCACCCGCCGCCGGGTGGCTGGGCCTTGGGTGCCTGCGTGCTTGCTCTTTTGCTCGCTCGCATGCCCTGGGGCCTGCGCCGCTTTGTGCGGGCGCCGTGTTCGCGCGCGCCCTGATTCTGGCCATACCTGTCTTGAGGAACCCATGAATCAGTTTTCCCCTTCTGCTACTTCTTCCCTTCCCGCCTCCGTGGCAGCCCACCGTGGCGCCCGCGTGGCCATCATCAGTGCTGGTTGGCACACCGACATCGTCCACCAGGCCCGCGACGCAGCCCTGGCCGAGTTCGACCGCAACGGCCTGCCGCCCGCGCAGGTGGCGCTGTTCGATGTGCCCGGTGCGTTCGAGATCCCGCTGCTGGCGCGCAAGCTTGCGCGCAGCGGGCGCTATGACGCCATCGTGGCCTGTGCGCTGGTGGTCAACGGCGGTATCTACCGCCACGAGTTCGTGACCACCGCCGTCATCGACGGCCTGATGCGTGTGCAGCTCGACACCGAGGTGCCCGTGATGTCGGCCGTGCTCACGCCGCGCGACTTCCACGACCACGAGGACCATGTGCGCTTCTTTCGCGAGCACTTTGTGAAGAAGGGCACCGAGGTCGCCCAGGCCTGCCTGCAGACCATGGCCTACCTGCGCAAGCTGGCCTCGCCCACGCTGGCCACACCACAGCAGGCCGCGCCTGCTGAGGCGCAGGCAGCCTGATCCTGTAAGGAGTATTTGCTATTAAAAATATAGCTGTTAGCGATTGATGGTCGGGCGCTAGGGCCTGTTTTTATCCAAATACAGGCCGCTCAGGTAGCGGCCAGCCGGGGCTGGCGGGCCACCGGCGCGGCGGAGCGCGCCAGCGTGGGTGCCTCTGTCTCCAGCAGCCGGAACACCGCCACCGCCTGCACCAGCTGCTGGGCCTGCACCTTCAGACTATCGGCGGCTGCCGCGCTTTGCTCGACCAGCGCCGCGTTCTGTTGCGTGGCCTGGTCCATCTGCATCACGGCCTCGCCCACCTGGGCCACACCCGCGCTCTGTTCACTGCTGGCGGCACTGATCTCGCCCACGATGTCGGTCACGCGGCGGATCGACGCCACCACCTCGGTCATGGTGGCTCCGGCCTTGTCCACCAGCGTCGTGCCTTGCTCCACCCGCTCCACGCTGGCGTGGATCAAACCCTTGATCTCCTTGGCGGCCTCGGCACTGCGCTGGGCCAGGTTGCGCACCTCGCTGGCCACCACGGCAAAGCCCCGGCCCTGCTCGCCTGCGCGCGCGGCCTCGACGGCGGCGTTCAGCGCCAGGATGTTGGTCTGGAAGGCAATGCCATCGATCACGCTGATGATGTCGGCGATCTTCTTGCTGCTGTCGTTGATGCGCTTCATGGTGGTCACCACCTCGGCCACCACGTCGCCCCCTTGCACGGCCACGGTAGAGGCGCTCACGGCCAGCTGGTTGGCCTGGCGCGCGTTGTCGGCATTGGCCTGCACGGTGGAGCTGAGCTCCTCCATCGATGCCGAGGTTTCCTCCAGCGCGCTGGCCTGCTGCTCGGTGCGTGCCGACAGGTCGTTGTTGCCCTGCGCGATCTCGGTGCTGGCCATGGCCACGCTGTCGGCGTTGTTGCGCACCCCGGCCACCACGCGCGACAGGCTCAGCTGCATGTCGTGCAGGGCATTGAGCAGCATGGCGATCTCGTCCTTGCCTTGCACATGGCGGGCCACCGTGAGGTCGCCACTGGCCACGGCCTGCGATACGCGCACCGCGTTGTCCAGCGGGTTCACCACCGTGCGGCTGAATGCCACGGCCCCGCCAATGCCCAGCGCACACACCACCAGCATCACCACCAGGCTGATGGTGGTGGCGCGCTGCGCGGTGGTGGCCGCGCTCTCGGCCATGGTGCTGCTGGCCTTGGCGATCAGCTCGCCCGCCTGGTCCAGCAGCTGGGAGGGCTCGCGGTCCATGCCCGCCACGGCCTTGTCGCCGGCCTGCGGGTCGTGGTCGGCCGCCTTGAAGGCTTCAAACCCCTTGCGGTAGGCGGCGCCCATGCGGTCATGGGCCTGCGCAAACTGGGCCACGCGCTCGCGGCCGTCGCCCGGGGGCAGGGCGGCCATGAGCTTCTGGGCTTCCTCCTTGATGGTCTTTTCCTGCTTTTCAAACGCCGCCCAGTAGCGGGTGAGCTGGGCGGGGTCCTTGCCGCGCAGCAGCACGTTTTTCCACTCCTGCACCTGCACCTTGAAATCGTTGAGCATGGTGGACGCCAGCCGCTCGTTCTCAAAGCTCTGCGCCACGGTGGTCTGGTAGGTGTCGAGGGCCTGGTTCAGGCGGCTGATGCCGAACAGCGCCGCTGCAAACAGCAACAGCAGCGCCACGGTAAAGGCCAGGGGGAGCTTGAGACTGAGCTTCATGGCGGACTCCTGAGGTTCCACGGAACGGCGCCAGGGCATACACCGTGGCGCGGAAATGAAAGCAGCAAAGTCTCTGCGGGCACACCACGGATGGGCGGCGGCGAAGGAGACTCCCGCTGCCATTATGGCGACGAATGTAAGTTTTTGTACACGGATTTCGCACCATGCCGCCGCTGCAGGGCTGCGCCTAGAATGCCGCCTGCGGTGCAAGCCGCACCCGGGCCCGCGGGAAGGGTTGAACCCACTTGCCTACTCTCAGACCGTCTTCACGCAAGGTGAAGGCGTTCTTTGTCGAGCTGATTCACCCCCCCTTTGTGCTGCGGATTTGCGGGCCGTCGCTACTTGCACGGAGGTTCTCGTGAAACGTCTTCCCCCCCGGCCCGACCTGGGCCACCTCAAGAAACAAGCCAAGGACCTGCTCGCCAGCTACCGCAGCGGGCACCCCGAGGCGCTGGCCCGTTTCCGCGCTGCGCTGCCCGCCGCTGCAGGCCACGGCGATGCCGCCATCGCCGCCATGGGCCTCAAACTCCACGACGCGCAATCGTGCCTGGCGCGCGAACATGGGTTTGCCGCGTGGCCCGACTTCCAGGGTTTTGTGCTGGCCCGGCGTGCGCTGGTGGATGACCCCGAGCGCGCCACCCTGCAATGGCTGCGCCTGGTGTATGCGGGCGACATCGCGGGGGGCAACCACAGCGCCCGGCCACAACTCGCTGAGCGCCTGTGGACGGACGGCGCAATGGCTGTGGGAGACGACCTCTGGATCGCCTGCGCCGTGGGTGACGAGGCGCGCCTGCGCCAGGCCATTACGCAGGACGCGGGCTGGGTGCACCGGCCCGGTGGCCCCCTGCAATTGCCGCCCCTGATCGCCGTAGCGCATTCGAGCCTGGCGCGGCGGCCGGTTTTTGCGGACGGCCTGCAGGCCTGCGTGGCCCTGCTGCTTGGTGCGGGGGCCGACGCCAACCAGCGTGTGGGCAACCGCTGGCCGCCTGCGTCGCTCAGTGCACCGGATGAGTCTGAAGGCTTGTCCGCGCTCTACGGCGCTGCCGGGCAGAACCAGCACGCCGGCATGGCGCGCCTGTTGCTGGCCGCAGGTGCCGACCCCAACGATGGCGAGTCGCTGTACCACGCGCTGGGAAGCCTGGAATGCACGCGCCTGCTGCTGGAGGCGGGGGCACGCATCGCGGGCTCCAACGCCCTGTACCGCGTGCTCGACCTGGACGACCTGCCCGCGCTGCAACTGCTGCTGGCGCATGGTGCGGATGCGAACGGGCAGGCGGGTGACGGCGTGGCCCCGGGCGGTGCTGCGCCGCTGCTCTGGGCCATCCGCCGGCGCCGCTCGCTGGCGCATGTGCAGGCCCTGGTGGCCGCAGGCGCCAACCCCGCCGACCGCACGGCCGATGGCGCCCCGGCGCACATCCAGGCCCTGCGCTATGGACTGCCCGAGGTGGCTGCTTTTCTGCGCGAGAGGATGGGGGCGCCCGAGGCGCCCACCGATGAACGGTTTGTGGCGGCCTGCGCGCAGGGCGATGGGGCGCAGGCCCGTGCGCTGCTGGCGGAGGCGCCGGGGCTGGCAGAGGGGTTGACCGCACCCCAGCAGCGCCTGCTGCCCGAACTGGCGGCACAGGGCTGCGGTGATGCCGTGCGGCTCATGGTGCGCCTGGGCTGGCCCATCGACGCCAAGGGGGGCGACTGGGACGGTACGGCACTGCACCTGGCCCTCTTTCGGGGCGATGCGGCGCTCACCCGGTTTTTGCTGGAGCACGGTGCACGCTGGCAGGCTCTGCACGGTTTTCAAGACAACGCCTGCGGCGCGTTGTCGTGGGGGTCCATCAACACGCCCGAACCCGGTGGCGACTGGGTAGGCTGCGCACAGGCGCTGCTGGACCATGGCTTGCCAGCGGCATCGCCGGATCCGAAAGGGTCGGAAGCCGTGCTGCTGGATGGCCGGCTGATGCGGTTTTCAGACGAAGTGATGGACTGCCTGCTGCAAGCGGCTGCGCCGCTGCGGTGAGGCGGTAGGGCGATTCGCGTCCAAGTACACCCATCCGTTCACGCTGAGCTCGTCGAAGCGCTGCGCAAGGCTTCGGCAAGCCTGTCCTGAGCCTGCCGAAGGGCTCCGCCCGAACGGTTGTGGGGTGTTCGCGCCGATCCGGATGGACGGATCCAGCGGCACGCAACTACACCACGCCCGCTGACCGCAGTTGCGCAATGCGCTCGGGGCTGATCCCCATCCCGTGCAGCACCTGGTCCGTGTGCTGGCCCAGCGCAGGCGGCGCATTGCGCAGCACCGGCGGTGTGGCCGACAGGCGCAGCGGGCTGGCCACGCCGGTGATCTGCTGCACCTTGTCGGTGGCGGCCTCGCCGTCCTTCCAGCGCGGCAGCGCCACGGCCAGGCCACGTGCCTTCACCTGCGCGTCATCAAACGCCTGGGCAATGGTGTTGATCGGGCCGCAGGGCACGGCCTTGTCTTCCAGCAGCGCGATCCAGTCGGCGGTGGTGCGCGTGCGTGTGACGGCTTCCATGGCGGGGATCAGGTCGGTGCGGTGCTGCACGCGCAGCGTGTTGGTGGCATAGCGCGGGTCGGCCGCCCACTGGGGCTGGCCAGCCGCAGCGCAAAAGCGCTGGAACTGCCCGTCGTTGCCAATGGCCAGCAGCATGTTGCCGTCGGCGGTCGCAAAGTCCTGGTAGGGCGCGAGGCTCGGGTGGCTGTTGCCCATGCGCTCGGGGGCCTTGCCGGTGGCGAGGAAGCCCGACGCCTGGTTGGCCAGCACGGCCATGCCCACGTCGAGCAGCGCCATGTCGATGTGCTGGCCCTGGCCCGTGCCGCTCACGGCGTTGTCGCGCACATGCAGCGCGGCCAGGATGGCGTTGCTGGCATACAGGCCGGTGAACAGATCGATCACGGCCACGCCCACGCGCATCGGGCCGCCGCCGGGTTCGGTATCAGCCTGGCCGGTGATGCTCATCAGGCCCGTCATGGCCTGCACCATCAGGTCGTAGCCCGCGCGCTCGGCGTACGGCCCGTCTTGCCCAAAGCCGGTGACCGAGCAGTAGATGAGGCGCGGGTTGAGCGCGCGCAGGCTTTCATGGTCCAGGCCGTATTGCTTGAGGCCGCCGACCTTGAAGTTCTCCACCACGATGTCCGCCTCTTGCGCCATTTGCCGGATCAGCGCCTGCCCGTCGGGCGAGGCCATGTCGATGGTGACGGAGCGCTTGTTGCGGTTGCAGGCGGTGTAGTAGCTGGCCTGGTTCGTGTCGTTGCCCTCGGCGTCCTTCAAAAAGGGCGGGCCCCACTGGCGCGTGTCGTCGCCCACGCCGGGGCGCTCCACCTTGACCACGTCCGCGCCCAGGTCGGCCAGGATCTGCGTGCACCAAGGCCCGGCCAGCACGCGGGAGAGGTCGAGCACCTTGATGCCTGCGAGGGCGCCAGCGTTGGAGGAGGGTGTGGACATGGATGAATACTATTAAATTGATAGCTATAAGGGCATATCCAGAGCGCGGAGAAGGCCTGAAAAGCTTGAAATTTGCAGGGCGCGTGCCCTGTATCACTCCCTCTCCCCTCGCGGGAGAGGGTGGGGGAGAGGGGGGGATCAGGCACAGCGCATGCGCCGCTGCCCCCTCTCCCCCGGCCCCACTCCCGCGAGGGGAGAGGGGAGTTTTCACCGCCGCAGCGAGCAGCGGGGAGAGGGGGCCTTCCTGCCTCAGTTCGCGAACGCCGCAATGCCCGTCTGCGCCCGGCCCAGGATGAGCGCGTGCACATCGTGTGTGCCCTCGTAGGTGTTCACCACCTCCAGGTTCACCAGGTGGCGCGCCACGCCGAACTCGTCGCTGATGCCGTTGCCGCCCATCATGTCGCGCGCCAGGCGGGCAATGTCCAGCGCCTTGCCGCAGCTGTTGCGCTTGATGATGGAGGTGCCTTCCACGCTGGCCGTGCCCGCGTCCTTCATGCGGCCGAACTGCAGGCAGGCCTGCAGGCCAATGGCGATCTCGGTCTGCATGTCGGCCAGTTTCTTTTGGATGAGCTGGTTGGCGGCCAGGGGGCGGCCGAACTGCTTGCGGTCCAGCGTGTACTGGCGCGCGGTGTGCCAGCAGAACTCGGCGGCACCTAAAGCGCCCCAGGCGATGCCGTAGCGCGCGCTGTTCAGGCAGGTGAAGGGGCCCTTGAGGCCTTGCACTTCAGGGAAGGCGTTTTCTTCGGGCACGAACACATCGTCCATCACGATCTCGCCAGTGATGGAGGCGCGCAGGCCCACCTTGCCGTGGATGGCGGGGGCTGTCAGGCCCTTCATGCCCTTTTCCAGCACGAAGCCGCGGATGGGGCCCACGGCGCCGCCTTCGGACACTTCCTTGGCCCAGACCACGAACACGTCGGCCACGGGGCTGTTGGTGATCCACATCTTGCTGCCCTTGAGCTTGTAGCCGCCATCGACCTTGTAGGCGCGCGTGGCCATGCTGCCAGGGTCGGAGCCGTGGTCGGGCTCGGTCAGGCCGAAGCAGCCGATCCACTCGCCGGTGGCGAGCTTGGGCAGGTACTTCTGTTTTTGCGCTTCGGTGCCGAACTCATGGATGGGCACCATCACCAGCGACGACTGCACGCTGGCCATGGAGCGGTAGCCCGAATCCACACGTTCCACCTCGCGGGCGATCAGGCCATAGGCCACGTACGACAGGCCGGGGCCGCCGTACTGCTCGGGGATGGTGGGGCCCAAGAGGCCCACTTCGCCCATCTCGCGAAAGATGCTCACGTCCATCTTTTCGTGGCGGAAGGCGTCCAGCACGCGGGGTGCCAGCTTGTCCTGGCAGTAGGCGGCGGCGGCGTCGCGGATGGCGCGCTCGTCGTCGGTCAGCTGCTGGCTCAGGAGGAAAGGGTCATCCCATTGAAAAGCGGCGTGGGCCATGTGTGTGTCTCCAGGTCAAACAAGAAAGAAAAGAGGCGAAAACGAATCGACTGGGATGCATCGTAGGCTTTGGCGTAGCACCCCGCAAGCGAGTTCTTTTCATCCAGACATGCGTTTATGGAATGTATGGAATACTGTTGCCGTATACGCCAAGGCGTAGCTACCCTTGCTTCAAGTTCCTCTTCATCATGCGCCGCAACATCCCATCGACCCAGGCCCTGGCATGCTTTGAAGTCGCCGCCCGCCACGAAAGCTACACCCGCGCCGCGCAGGAACTTTCGCTCACGCAAAGCGCTGTCTCGCGCCAGATCCAGGCGCTGGAGGAATTCCTGGGCGTGCAGCTCTTTCGCCGCACGCGCCACGGCGTGGTGCTGACGCCCGCCGGCGCGCATTACGGCCGCCAGGTGGCACGCTGGCTGCAGGGGCTGGAGCGTGACACGCTCGATGTGATGGCGCACCAGGGCGAGGGCGGCACGATCACCCTGGCGGCAGTGCCCACCTTTGCCACCCGCTGGCTCATCCCGCGCCTGCCGCAGCTGGCGCAGCAGCACCCCGACATCGTGGTGCACATCGACACGCAGACACGCCCTTTCTTGTTTGCCGACACCACCTTCGATGCCGCGCTGTACGCGGGCACGCCCGAGCAGGTGGCCAACTGGCCCGGCGTGCAGGCCCTGCTGCTGATGCACGAAGACGTGGTGCCCGTGTGCAGCCCCCGCCTGCTCGAATCCGCCGCGCCCCGGGGCCGGGGCCGCGCCCACCAGCCGATCGCTGCCGAGGCGCTGGCCGAGCTGCCGCTGCTGCAGCAAAGCACACGCCCCTATGGCTGGCGCCAGTGGTTTGATGCGATGGGTGTGGATGCCCCGCATGCGCTGGATGGCCCGCGCTACGAGCTGTTCTCCATGCTGGCCGTGGCCGCCACGCACGGCATGGGCGTGGCGCTGATGCCGCCCCTGCTCATTGAGGCCGAGCTGGCCAGTGGCGAGCTGGTGGTGGCCTGCGCCCGCCCGCTGCGCGGCGAGCGCGCCTACTACCTCATCAGCCCTGCACAAGCGCAGCCGCCGGTGCTGGCCACGTTTGCACGCTGGCTGCAAGGCATGGCCGAAGCGGGGGGCGCCCCGCCTGCGGGATGATGCGCTTGCATCTGCCACGGCCCTGAACTAATCTGGTTGCGCGGAAGTCTGTCTTTCACCAACCTTGTTCGAGAGCGACCACCATGACCACTTACCACGCTCCGCATTTCGATCCGACCGTGGATGAGATCGAAACCCTCAAGCAACTCGAAATGGGCGAAGTCATCACGCTGCCCCATGCGCTCAAGGACCATGTCTCCGGGCGCCTGCTGGAGTGGGGGTTTGTCACCAAAGGGCCGGGTGGCGAGCTGGCCATCACCGCCAGTGGCCGACAACTGATACGCCGACAGGACAACTGACCTCCACGGCGCTACAGAGCGCCACAGTGCACGACAGAGCGCCACCGACGGCCAAGCGCCCGCGCGGGCCGCATTGAGCGCCGGGGCTGCGGCCAATCCTGGCGCCGCCGCCGGGGTATTGCGCCCCGCAAATTTCCCCGCGCCGCGTTGGCCCTATCCTGCTTCTCTTGCCGTCCTTCAGTCATGAGGAGCTTCTGTGCGCGCACCGTCCCCCGTTCGCAAGGCACTGTGTGTAGTTGCCACCCTGGTGGCATGTGGCCTGCTGATGCAAGGCTGCAGTGCCGTCAAGCTGGCCTACAACCAGGTGCCGCAACTGGCCTACTGGCAGCTGAACAGCTACTTCGACCTGTCAGAAACCCAAACCGAGCGCGTGCGCGACGAACTGGGCGACCTGCACCAATGGCACCGCGACACCATGCTGCCCCGGCATGCCGAGCTGCTGCAGAAAGTGCAGCAACAACTGCCCTCCGCCATATCGCCCGACCAGGCCTGCCGCACCTATGACGATGTGCGTGCCCAGCTCGACAAGGTGGTCACCCAGGCCGAGCCCAAGCTGGTGTGGCTGGCCGCCCAGCTCACCGATGCCCAGGTCCGCAACCTGCAAAAGAAACAGGCCATCAGCAACGCCGACTGGAAAAAAGAATGGGTGGACGTGACCCCCGACAAGCTCCGTGAGCAGCGATTCAAACAGCTCCTGTCACGCGCAGAAACCTTCTACGGAACCCTGGACGATCCGCAAAAATCTGCACTGCGCGCTTTTGTCGCCCAGTCATCGTTTGACCCGCAACGCACCTACGCCGAACGCCTGCGCCGCCAGAAAGACCTGGTGCAGGTGCTGCAGAAAATCGCCGAAGACCGTTCCAACACCGGCCAGGCCCGCAGCTTGCTGCGCGGCTACCTCGCCCGCTTCAATGCATCGCCCGACGCGGCCTACCAGCGCTATGCACAGACGCTGGTGGAAGAGGGCTGCGAAGGCTATGCGCGCGTGCACAACGCAATGACGGCAGCACAGCGGCTGAAGGCGGTGCAGTCGGTGAAGGGATATGAGCAGGACTTTCTGGTGCTGGCGGCGCAGTGAGCGCTGGAAGATAGAAAGACAAACAGCAAGACAAACACAAGGCTGCGTTGTTGATGAGGCAGCGTGGCCTTGTCCTGGGGGCCGCCAGTGACGCCTGAAAATTTCCCGATGCTCCGCATCGTGGTCACCAGTGCAATTGCTGTCATGCTCAGCCCTTGTTCCCTCGGGTACCTCCTTGTATGCACGTCCGCTGTTGTTTTTGCACTTGGGTCCTGGCAATGGCCTTGCCGGGTTTCGCCAGCGCGCAACCCGTAGGCCCGGTGGGTGACAACACCTCATGCACCGCAGAAAAGGCCGACGTCGAAAAGCGCATGGAAGTCGCCCGGTCCAAGGGGCAGATGCTGCTACGTCGGCAACTGGCGGACCAGCTGGCGGCGCTGCAATCGAGCTGCCAGCCGCTCGCGGTCGATCCGAGCCGCGCGGCGAGTGTTGAAAGGCTGGAAAAGGAAGTCCGGGCGCTGAGGGCAGAGCTTGAAGCGGCCGAGGCGCAACTGCGCAAGTTGAAAGGCGAGGCAAACCGCTGAACGGTGAGTGTGTGGCAGAAGCCGCGCCATAGCCCACAGGTTCAGCGCCACGTTGAGGGTTGAGGGCTGAGAGATTTCTCGGCCTGGTGGCAGGCGCAAAAATGAACCCGGGGTGTGGGGCTTGTGGGATGCTGTTTGCCGGTGGCTATCGGCCTCGCAGGCTCCCGGAAAATGCGCCGAAAATGGCACTTTAGACAATGGAAAGCCCCTGTGAGTCAACCTGTTGCCCACGCCGAGCTGATCGCCACCTTCAAAAGGGCGCAGGCAGATGCCGCCCACAAGCAAGGATTGATCAAGGCTGTCGGCGCCAAGGGCCCCAAAGCCATTCAGGCGGCTGTCGATACGGCCGCCAAAGCCGCGAAGCGCAGGGATGCGTATGCGGAAAAGCTCGCTGCGCTGGGGGTGGTTCTCAAGGATTGAGGGGGCACGGCAACCACCTCTGCCACGGCCATGGGATCGATATCGCAGAGGCACATGCCGTGGACCCGGGGGCATACCAATGTGCCCCCGATTTTTGCGGATGGGGGCGGTGGGGCCTGGACGGGTACGGACAGCTAAGGTGCTGATTTCAAAAGAGAAATAAAAAAGTCCGTAAGAGCCTGCGCTCTTACGGACTTGTTCGTGGTGCCCGGGGCCGGAATCGAACCGGCACGCCTTGCGGCGGGGGATTTTGAGTCCCCTGCGTCTACCAATTTCACCACCCGGGCGGAATATGTGAAGCCCTGAATTATGGCACAGTAGGGAATATGAAATATCCGACGATTGAAGACGCGGTAGGCCACACGCCGCTGGTGGCGCTGCAGCGCATTGGGGCCCAGGACAACGCGGCGCGGGGCAACGTGGTGCTGGGCAAGCTGGAGGGCAACAACCCCGCCGGGTCGGTGAAAGACCGGCCCGCGCTGTCGATGATTCGCCGTGCCGAAGAGCGGGGCGACATCCGCCCTGGCGACACGCTGATCGAGGCCACGTCGGGCAACACCGGCATTGCGCTGGCGATGGCGGCGGCCATCAAGGGCTACCGCATGGTGCTGGTGATGCCCGAGGATCTGTCCATCGAGCGTGCGCAAACCATGAAGGCCTTTGGCGCCGAGCTGGTGCTCACGCCCAAGAGCGGCGGCATGGAACACGCCCGCGATCTGGCCGAGGCCATGCAAAAACGTGGCGAGGGCAAGGTGCTCGACCAGTTCGCCAACCCCGACAACCCGCGCATCCACTACGAAACCACCGGCCCCGAGATCTGGGAGCAGACGGGCGGGCGCATCACCCACTTTGTGAGCGCGATGGGCACCACGGGCACCATCACCGGCGTGTCGCGGTTCCTGAAAGAGAAGAACCCCGGCATCCAGATCATCGGCGCGCAGCCCGAAGAAGGCTCGCGCATTCCGGGCATCCGCAAGTGGCCGCAAGAGTATTTGCCCAAGATTTACGACGCCAGCACCGTGGACGAGCTGGTGTATGTGAGCCAGGACAACGCCGAAGACATGTGCCGCCGCCTGGCGCGCGAAGAGGGTATCTTTGCGGGCATCTCGGCGGCAGGCGCCTGCTGGGTGGCGCAGCAGATCGCCGCGCGCGACAGCAACGCCACCATCGTGTTTGTGGTGTGCGACCGGGGCGATCGGTACCTGTCCACCGGCGTGTTCCCGGCGTGACGGATGGAGTGCACATCGCCCTGAGGTCAAAAATTTGAATGAAATTGGCCGCTGGCGCGCAATGAATAAGCGCTAGCAGCTATAAAAAACATAGTAATACATGCTCTACGAAGTCCGCCACTGCACCCACTGCGGCACCACGCTGCAGCCCATCACCCTGGCCGAAGATGGCGGTGACAAGGAGCGCCTGCGCTGCCCGGCCTGTGGCTGGACCCACTGGAACAACCCCACGCCGGTGCTGGCCGCGATTGTGGAGGTGGGTGGCAAGGTGCTGCTGGCCCGCAATGCGGCCTGGCCGGGCAAGATGTTTGCGCTGATCACCGGCTTCATGGAAGCGGGCGAGTCGCCCCAGGAGGGGATTGCGCGCGAGGTGAAGGAAGAAACCAACCTTGATGTGCTGTCCACCACGATGGTCGGGGCCTACGAGTTCCTGCGCATGAACCAGGTCATCATTGCCTACCATGTGGTGGCAGAGGGCGAGGTGCGCTTGTCGCCCGAGCTGGTGGATTACCGGCTGTACGATCTGGCGGACCTCAAATGTTGGCCTGCGGGCACGGGGTATGCGCTGGCCGACTGGCTGCGCACGCGCGGGCACGAGCCGGTGTTCTTCACCGCCGAGGAAAATGAAGAGCGCCGCCGTGGCCTGAACCTGCCGCCCAAAGACTGAAGAAGATACACACCATGGACATCCACAAAGAAATCGATACCCGGGGCCTGAACTGCCCTCTGCCCATCCTCAAGGCCAAGAAGGCCTTGGCCGACATGGCCAGCGGCCAGTTGCTCAAGGTGGTGGCCACCGACGGTGGCTCGCTGCGCGACTTCCAGGCCTTTGCCAAGCAGACGGGCAACGAGCTGGTGGAGCAGCAGACGGTGGGTGAGGAGTTCATCCACATCCTGCGCCGGCGCTGAGGCGGGCGGGCGTGTGGCGCCAGTCGTGCCCTGTGGTGGCACGGCGGTAGCCCCTCAAAAAGCAAAACCCTCCCGCAGCGTTGGCTGACGGAGGGTTTTTTTATGGCGCCATGCCCGTCTGGGCCAGGACGCCTGGGTGCCCGTTGCGCTGACCTTACAGATCCAACGCCTTCAGGTATTCGCGGAAGTGTGCGCCCACCTGGGGGTGTTGCAGCGCCAGTTCCACCGTCGCTTCCAGAAACCCTTCCTTGCTGCCGCAGTCGTAGCGCTTGCCTTGGTATTGGAAGGCATACACGGCCTCGCTCTGCATCAGGCGGGCGATGCCGTCGGTGAGCTGGATCTCGCCGCCCACGCCACGTGGCTGGTTGCGGATTTCGTCGAACACGCCGGGCGTGAGGATGTAGCGGCCGGCCACGCCCATGCGCGAGGGGGCTACGTCGGCCTTGGGCTTCTCCACAATGCGTTCGATGCGGATCAGCGGGCCACCTGCGGGCTCGCCGGCCACGATGCCGTAGCGGTGCACCTGGTCCTGGGGCACTTCCTGCACGGCGATGACCGAGCGGCCTTGCTGGCGGAAGGCGCTGGCCATCTGGGCCAGCACGGGCTGGCCGCCCTGGGGGCCGACCATCAGGTCATCGGCCAGCAGCACGGCAAAGGGCTCCTTGCCCACCAGGGGTTCGGCGCACAACACGGCGTGGCCCAGGCCCAGCGAGCGGGGCTGGCGCACAAAGGCGCAGTCCATGTCGCTGGGCTGGATGGAGCGCACCAGGTCCAGCAGCTCTTTTTTGCCAGCGGCTTCCAACTCGGCTTCCAGTTCGTAGGCGGTGTCGAAATGGTCTTCGATGGCGCGCTTGCTGCGGCCCGTCACAAAGATCATGTGGCGGATGCCGGCGGCATAGGCCTCTTCCACGGCGTACTGGATCAGCGGCTTGTCGACCACGGGCAGCATCTCCTTGGGCGATGCCTTGGTGGCGGGCAAAAAGCGTGTGCCCAGGCCAGCAACGGGAAAAACGGCCTTGCGAACGGTGGTGGCAACAGTCATGGGTCTCCTTGGTTTGAATGCAGTGCGGGTCGGGCAGCAGGGGCCGGCACGCCGGGCCCTGCGGTGCGTGCGTGCGTGAGTGAGGAAGTGGCTGGCGGCCGGGGGGCGCTCAGCCCAGGCGCGCCAGTTGGTCGCGCAGGCGGCCCAGCGTGGTGCCGAAGTCGGCGATGCGCTTTTTCTCCTGGTCGATCACGGCCGGGGGGGCCTTGGCCACAAACGCTTCATTGGAGAGCTTGTTGTGGGCCTTGGTGATCTCCCCGTCGATGCGGGCGATTTCCTTGGACAGGCGCGCCTTCTCGGCCACCACGTCGATCTCCATGTACAGGCACATGCGGGCATCGCCCACCACGGCCACGGGAGCGGCCTGCGCCGCAGCGGCCCAGGCGGCCTCGTCGTCAAACACCTTGACCTCGCTGAGCTTGGCCAGGGCCTGCAGCACGGGTGCCACGCCGCGCATGAATTCGGTGTCGCCCACCACGTACATGGGCAGGCGGGTCGACGGCGAGACGTTCATCTCGCCACGCAGGGCGCGGCAGGCGTCCACCAGGCCCTTCACACGGCCCATGTGGGCGATGGAAGCCTCATCGATCTTGTCCAGTTGCGCCTGGGGGTAGCGGGCGATGCTGACCGACTCGCCGGGGATGCCGGCCACGGGCGCCACCGTCTGCCACAGCGCTTCGGTGATGAACGGGATGATGGGGTGGGCCAGGCGCAGGATGGCTTCCAGCACGCGGATCAGCGTGCGGCGCGTGGCGCGCTGCTCGGCCTCGGTGCCGTTCTGGATCTGCACCTTGGCGATCTCCAGGTACCAGTCGCAGTACTCGTTCCAGACAAAGTCGTAGAGCGTGTTGGCCACGTTGTCCAGCCGGTACTCGGCAAAGCCCTTGGCCACTTCGGCCTCGGTCTTTTGCAGCAGCGACGTGATCCAGCGGTCGGCCTGGCTGAACTGCATGTAGCCGTGGGCGGGGCCGCCGGGCTGGCATTCTTCCTTGGTGTGCTCCTTCAGGCCGCAGTCCTGGCCTTCGCAGTTCATCAGCACAAAGCGGCTGGCGTTCCAGAGCTTGTTGCAGAAGTTGCGGTAGCCCTCGCAGCGCTTGCTGTCGAAGTTGATGCTGCGGCCCAGGCTGGCCAGCGCCGCAAAGGTAAAGCGCAGCGCATCGGCGCCATAGGCCGGTATGCCCTCAGGGAATTCCTTTTGCGTGTTCTTGCGCACCGTGGGTGCGGTCTCGGGCTTGCGCAGGCCGGTGGTGCGCTTGTCCAGCAGCGGCTCCAGCGAGATGCCGTCGATCAGGTCCACCGGGTCGAGCACGTTGCCTTCCGACTTACTCATCTTCTTGCCCTGCGCGTCGCGCACCAGGCCGTGGATGTACACGTGCTTGAACGGCACGCGGCCGGTGAAGTGCGTGGTCATCATGATCATCCGGGCAACCCAGAAGAAGATGATGTCGTAGCCCGTCACCAGCACGGTGCTGGGCAGGTAGAGGTCGAAATCCGAAACTCCCGTTCGCGCTGAACTTGTCGAAGCGTGGGCCCCGGCTTCGACAGGCTCAGCCCGAACGGCTTCAGGCCAGCCCATGGTGCTGAACGGGACCAGCGCGGACGAGTACCACGTATCCAGCACGTCCTCATCGCGGCGCAGCTTTTTGCCCGGTGCCTTGGCCTGGGCTTCGGCTTCGTCGCGGGCCACGATCACGTTGCCGTCTTCGTCATACCAGGCCGGGATCTGGTGGCCCCACCACAGCTGGCGGCTGATGCACCAGTCCTGGATGTTGTTCATCCACTGGTTGTAGGTGT
>JADMJR010000129.1 GCA_018780365.1 Acidovorax sp. | reverse complement strand
TGCAGATGACCTGGCTGGTGACCGTGGAGCGCGAGGGCAGCGACAAGCCGGTGTGCGTGGCCGAGTCTTTGGCGCGCAACTTCGGCGCTCCGGCCTGAGCCTGGTCGCCACCGGGCAGGAGGTCTGAACCATGGACCGCCTGCAAGCCATGAAAATTTTCGAGCGCGTGGTGGAGGAGGGCGGCTTTGCCGCCGCCGCCCGCGCCATGGACATGTCGCCCCCCGTGGTCACCCGCATGGTGGCCGAGCTGGAACAGCACCTGGGCACGCGCCTGCTGCAGCGCACGACGCGCAAGCTGGCCCTGACAGATGCGGGCGAGGCCTACCTGCAGCGGGTGCGCGCCATCCTGCACGAGATCGACGACGCCGAGGCGGCGGCCGCTGCCAGCACGCGCGACCTGCGCGGCACCATCCGCATCGTGGCGGCGCCTGTGCTGGCCACCAACTTCCTCGCGCCCATGGTGGCGCTGTGGCACACGCACTACCCCAAGCTCATGCTGGACATCAGCATGGACGCCTTTGCGGCCAGCCGCGTGGATGAGTTCGATGTGACCATCATGGTGGTGGGCGAAGACTTCGACGCCAACATCGTCGCGCGCTCGCTGGTGCAGGGCGAGGCCATCGTGGTGGCGTCACCCGACTACCTGAAGCGCCGGGGCACCCCGCGCGAGCCGCAGGATCTGGTGACCCACGACTACCTGCGGGACTCCAGCGCGCCGGTGCGCGCGCAGATGGGCCCGGGCCGCAAGCTGCGCCTGCAGTCGCTGCGGGTCGATGTGCCCGACCAGGAGGTGGATGCGCCTGCCGTGCTGCAGTCGGTGAGCACCGAGTTGCTGATGCGCGCCGCCGTGGACGGGGCGGGTGTGACCGTGACCTCGCGCCTGCTGGCCGAGGAGCACCTGGCCCGGGGGGAGCTGGTGCACATCCTGCCGGACTGGATTTTTTCGCGCTACACGATCTATGCGGCGCTGCCTTCGGGCCGCATGTTGCCGGCGCGCACGCGGGTGTTTCTGGACTTCTTGACCGAGCAGGTGCCGCTGACCATGGCCGACAAGCGCGGCCAGTTCAGCTGAGCTGCGCGAACCCGCTGATGATCGTGCCTTCGGGCTCGATGGCGATCTGGCCGTCCGGCATGGCAAAGCTGTTCTGGCGCCAGGCTTCGAACACGGTCACTGCCACCGCATTCGACAGGTTGAGGCTGCGCTGGCCCGCCACCATGGGCAGGCGCAGGCGCTGGGCGGGCGGGAAGCTCTCGCGCAATTCGGCGGGCAGCCCCCGGGTTTCAGCGCCAAACACCAGCCAGTCGCCTGGCAGAAAACAGGTGGAAAACACCGGTTGCGAGGCGTGTGTGGTCATGGCGAACATGCGGGTGGCGTCGGGCTGTGCATCCCGCAAAAAAGCCGTCCAGCCGCTGTGGCGCAGCACCCGGGTGTATTCGTGGTAATCCAGCCCCGCGCGGCGCATCAGCCGGTCTTCCATCGAGAACCCCAGGGGCTCGATCAGGTGCAGCGTGCAACCCGTGTTGGCCGCCAGGCGGATGATGTTGCCGGTGTTGGGCGGGATTTCGGGTTCGACGAGGACAATGTGGAACATGGCGCTATTGTCTTCGCCCCGGGTGTGAGTTGAGCAACCGCTCGTAATCAAAAGTATCCCGCCCGGCGGGCGTGGGCGGGGCGCAGCGCCCGCTGCAGCGTGTTTACTCCAGCGCCGTGCGTGCCAGCACCACCACCGTCACATGCGCCACCCCGGCTTCGCGCAGGGCCAGTGTGGCGGCGTGCACGGTGGCGCCCGTGGTCATCACATCGTCCAGCAGCACCACGCGCTGGCCACGCAGGGCTGCGGCGCGCGATGGTTCGATGGCAAAGGCACCCCGCAGGTTGCGCAGCCGCTGGGCGCGCGGCAGGCCACTTTGGGCCTCGGTGGCGTGCAGGCGCAGCAGGCTGTGCACATCGGCCCGTGTACCCGCCAGGCGCCGAGCCAGCAGGGCCGACTGGTTGAAGCCGCGCTCGCGCAGGCGTTCGGCAGACAGTGGCACGGGCAGCACCCGGTCGGCCGCCTCGATGGCGGGCTCCACCCAGGGTGTGCTGCGCAGCAGGGTGGCCAGCATGCTGGCCCAGCCGGGGGCAGCGCGGAATTTGAAGTCTGCCAGCGCACCGGCCCAGGGGTAGGCGTAGTCCACTGCGGCCAGGCAGGCATCGAAGGCGGGCGGGTGTTGCAGGCAGGCACCGCACACGGAAACCCCGGCGGGCACACGCAGCGCGCAGCGCTGGCAGCGGCTGGCCGGTTGGGCAAACCTGGCTACGCAGGCGTTGCAGATGCGCTGCGACGGCCATGCGTGGCACACGGCGCATTGGCTGGGCACATGGCCCGCCAGGCCCCGAAGGCGGCGCGAAAGCCCTGGCAATCCTTTGAAAAGCATGAATCAATATACTCGCGCGTCCTTGTGAACTGCCATGTCCTCCGAGCGTCCCCCCACCATTGATCCCGTTGCCGCCGCCCGCTGGCAGGCCGCCGCACCCGCCCTGTCTCCGTGGCTTCATGAAGAAGTGGCCCGCCGCATGGAGGACCGCCTGCAGTGGATTCGGCAGGCCCCTGAGTCCTGGTGCCACTGGGACGCGCTGCGTGGCGGGCTGCAGGCCCATGCGCTGGTGAGCGCACGCTACCCCAAGGCGCGCAGCCAGGTACACGAAACCGCCGCGCGCTGCGAGCGTGTGGCGCGGGAGGCGCTGGCCAAGCCCTGGTGGAGCCCCGCCCGCTGGGGGGCTGCCAGCCCGCAGTGGGGGCTGCCTGCCGATGCCAGTGTGCAAATGCTCTGGGCCAACATGGCGCTGCACACGGCAGCCGACCCGCAGGCCCTGATCGGGCAATGGCACCGTGCACTGGCGGTGGATGGCTACCTGATGTTCTCGTGTCTCGGACCCGACACGCTGCGGGAACTGCACGGGGTCTACGCGGCCCTGGGTTGGCCACCGGCCGGCCATGCATTCACCGACATGCACGACTGGGGCGACATGCTGGTGCACGCCGGTTTTGCCGAGCCGGTGATGGACATGGAGCGCATCACGCTCACCTTTGCCACCCCCGAGCGGCTGGTGCAAGAGTTGCGCGAACTGGGCTGCAATCTGCACCCTGATCGCTTTCCCTCATTGCGCGGACGGCGCTGGCGCGAGAAGCTCTACCAGGTGCTGGCCGAGCGGCTGGCGGATCCGCAGCAGGGAGGCCAGTTGGCACTGACGTTTGAGATCATTTATGGCCATGCGTTCAAGCCCGCGCCGCGTGTGCGCGTGAGTTCCAGCAGCGCTGTTTCGCTGCAGGACATGCGCTTGATGTTGCGCAAGAGCGGCAAAGAAAACTAACCTGTAACTCCGTGTCAATGACTTGGAACAAGGCACGCTACAATTCAGGGTTATTGAGATTTCGGGCATCTTCCCGCGCAAATTTGCGGGCCGCGCCTGTGGTGCCCAAGGCGCTACATACGGTGCGCCAGCAGTCTTGTGAGCACGACCGGTGACGGGCTTGGTTTTTCGTTTTGCCACGGTGTCGGGTCAACGCATTGACTGGCGTCTTGTCCGTAATTGCTCGGTCACGCCGGCGCAGTTGGGGTGGATGTATCTGTCCTTGTGCCTGGTGTCCCTGGGGATCGCAACGTGCTTCTGGATGCTCGGTGCACGCCTGGTGATGCCGTTCGCGTGGCTTGAAATCTTGGCTGTAGGAATTGCATTCGCCATGTACGGTCGCCATGCGGCGGATGGCGAGAGGATTTCGCTGCAAGGCTCGCGCCTTGTGGTGGAACGGGAGACAGCAGGCCGGCTGGAGCGTGCAGAGTTTGACCGGAGCCGGGTTCGTGTAGAACCCAAGACCGGAGACCGCTCGCTCATCATGTTGTCTGCGCAGGGTCGATCCGTTGAAGTGGGGCGCTACGTGCGCCCCGAGCTTCGACCGGCCCTGGCATCGGAGATCCGCATGGCCTTGCGCGCAGCCTGACCCCACGCAGGCGCGCGAAAGGGATTGGTTAAATTGAGGCTTAGAAGTAAGTGAGAACTATGAAGAGCATTTCCAACAAGCTGGCTTCTCTGCTGCTGATTGCCGGTGCATGGGTGGGCTCCGCAGCCCATGCCGTTCAGGACCTGCCTGGCGGCCCTGCAGTCAACCAGCTGAACCTGCATCCCCCGGTGACCAAAATTGCTGAAGAACAGCATTTTCTGCACTGGATGATGATGGTCATCTGCACGGTGATCTTTGTTGCAGTGTTCTCCGTGATGTTCTACTCGATTTGGAAACATCGCCGCTCCAAGGGCGCCAAGTCAGCCAATTTCCATGAGTCCGTGACGGTGGAAGTGGTGTGGACCATTGTCCCGTTCTTCATCGTGATCGCGATGGCCCTGCCGGCCACCAAGGTGCTGGTGGCCCAGAAGGACACCACCAACGCCGACCTCACCATCAAGACCACGGGCTACCAGTGGAAGTGGGGCTATGACTACATCACCGGCGAAGGCGAGGGCCTGGCCTTCATCTCCACGCTGGACAGCAGCCACCGCGTGATGTCCGACAGCGGCAAGGTCGCCGACGCGCCCGCCGACTACCTGCTCAAGGTGGACAACCCGATGGTGGTGCCGGTCAACAAGAAGATCCGCATCATCACCACCGCCAACGACGTGATCCACGCCTTCATGGTGCCCGCCTTCGGCATCAAGCAGGACGCGATCCCCGGCTTCGTGCGCGACACCTGGTTCCGTGCCGAGAAGATCGGCGACTTCTACGGTCAATGCGCCGAGCTGTGTGGCAAAGAGCACGCCTACATGCCGATCCACGTGAAGGTGGTGTCCGCCGAGGACTACACCGCCTGGGTGGCCGATCAGAAGAAGAAAGCCGCAGCCAAGCTGGACGACCCGACCAAGGTCTGGGCGCTGGACGACATCCTCAAGCGTGGCGAGAAGGTCTATGCCGCCAACTGCGCGGCCTGCCACCAGGCCAACGGCAAGGGCGCCGGTCCGATCAAGCCGCTGGACGGCTCGGCCGTGGTGCTTGACGCTGACCACGCCAAGCAGATCCAGATCCTGCTCAAGGGCGCGGCCAATGGCGCGATGCCTGCCTGGACGCAGCTGAGCGACACCGATATTGCCGCCGTGGTGACTTACACCAAGAACACCTGGTCCAACAAGACCGGTCAGCTGGTGCAGCCCGCTGAAATCGTGGCCCAGCGTGGCAAGTAATCATCGCCCCATCGTATTGAGGAATCCAAAATGAGCGCAGTTCTCGACAACCACGGTCACGCGGGCGACCACGCACACGACGACCATGGCCACCATGGCCCCACTGGCTGGCGCCGCTGGGTGTACGCCACCAACCACAAGGACATTGGTACGCTGTACCTGCTGTTCGCCTTCACCATGCTCATGGTGGGCGGTGTTCTGGCGCTGCTGATCCGTGCCGAGCTGTTCCAGCCAGGCCTGCAACTGGTCAACCCCGAGCTGTTCAACCAGCTCACCACCATGCATGGCCTGATCATGGTGTTCGGCGCCATCATGCCGGCCTTCGTGGGCTTTGCGAACTGGATGATCCCGCTGCAGATCGGTGCCTCCGACATGGCCTTTGCGCGCATGAACAACTTCAGCTTCTGGCTGATGATTCCTGCGGCCATCATGCTCGTGGCGTCGTTCTTCATGCCCGGTGGTGCCCCCGCCGCCGGCTGGACGCTGTACGCACCGCTGACGCTGCAGATGGGCCCCTCCATGGACGCCGGCATCTTCGCGATGCACATCCTGGGCGCCTCGTCCATCATGGGCTCCATCAACATCATCGTGACCATCCTCAACATGCGCGCCCCGGGCATGACGCTGATGAAGATGCCGATGTTCGCCTGGACCTGGCTCATCACCGCCTACCTGCTGATCGCCGTGATGCCCGTGTTGGCCGGCGCCATCACCATGACGCTGACCGACCGCCACTTTGGCACCAGCTTCTTCAACCCCGCCGGTGGCGGTGACCCAGTGATGTACCAGCACATCTTCTGGTTCTTCGGCCACCCCGAGGTGTACATCATGATCTTGCCGGCCTTCGGCATCATCAGCCAGATCGTGCCTGCATTCGCCCGCAAGAAGCTGTTCGGCTACGCCTCCATGGTGTACGCCACGTCGTCCATCGCCATCCTGTCGTTCATCGTGTGGGCCCACCACATGTTCACGACGGGCATGCCCGTGACGGGCCAGCTGTTCTTCATGTACGCCACCATGCTGATCTCCGTGCCCACGGCCGTGAAGATCTTCAACTGGATCGCCACCATGTGGCGCGGTTCCATGACGTTTGAAACCCCCATGCTGTTTGCCGTGGGCTTCATCTTCGTGTTCACGATGGGCGGCTTCACCGGCCTGATTCTGGCCATGGCGCCCATCGACATCCAGCTGCAGGACACCTACTACGTGGTGGCCCACTTCCACTACGTGCTGGTGGCTGGTTCGCTGTTCTCGATGTTCGCGGGCGTGTACTACTGGCTGCCCAAGTGGACCGGCGTGATGTACTCCGAGACGCGTGGCCAGATCCACTTCTGGTCGTCGCTGATTTTCTTCAACATCACCTTCTTCCCGATGCACTTCCTGGGTCTGGCTGGCATGCCGCGTCGCTATGCCGACTACCCCATGCAGTTTGCCGACTTCAACGCCATTGCTTCGGTGGGCGCGCTTGGTTTCGGTCTGGCGCAGGTGTACTTCTTCCTGGCTGTGATCGTGCCGGCCATGCGTGGCAAGGGCGAGAAGGCTCCGGCCAAGCCATGGGATGGCGCAGAAGGCCTTGAATGGGAAGTTCCTTCCCCAGCACCCTTCCACACGTTTGAGAACCCACCCAAGCTGGACGCTACGGCAACCCGCGTGATTGGTTGAACACCATGCCCATGACCCCCGAACAAAAGAAGAGCAACCTGCGAATGGCGCTGATCCTGGCGTCCGTTGCGGTGGTGTTCTTTGTTGGGTTCATGGTCAAGGTGCTGTTGCTGTCCCGCTGAGCCACGCCTGCCATGAGCCTGCACCGCGAAAACGCCAAGATGGTCGGCAAGCTGGTCGTGATCGCGGCTGGCATGTTCGCCTTCGGCTATGTGCTGATCCCCATCTACAAGCACATCTGCGAGATGACGGGCATCAACATCCTGTCGCTCTCCGAGCGCCAGGTGCCCGGCAACGGTGTGGCGGGCAAGGATGTCAGGGTGCCTGCCAACACGCAGGTGGACAAGACCCGTACCATCACGGTCGAATTTGACGCCAACGCACGCGGCCCCTGGGATTTCAAGCCTGCGCAGCGCTCGGTGCAGGTGCACCCCGGTGAATTGACCACGGTGATGTACGAGTTCCAGAACGTGCAGAACCGCCGCATGGCCGCGCAGGCCATTCCCAGCTATGCGCCCCGTCAGGCTGCTGCCCATTTCAACAAGCTGGAGTGCTTCTGCTTCAACCAGTATGTGCTGGAGCCTGGCGAGAAGAAGGAATGGCCCGTGGCCTTCGTGATCGACCCGCGCCTGTCTAAGGACGTGACGACCATCACGTTGTCCTACACGTTTTTCGAGGTGGGGGGCAAGACCCCTGCAGCGCCGGAATCCACTGCAGCCGTTGTGTTGCCTTCTACCGCCTTGCCGGGAGCCGGATCATGAATACCCCTGTGGAACAGCCCGTGGTGAAGCCGCTGGAGCGCAAGGGCTCGCTGCTGCGCACGGTGCGCGCTGTGGCCTGGTCGTTGATTGGCTTGCGCAAGGGCAGCGAGTACCAGCAGGATGTCGAAAAACTCAACCCGCTGCACATCATCGTGGTGGGGCTGGCGGCGGTTTTTCTGCTGGTGATCGGTCTGATCGCGCTGGTGAATTGGGTTGTGTGAACCGGTGTGAATGGGTCGTTGGAACCGTATCTACAACAAAACCGAAAACAAGATTTTGAGAGTCAGGAGCTGAAATGAGTGCATCTACCCACGGCGGAACCCCCTACTACTATGTGCCTGCCGAGTCGCGTCACCCGATGATGGCGGCTATTGGCCTGTTCTTTGTCATCCTTGGCGCAGGCCAGTGGATCAATGGCCATGACTGGGGCAAGTATTCCCTGGCCGTGGGCTTGGTGTGGTGGCTGTTCACGCTGTACCAGTGGTTCGGTGATGCCATCCGCGAGAGCCAGGGTGGCCTGTACGGTCACAAGATCGACCTGTCGTACCGCTGGAGCATGAGCTGGTTCATCTTCTCGGAGGTGATGTTTTTCGGCGCGTTCTTCACGGCCCTGTGGTGGGCGCGTGCGCACTCGGTGCCGGCCCTCGGCAGCCTGGACAACGCGCTGCTCTGGCCCGATTTCAAGGCCGTCTGGCCCAGCATCGCCGCCGGCGTCACGGCTTCGCCCGCTGGCATCGTCGAACCCTTCCAGACCGTGGGCCCCTTCTGGCTGCCCACCATCAACACCGCGCTGCTGCTGACCTCGGGCGTGACGCTGACCATTGCCCACCACGCACTGCGCGAGAACCAGCGCGGCAAGACCATTGGTTTCATGTGGGCCACGGTGCTGCTGGGTTTCGTCTTCCTGCTGGTCCAGGGCTACGAGTATTACCACCTCTACACCGACCTGAACCTCAAGCTCAACTCGGGTGTGTTCGGCTCCACCTTCTTCATGCTGACCGGTTTCCACGGTTTCCACGTGTTCTTGGGCATGTTGATGCTGCTGGTGATCACACTGCGCCTGCAAAAGGGCCATTTCACGGCCGACAAGCATTTCGGCTTCGAGGGTGCCGCCTGGTATTGGCACTTCGTGGACGTGGTGTGGCTGGGCCTGTACGTGCTGGTTTACTGGATGTAAGCAGGGCATGGCACCATGAAAAAAGCGCCTCGCGGCGCTTTTTTTGTTGGGGCGGTGCAGTGTGCGTGGCGGACCCGGTGTACCTCTTCTCCCTGTCCGAGCGTGGTGGGCCCGGGAGGTTGTCCCTTCAGCGGGTCGCCGGCAGGCCGGTAGGCTGGATGTAACCCAGCTGCCAAGCCATCAGGATGCACAGAAACAGCACGATGGAAAGCCCCACCCGCACGGCCAGCGCCTTGGCCATGTGGTTGCCTTTGCTCTTGTCGTCACGGCCGTTGCGCATCATGAAGAACAAGGCTGACGCCAGGCTGGCCAAAATGGCGATGAACGCCAGCACTACGAGGTATTTCATGGAGCACATTATCCCGTGACCAATTTTCGCCGTCCTGTCGGCCTGCGTTTCTGGCTGATCACGCTGGCCGCTGTGGTGGCCATGCTGGTCACTGCATCGCTGGGGCGCTGGCAGCTGTCGCGCGCTGCGCAGAAGGAGTCTCTGCAGGCCATGCTGGACGGGCGGGGCCAGATGCCTGCGATGGACGGCGGCACGCTGCTGTCCCAGGCCGCAGGCCCTGCGGACGGCGCTCTGGCCCTGGTGCACCGCAGGGTGGTTCTGGAAGGCCGCTGGCTGCCGGAGCACACGGTGTACCTCGACAACCGCCAGATGCAGGGGCGCCCCGGTTTTTTTGTGCTGACACCCTTGCAGCTGACCGGCACCAGCCCGGGTGTGGTGCTGGTGCAGCGCGGCTGGGCGCCACGCAACTTCCAGGACCGCACGCAGCTGCCCCAGGTGCAGACTCCGCAGGACGCCGTGGTGCGGGTGCAGGGGCGCGTGGCTGCTGCTCCGTCGCGCCTGTATGAGTTCCAGGGCGGCGATAGCACCCAGGGGTCTTCCCGCATCCGGCAAAATCTCGACCTGGCCGCGTTTCGCACCGAAACCGGTCTGGCGCTCGCCTTCCTCACGGTGTTGCAGACGGGCCCAGTGGGTGAGGCGGGCGAAGGCCTGCAACGCGACTGGCCCGTGGTCGGCGCAGGCGTCGACAAACACTACGGTTACGCATTTCAATGGTTCGGGCTCTGCGGCCTGATTGCACTCCTTTATGTCTGGTTCCAAATCGTCCGACGGTTCATTCGCCCGCGCAGCCAGCCTGCCGCCTGAGGCCCACGCCGAGCACCCGCTCGGGCTGACCGTGCACACCCTGCCCCAAGCCGGGGACGCCGTGGCCACCGCGCAGCGCGCGCGCCATGGCCGCTGGAAGATGCTGGGCGTGCTGATGATTTGCGCGGCACCGGTCATCGCCTCGTATTTCACCTACTACGTGGTCCGGCCCGAGGGCCGCCGCAACTATGGGGAGCTGATCGATCCTCAGCGCACGGCCCCCGCGCTCATGGCCACCACACTGAGCGGTGCCCCGGTGCCCCTCGATTCACTCAAAGGCCAATGGCTGCTGGTGAGCGTGGCGGGTGGCGATTGCGATGCTGCCTGCCAAAAGCACCTGTACCTGCAGCGCCAGTTGCGCGAGAGCCTCGGCAAGGAGAAAGAACGCCTGGACTGGGTCTGGCTCGTCAACGACAGCGCGCCGGTGGCCGATGCGCTGGCACCCGCGCTGCAAAAGGCCACGGTGCTGCGCGTGGATGGTGTCGCGCTCAACGCCTGGCTGGCCCCCGCCGCAGGCCACCAGCAGGCCGAACACCTGTATGTGGTGGACCCCATGGGCAACTGGATGATGCGCTTCCCCGCCGCCATGGATACCGCTGGCGCCGCCAAGGCCAAGCGCGACCTGGAGCGCCTGCTGCGCGCCTCCTCGTCGTGGGACGACGCGGGGCGGCCTGCCAAGCCATGAGCGATACGCAGCCGCTCTACGACCTGGCGCCCGTGCTGGAGCTCATGCTCCTGGGCCTGGTGATTGCGCTGGGGCCGCTGGCCTGGGTGTGGGTGCGCAACCGCCGCAGCTCGCCCCTGCGGCGCCTGCAGGCGCTCACCGTGTTGACCCTGTTCCTGACCTTTGATCTGGTGCTGTTCGGTGCCTTCACGCGCCTCACGGACTCGGGCCTGGGCTGCCCCGACTGGCCCGGCTGCTATGGCAGCGCCAGCCCGGTCGGCGCGCGTGCAGAAATTTCTGCCGCACAAGAGGCCATGCCCACCGGCCCGGTCACACATGGCAAGGCCTGGGTCGAGATGATCCACCGCTACCTGGCCACTGGCGTGGGGGTGCTCATCATCGTGCTCACGGTGTCGTCCTGGGTGCAGCAGCGCCGGGCGCGGCGGGGCGCGGCCGAGGCGCCACCCCTGAGCCCCTGGTGGCCCACCGTGACGCTGCTGTGGGTGTGCCTGCAAGGGGCCTTTGGCGCGCTCACCGTGACGATGAAGCTTTTTCCCGCCATCGTCACCTTGCACCTGATCGGGGGGCTGGTGTTGCTGGCGCTGCTGTGTGTGCAGGCCGTGCGCCATGCGCAAGGGGCGCAAGGCCGCCTGCCTGTGGCCATAGCGCCCACGTTGCGCCGGGGCCTGGCCTGGACGGGGCTGCTGCTGGCGCTGCAGGTGGTGCTGGGCGGCTGGGTCAGCACCAACTACGCCGTGCTGGCCTGTACCTCCTTCCCCACCTGCCAGGGCAGCTGGTGGCCTGCCATGGACTTTGCCCAGGGTTTCCAGATCTGGCGCAAGCTGGGCATGCTGCAAGATGGCAGCCACATCAGCTTTGCGGGCCTCACGGCCATCCACTACGTGCACCGCCTGATGGCCTACGTGGTACTGGCAGCGCTGGGCTGGCTGGCCTGGCGCTGCCATCGCAGCGGCGTGCTGCCCGCACCCACACGGTGGCTGGCAGGCCTGGCGGTGCTCCAGCTGGCCACCGGCCTGTCGAACGTGGTGCTGGACTGGCCCTTGCTGGCTGCCGTGCTGCACACCGGCGGCGCTGCGGCCCTGGTGGTGGTGTTGACCTGGGCCCTGGTGTCCAGCCGCGCGGCGTCCGCGCCCCAAGAGTTTTCCGCGCCATCGGGCGCATCGAGAGTATCTGCATGAGTGTTGCTCCCCCCGCCGTTGCTGTTTCGCCCTCGCGCTTGCAGCAGTTCTATGCGCTGACCAAGCCCCGCGTGGTGCAGCTCATTGTTTTCTGTGCCCTGATCGGCATGGTGCTGGCCGTGCCCGGCCTGCCCACTGCCGCACAGCTGGGCCACATGGTGCTGGCCAGCGCAGGCGTGTGGCTGGTGGCGGGGGCTGCCGCCGCCTTCAACTGCATCGTGGAGCAGGGCATCGACGCCAAGATGAAGCGCACCGCCTGGCGCCCCACGGCCAAGGGCGAATTGTCCAACGCACAGACGCTGCTGTTCTCTGCCGTGTTGTGTGCCGCAGGCTCGGCCCTGCTGTACTTCTGGGTGAACCCGCTGACCATGTGGCTCACCTTTGCCACCTTCGTGGGCTACGCGGTCATCTACACCGTGATCCTGAAGCCGCTCACGCCACAGAACATCGTGATTGGTGGCGCGTCCGGCGCCATGCCACCGGTGCTGGGCTGGGCCGCCATGACGAACGACGTGGGCCCCGAAGCGCTGATCCTGTTCCTCATCATCTTCCTGTGGACACCACCGCACTTCTGGGCGCTGGCGCTGTACCGCGTGGAGGACTACCGCAAGTCGGGCCTGCCCATGCTGCCGGTCACGCATGGCAACGAGTTCACGCGGCTGCAGGTATTTTTGTACACCCTGATCCTTTTTGCCGGGTGCCTGATGCCGTTCATCTACGGCATGAGTTCGTGGATCTACCTGGCGGCGGCGGTGCTGCTGAGCGCTGGCTTCTGTGGCTACGGCTTTGCGCTGTGGCGCAACTACTCGGACGCGCTGGCGCGCAAGACCTTCCGTTTTTCCCTGATCCACCTGAGCGTGCTGTTTGCCGCCCTGCTGGTGGACCACTACGTGCTGTGAGAACCATGCTCAAACGAAATGCTCTTAAAACAATAGCTGTTAGTGCTTTATCAGTAGGCGCTGCAGGCCTTTTTAGTGCTTGTTCTGAGAAGAAGGCCGAGTTCCGTGGCGTGGACATCACGGGGGCTGACTATGCCCGTGACATCCCGCTGACCGACCACAACGGCCAGGCGCGCCATCTCAAGGACTTTGCGGGCAAGGTGGTGGTGGTGTTCTTTGGCTACACACAGTGCCCGGACGTATGCCCCACCTCCATGCAGGAGCTGGCCGAGGTCAAGCAAATGCTGGGCAAGGACGGCGGACGCCTGCAGGGCATCTTTGTGACCGTGGACCCCGAGCGCGACACGCCCGAGGTGCTCAAGGCCTACATGGCCAACTTCGACCCCAGCTTTCTGGCGCTGCACGGCACGCCCGAACAGCTCGCTGCCGTTGCCAAGGACTTCAAGATCTATTTCAAGAAGGTGGATGGCAAGACCCCCACGAGCTACACCATGGACCACTCGGCGGGCAGCTACGTGTACGACCCCGCAGGGCGCCTGCGCGTGTACAACCGCTACGGCAGCGGTGCCCAGGCCCTGGGTGCTGACGTCAAGGCCCTGCTCAGCGAAGCGGGCTGAGTGGTTTTGCCGCAGGCCGGCGCACAACACGCCGGCCCCGGGAAGGCCACCGCGCTGAATGGCCAGAGTGAGAGATCTGAGAGGCGTGAGTGATGTGCGAGGTGCACGGATGGCGGCATCCAGAACGACAAAACCCGGAGCAGGAACGCCGACCTGATCCGGGTATTCTTTTGTACTGCGTTGCCGCAAAAATGAGCAGGGGCAGCCCCCTGCGCTGGCTTACTCCACCTTGATGCCGCGCATGGCAATCACGCCGCCCAGCAGGTTGGTGTCGGCCTTGACGCGGTTGGCCAGCCCCTCGGGCGACGAACCCACCGTCTGCCAGCCCTGCTGGAACAGCTTGCCACGCACCTCTTCGCTGCGGGCGATGTCGCCGATCAACGCCGCCAGCTTCGCCTGGATGGGCTTGGGCATGGTCGAGGGCGCTGCAAAGGCGTTCCAGATTTCCAGGTTGAAGTTGCCGATACCCGCCTCTGCCAAGCTGGGCACTTCGGGGGCCAGCGGGCTGCGTCCGGCAGATGTCACGCCAATCGCGCGCAACTTGCCCGCACGCACCTGGGCCTGCGCCAGCGCCGGGGGCAGCAGCGCCATCTGCAGCTGCCCGCCCAACATGGCGGTAGCCACCTGCGGGTAAGCCGGGTAGGGCACGTGCACCGGGTTGATGTTGCTGCGCGACTTGAGCAGCTCGGTGCCGATGTGGCCCACCGTGCCCACGCCAGGCGTGCCATAGCTCCACTTGTCGCCCCCATTGCGGGCTGCCACAAAAAAGTCGCGGACATTGCTGTTGGCTGGCACCCCGGGTTGGCTCACGGGCGCTGTCAGGATCAGGGGCGACGTACCGATGAGACTCAGCGGTGCCAGGTCCTTGATCGGGTCATAGGGCACGGCCGGGTTCAGCAGCTTGGCAATGGTCATGTTGCCATTGATCATCAGGCCGATGGTGTGGTCATCGCGTGCCTTGGCCACGGCGTCGGCGCCGATGTTGCCACCCGCGCCTACCTTGTTCTCCACGATCACAGGCTGGCCCAAGGCCTTGGACAGGGGTTCCGTGAACGTGCGTGCCGTGAGGTCGGGTGAAGACCCTGCCGGAAAGCCCACGATGATCTTGAGGGGCTTGGTCGGCCATGCCAGCGGGGCGGCGGCAGCGCCAGACTTGGCCGTGTTCTGGGCCAGGGCCCAGGGGGAGGCGGCTGCCAGCGCAATCAGCAGCGTAGAAGCACGGCGAGAAACAACAGGGCGTGACAGCAACATGGGATGGGGTCTCCTCAACAAGAACATTCAGGGGCCAAAACGACACAGGGCCCCAGAACTGGGGCCCTGTGAGGCAACTTCTGCAGCCGGGGATATTAACCCCGCTGCCCGCAGGCTCAGGCGTACTCGGCCAAGGCCTTTTTCATCTTCTTCATCGCCGCCACTTCGATCTGGCGAATGCGCTCGGCGCTCACGCCATACACGGCGGCCAGCTCGTGCAGCGTCATGCCGCCAGAGCCATCGTCATTGACCTTGAGCCAGCGCTCTTCCACGATGCGGCGGCTGCGATCGTCCAGGCTGGCCAGCGCCGTGGCAATGCCATCGGTGGCCAGCGCATCACGCTGGCGTGACTCGATCATGGCCGTGGGCTCGTGCGAGCCATCGGCCAGGTAGGCGATGGGGCCAAACGCCTGCTCGCCATCGTCCGACGGGGCCGGGTCCAGCAGCACATCACCACCCGACATGCGGGTTTCCATCTCGATGACTTCCTCGCGCTTCACGTTGAGCTGCGCGGCCACCGAGTCGATCTCGCGGTCGGACAGGGTTTCGCGGTGCGTGGCAGCATCCGCTGCTGCGGCATCGGCCTTGAAGCCCTGCTTCATCGAGCGCAGGTTGAAGAACAGCTTGCGCTGCGCCTTGGTGGTCGCCACCTTCACCATGCGCCAGTTCTTCAGGATGTATTCATGGATCTCGGCCTTGATCCAGTGCATGGCGTAGCTCACCAGGCGCACGCCCTGGTCGGGGTCGAAGCGCTTGACGGCCTTCATCAGGCCCACATTGCCCTCCTGGATCAGGTCACCATGGGGCAGGCCGTAGCCGAGGTACTGGCGTGCAATCGACACCACCAGGCGCAAGTGCGACATCACCAGCCGGCCAGCGGCGTCCACATCGTTGTTGTCCTTGAGCTGGCGTGCATAGGTCTGCTCTTCGTCGTGCGTGAGCAGGGGCAGGCGATTGACGGCCGAAATGTAGGCGTCCAGGTTGCCCAGGGCGGGCACCAGCGCCCAGGGGTTGGCGGGAGCCAGGGTCATCGTCGCGGTTCCAGACTGAATGTTCATTCCAGGAATCCTTTCCTCTAAGCCAAGATATTAGCACTCTCTCTGATTGAGTGCTAAGCCCGGAGTTCCCGTTGGGTTGTTGGTCATGGTGAGGTGCTTGGATTGTGGTGAAAATGGGCGCTAGCGCATGTCCGTAAAGGATTTGTTGCTATACATTTTGTAGTTTCGGAAGCCACAAGTAGACTCACTGTTCCTGCATTTGTGTGTGGCCGCTAGCTTTTTGGCGAGCGTGCCAGTCCGGAAGGCTTGTACAGCGGGCCGATAGGCCTTGTGCGCGATGCGCGGCCACGCCCTACTGCAGTCGCACCATGTTTTGCGAATCGACGGTCCCGAGTGCGCTTGCCAATGTGGCGTATTCGCTTCCCCTGTAGTGGTACGGGTATCGTGTCGGCCTGGGGTTTTTGATCGCTGGCGGTTGGGTGCAGTGCAAATGGAATGAGTGCCTTTTGCCTCGGCACCACGCTTCCCGGCGGTTGCCAAGGACGGGGCAAGCAATAGTTGCACAGCTCTGCTCCTCACTCCCCGTTGGCGCTCCGTGGTCGCCGCAGTCGATGAGAGAGCGGAGAAATGAAGAAAATGCCTGTTTGCGCTCAATCAGTATAGTTTTATAGCTATAAATTGAGTAGCAAATAGGCAGTACCCACGGCCAATCCCCACCCGTCCTCGTCGTCCCCTCCACTCAGCCCCCACGCCCCCTACACACTCAAATCAATCTGCTGCACCGTCCCCACCCCCCCACCCTCGCGCAGGTACACGCTCGTGGCGCGCACGGCGCCCAGGTGGGTGTTGTCGGTGGTGCGCAGGGCAAACGGGGTGGCGGCCGATGCGGCGGTCTGCACGGCGCCTACCCCGAGTTCGGCCAGGGTTTGCAGGCGGCCGGTGCCGTCGGCACTGGGGGTCCACACGCGCAGTTGTTGGTAGACGGGGTCGGCTTCGTCGATCCAGCCATTGCCGTCGCTGTCGTGCCGGGCCAGCTCGGCAAAGCCGTTGCCGGTGCCGGGGCCGAAGAGTTCCAGGCCGTTGTCGATGAGCGCATTCTGGTTGGTGTCCAGCGCCAGGTAGCCCCGGTTGCCTGCCAGCAGGGGCACGTTTTCGGTTTCGCCGTCGCCGTTCAGGTCGAAGGCAAAACGCTGGTTTTGCAGCTGGGCGGCGGTGCCGTCGAAGTTGATCACCAGCGGGTCGATGGCGGTGGCGTCGCCCAGGCGCAGGCTGAACGAGGATTCCTGGCGGTAGCTGCGTTGCATGTCCAGCTGCAGGGTGAAGCGGATCTCGCGCCCATCGGCGGTGCGTACCACGCCCTGGGCGCTGAACTGGGTGCGTTCGGTTTCTTCGATGACCTCGCGCTGTTCATAGACCAGGCCAAAACCGGCGCGCTGGCGCCCGGGGGCGGAATCTGCCTGGGCTTGCGCGGGGTGCTGGGGCGGGGTGGGCGCTCCGGCCGAGGCGCCCTGCCCGGTGTAAACGCGCACCCGCACACCGGTCATGAGTGCGATGAGGTCACGCATCAGGGCCAGTTGGGGTGTCAGGCCTTCGTCGGCGTCGGCATCGGCTCCCCGTGGGGCTGTGGGGCCCTCGGTGGCTGCCGCGCTGGCCATCTGGGTGGCTTGGCGGGCCTGCGCGGCCTGGGCCAGGCGGGCGGCGCTGGAGATCTGGACGGCGGGGGCCGCTCGGGCTGGGCTGGGGGCGCTGGCGGGGCGGCAGTCGCCCACCCAGGCTTCAAAGCGGCTGCTTTGGGTGTGCACGCGCGTCGCGGCGTGCTGGGCCTGCATCTGCAGGGCGGATGATTCGATCTTCATGGGACACCTCCGCGGTTGCCACAAGGAGATATCGGCCAGCGGACGGAAGAACTTGATGATTGCCCCTGGTGCGGGCAGGGCTGTGGGGTGGGCTGGGGTGCGGTGCTACGCGCCGTGCCGCACCTGGCGCTCGAAGTCCTCCAGCGCCAGGGGTCTGCCAAAAAGGTAGCCCTGGAAGGCCAGGCAGCCATGCGAGAGCAGAAACTGGTGGTGTTCGGTGGTTTCCACGCCTTCGGCGATCACGTCCAGGCCCAGGCTGCCGGCCAGCCCGATGATGGAGCGCGCGATGGCCGCGTCGCTCGGGTCCAGCAATACGTCGCGCACAAAACCCTGGTCGATCTTGATCTGGTCGAGCGGCAGGCGCTTGAGGTAACTGAGCGACGAGTAGCCCGTGCCAAAGTCGTCCAACGAAAAACCCAGGCCATGGGCCTTGAGCGCGCGCATGGTGGCGATGACGTTGTCCACGTTGTCCAGCAGCAGGCTTTCGGTCAGCTCCAACTTGATCTGCGCCGGGTCGGCCCCCGTGCTCTGCAGCAGCGCCAGCACCTGGGCCACAAAGTCTTCTTGCAAAAACTGGCGCGCACTCACGTTGATGGCGAGGCTCAAGTGGGCAAACAGCGGGTCTTGCCGCCAGCGGGCCTGCTGGCGCAGGGCGGTTTCCATGACCCAGTGGCCCAGCGGCAGGATCAGGCCCGACTCTTCGGCCAGCGGGATGAACTCGGCGGGCGAGACCATGCCCTGCACGGGGTGGTGCCAGCGCACCAGGGCCTCGGCACCGGTGATGTGGCCCTGGCTGTCTACCTGAGGCTGGTACAGCAGCAGGAACTGCGACTGGCGCAGGCCGTTGTGCAGCTCGGTCTCCAGCAGCGCGCGGCGGTTCACCGCCTGCTGCATGTCGGGGTCAAAAAAGCGCAGGGTGTTGCGCCCCGCATCCTTGGCGCGGTACATGGCCATGTCGGCCTGCTTGAGCACTTCGTCCACCGAGCCACGGTGGTGGCGCAGCAGCGTGGCGCCGATGCTGGCCGAAAAGTGGTGCTCGTGCCCGGCCAGGTCATACGGCTGGCGCAGCTGGGTCAGGATCAGCTCGCCCAGGGTGCGGGTCTGGGCGGCGGCCTCGGTGGCGTCGCTGCTCAGGTTCTGCAGCACCACCACAAACTCGTCGCCGCCCAGGCGGGCCACGGTGTCCTGCTCGCGCACGCAGCCGCGCAGGCGCTCGGCCACCTCCTTGAGCAGCAGGTCGCCCACCTCGTGGCCCCGGGTGTCGTTCAGGGTCTTGAAGTTGTCCAGGTCCACAAACAGCACGGCCGTGGTCAGGCCCGAGCGCGCGCCGTTGACCAGCACCTGCTGCAGCCGGTCCACCAGCAGGCGGCGGTTGGGCAGCTGGGTGAGCGCGTCGTAGAACGCCAGGTAGCGCGCCTCGTCTTCGGCGGCCTTGCGGCCCGAGATGTCGATGTCGATGCAGAACATCTCCGGCGGGTGGCCGGGCACCTGGATAAAGGCGTGGCTGGAGAACACATCCACCGGCGACCCGTCCTTGCGCCGCAGTTGCAGCTCACCGGCGGGAATGACCTCGCCCGTGTCGAACATGTGCTGCACATGGGTGCGCACGGCCTCGCGCATGGGGGGCGGGATGATCAGGTCCAGCAGGTTGGCGCCCAGCGCCTCTTCGGCGGTGTAGCCGTAGAGCTGTTCGGAGGCCTGGTTCCAGTAGCTGGTGGTGCCGTCTTCCAGGTATCCCTGGACCGAGATGGACGGGATGTTGCGCAGCAGCGAGCGAAACCGCAGCTCTGACTCGCGCAGCGCGCTTTCGGCCTGTTTGCGTTTGGTGATGTCCCGGGCCAGGAACACCACGGCCGCCTGGCCGCCCACCTTGACGCCCAGGGGCTGGGTACGCCCCTCGAATTCGCGCAGGCCCGACAGCGTCTGCATCTCGTACTCCAGGCTGTGGGTCTGGCCGGACTGCAGCGTCTCGCGGATCAGCGCCATGAAACGGTCGGCCTGCTCGGGCGGCAGCACCTCGTGCAGCCGCTTGCCGACGAGCTGGGGCGCGCTGGCGACCAGCGCCGTGTCGTCGGGCGAGAGCACCTCCACATAGCGCCCCTGGGCATCCAGCACCAGCAGCACGTCGGGCATGGCCTGGCTGATGGCATGCAAGCGCGCTGCCATGCCGGCGAGCATGTGCTCGGTGGCCGTGCGCTCTTCCACGTCGCGCAGCAGCAGGCCCAGCACCACGGTGGCGGGAGTGAAGGTGAGCAAAAAAGGCAGGGCCAGCGTCTGGTTGACGCGCTGCACCACCTCGGCGGGCAGCAGCTGGAACAAAGCGACCGCTGCCGCATGCAGCAGCAGCCCGAACAGCGCGAGTGGCACAGGCTCCACCCCCAGCCGCCCGCGTGTGCGCCCCTCGCGGTAAAGCAGGCCCATCACGGTGCACAGCGCGATCACCATCAGGCCCACCTCGGCGCCTGCGCCACCCAGCCACAGGCGCCCGGTGGCCGCCATGGCCGCCGCGATGCAGGCCACCAGGGGCCCCCCGAACAGCCCCGCCATGCTGAGCACGACCGTGCGCGCATCAAAGATCACGCCGGGCATCAGCACCACCGGGGTGAGCATGCCCACCACACAGATGCCGCCAAAGATCAGCCCCGAGAAAGCCTGGCCCACCAACGGGCGCTTGCGCCACAGGCGGATGTTGAAGCCGTGCAGAAAGCACAGCGCCAGCAACAAGGCAACGCCTTTGACCAGCTCAATGAACATGGGCCTCCGTGCTTTTCTGGGGAAGGCCCATCATGGGGGAATTGTTGCGATCCGTAAACGTGAAAATGGCCCCAGATGGGGCCATTTGATGTCAAGCCAGGCCCTGCAGGGCCATCCGCCGGTGGTGCGGTTGAAGGCGGGTTCAGGCCAGCAAGGCCTGCGCAAACTCGCGCGCGTTGAAGGTTTCCAGGTCTTCGAGTTTTTCGCCCACGCCGATGAAGTACACGGGGATGGGGCGCTCCTGCGCAATGGCGGCCAGCACGCCGCCCTTGGCCGTGCCGTCGAGTTTGGTCACGATGAGGCCGGTGAGCTGCAGGGCGTCGTCGAACGACCGCACCTGGGCCAGCGCGTTCTGGCCGGTGTTGCCGTCAATCACCAGCAGCACCTCATGGGGCGCCGTGGCGTCGGCCTTGGTCACCACGCGGCGGATCTTTTTCAGCTCTTCCATCAGGTGCAGCTGCGTGGGCAGGCGGCCGGCGGTGTCCACCAGCACCACATCCTTGCCACGCGCCTTGCCGGCCGTCACGGCGTCAAAACTCACGGCGGCGGGGTCGCCACCTTCCTGGCTCACGATCTCGACCGTGTTGCGATCGGCCCACACACCGAGCTGCTCGCGCGCGGCGGCGCGGAAGGTGTCGGCGGCGGCCAGCAGCACGGCGGCGCCTTCGTCTGCCAGGTGTTTGGTGAGTTTGCCGATGGAGGTGGTCTTGCCCGCGCCATTGACGCCCGCCACCATGATCACGGTGGGGGTGTGTTCGCCAATCACCAGGGCTTTTTCGAGGGGGCGCAGCAGGTCGGCCAGCGCATCGGCCAGCAGGCCCTTGACGGCGGCGGGGTCGGTGGCCTTGGCCTCTTTCACGCGGCGCTTGAGGTCGGCCAGCAGGTGCGCCGTGGCCTTGACGCCGGTGTCGGCCATGAGCAGGGCCTCTTCCAGTTCCTCATACAGCGCATCGTCGATCTGCGTGCCGGTGAACACGGTGGCAATGCTGCTGCCGGTCTTGCGCAGCCCGGCCTTGAGGCGGTCCAGCCAGCCCTTGCGCTCTGCTGCCGCAGGGGCCGGGGTGGGGGCAATGGCCACTGGTGGGGGCATCGGGGCTGGCGTTGCGGCAGCAGGCAGCGGGGGCGCAACCACCGGTGCAGGCGCGGCCGCTGGTGGCCGTGGTGCCACGGGGGGAGGTGGGGCCGTGGCGGCAGGGGGCTGCGCCACGGGCTGTGGTGGTGGGGTTTGCGGTGCGGGGGCTGCTGCCAACGCCGGTGCAGCCACCGGAGCCATTGCCGGAGCGGCAGGGGGCGTTGTGGTGGGCGCTATGGCCGGTGTGGTGGGTGCAGCGGGTGTGGCGGGTGTTGCGTGTGCTGTGGGCAGCGGTGCGGTTGCCTCGGCTGCCTCGGGCGCCTTGGCGGCAAAGGGATTGCGCAGCCAGCCAAAGCCAGAGGCGGCGGGTGCGGGCGCGGGCGCCGGGGTGGCTGCAGCCACCGGCGCAACCGGTGCAACCGGTGCAGCAAGGGCCGCAGGCGCAGAAGGGGCTGTGGGCTCAGGGGCGGCCAGGGGGGCGGACGTCGGGGAGGGGGCGGCGGGCGGCGGTGCATCCACCGGCAGGGCCGGGGTGGGTGCATCGGTGGGTGCGGGCGCAGGAGCGGGTTTTTTCTTGAAAAAACTGAACATTGGAGGGTTCTTAGAATCACCCCATTCTATGAAACGCGCTTTCACCCTACTGGGCCTCATGGCCTGCCTCTCGTCCGGGGCTGCCTTTGCGGCAGCACCACCGGTGTCTCAACCCAGCGCCACGGCGCCCGCTGCGCTGTCTTCCACCGTGCCTGCCACGGCCTCGGGGGCACAGGAGTTCACGCTCAAAAACGGCATGCGGCTCATCGTGCAGCCTGACCGCCGCGCTCCCACGGCCGTGCACATGGTCTGGGTGCGGGTGGGCTCCATGGACGAAGTGGACGGCACCACGGGTGTGGCCCATGTGCTGGAGCACATGCTGTTCAAGGGCACCAAGACGCTGCCGCCGGGCGAGTTCTCGCGCCGCGTGGCCGCCTTGGGCGGGCGCGAAAACGCGTTCACCAGCCGGGACTACACGGGCTACTACCAGCAGATCCCGTCCAGCCGGCTCGAAGACGTGATGAAGCTCGAATCCGACCGGTTCGCCCACAACCATTGGCCGGATGAGGAATTCAAGAAAGAGCTGGAGGTGGTGAAGGAAGAGCGCCGCCTGCGCACCGAAGACCAGCCCCGTGCCATGCTGGCCGAGCAGCTGTTTGCCGCCACCTTCACCGCATCGCCCTACCGCCGCCCCATCGTGGGCTGGATGAGCGACCTCGATGCCATGACGCCCAACGACGCGCGCGCCTTCTACCGCCAGTGGTACACCCCCACCAACGCCGCCGTGGTGGTGGCGGGCGATGTGGACGTGGCCCAGGTGCGGGCGCTGGCCGAAAAGTATTACGGCAGCATTCCCGCCCATGCCTTGCCCGAGCGCAAGCCGCGCACCGAGCCCGCGCAGCAGGGCCTGCGCCGCATTGCGGTCAAGGCACCGGCCGAGCAGGCCTATGTGGCGCTGGCCTTTCGCGCGCCCAGCCTGCGCCGGGTGGACAACCTCACCAGTGACGACCGCGATGGACTGGCGCTGATGGTGCTGTCGGCGGTGTTCAACGGCTATGACGGCGCGCGGCTGGACCGTGCGCTGACCCAGGGCGACAACCGCGTGGCCGACAGCGCCAGCAGCGGCGCCATGGTCACGGGCCGTGGCCCCAGCCTGTTCATGCTCAGCGG
>JADMJR010000132.1 GCA_018780365.1 Acidovorax sp. | reverse complement strand
GCCACGGCCAGGTCGTACAGGCCCACGGCGCCGCGCTCCAGCACCGCCAGCCCAAAGCCCACGGGCTGGCCCTGTGCGTCGTGCTGCAGTGCAAACGCGGCAGGGTGGGCGATGTGGTCCAGCATGCTGTTGTGCAGCGCGCGGTGGTGCGTTGGCACGCTGTTGGCGGCGGCAAATCCCTCCTGCCAGGCGGCAGTGGGCGTGGTGCTGATGTGGGTGCTGCCATCGGGCTTGCCGACCGAACCCAGGGCCAGCGGCCGGTGCAACACCAGTGACGGGTCGAAATGCTGGTAGCCCGCCTCGGCCAGCTCCAGGTCGGCCTCGGGCGAGGCCAGGGGCGAGATGCGGAACACGGCGGGCAGCCCGTGCCGTGCGTACAGCGCTGCAGCCGCTTCACGCACCCCGTCGAACGGTGCGCCGGGCAGCAGCGCGTTGACCGAGTTGGCACGCTTGGTGTAGCCGCCCGACAGCCGGAACACCCAGCCCCGGTGGAACACCGTCTGGCGCGCGGGCCAGGCGTTGAAGGCGCGTTCTTCGAGTGCGCGGATCAGGGCGGCGGGGACGGTGGGCTCGATGGTGGTGGGCGTCATGGCTGGGGTTATACCAACCCGCCCCTCGGGCACACAGTCAGTCGTTTCGGTCAGCTCAGTCGGTGGTGATCTTGTGGTCGGCCACCAGCTTGGCAAAGCGTGTGGTGTCGCTGGCTATCTGCTCGGCCATTTGCGCGGGCGTGTTGCCAATGGGCTCGGCGCCAATGTCCTGCATGCGCTTCTTGAAGTCGGGCGACTGGATCACCTTGACCATCTCGACATTCAGCTTGGCCACCACATCGGCGGGTGTGCGTGCCGGTGCCAGCACGCCAAACCAGGTGCCGATGTCAAAGCCCGCAAAACCGGCCTCCTGCAGGGTGGGCACATCCGGCAGCGATGAAGACCGCTTGGCCGTGGTGACAGCCAGCGCGCGCAGCTTGCCCGCCTTGATGTGGGGCAGCACGGGCGTGATGGTGTCGAACGACATCGACACCTGCCCGCCCAGCAGGTCGGTGGTCAGCGGGCCGCTGCCCTTGTAGGGCACATGCAGCACAGGCTGGCCGATGGTGGTCGAGAACTGCGTGCCGATCAGGTGCTGCGCCGTGCCCGCGCCGTTGGAGCCATACGAAAACTTGTCGGGCGCGGTCTTGATCAGGGCCACGAGTTCCTTCACATCCTTGGCGGGCGTGGTGGCGCTCACGGCCAGCACGTTGGGCACCAGGGCCACGGTGGTGATGGGCGCAAAGCTCTTTTGAAAGTCGTAGCTGAGCTTTTTGTAGACGCTGGTGGCAATGGTGTGGTGCACCGCGCCCATCAGCAGCGTGTAGCCGTCGGGTGCGGCCTTGGCCACGTAGTCGGCGCCAATGGTGGCGCCTGCGCCGCCCCGGTTTTCCACGATCACGGGCTGGCCCAGCGCGGTGCTGAGCTTTTCACCCAGCGCACGCGCCAGCACGTCGGTGGTGCCGCCCGCTGCAAACGGCACGACGAGGGTGACGGGTTTGCTGGGCCAGGCCTGTGCGTGGACAGCTTTGCCGGGCAGCAGGCAGGCGGCTGCGGCCAGCGCCGCCAGGGCCATCAGGTGTTGACGGCGCAGCGGGGTCGCAATGTGGGTGGGGCTGGGGTTGGGGCGGTGCATGGGTTGTCTCCTGAAGGATGGTGGTGCGGCGGGTGCGTGGCCTGTGCGGCCTTGTGGTTCTGCCCGCCGGGCTTTCACAAGCCCGCCTTGGCGGGCCGTGGGGGGCGATCAGGCGGCTTTGCGCGCGGCCGGTGCGTCGCTGATCAGCGCGCACACCGCATCGGTCACCTGCGCCGTGGTGGCCGTGCCGCCCAGGTCGCGGGTGTGCAGGGCCGGGTTGGCGGTGACCTGTTCGATGGCCTGCATCACGGCGCGGGCGGCATCCACCTCGCCCAGGTGCTCCAGCAGCATCACCACCGACCAGAAGGTGCCGATGGGGTTGGCCAGGCCCTTGCCCATGATGTCGAACGCCGAGCCGTGGATGGGCTCGAACATGCTGGGGTAGCGGCGCTCGGGGTCGATGTTGCCGGTGGGCGCAATGCCCAGGCTGCCCGCCAGCGCGGCGGCCAGGTCGCTGAGGATGTCGGCATGCAGGTTGGTGGCGACGATGGTGTCGAGCGTGGCGGGGCGGTTGACCATGCGGGCGGTGGCGGCGTCCACCAGCTCTTTGTCCCATTTCACATCGGGGAATTCGGCCGCCATCTGTGCGGCGATCTCGTCCCACATCACCATCGCGTGGCGCTGGGCGTTGCTCTTGGTGATGACGGTGAGTTGCTTGCGGGGGCGCGATTGCGCCAGGCGGAAGGCAAAGCGCAGGATGCGCTCCACGCCGACGCGGGTCATGATGGACACATCGGTGGCCGCCTCGATGGGGTGGCCCTGGTGCACGCGGCCGCCCACGCCCGAGTATTCGCCCTCGGAGTTTTCGCGCACGATGACCCAGTCCAGGTCCTTGGGCGTGCACCGCTTCAGGGGCGCGTCGATACCCGGCAGGATGCGTGTGGGCCGCACGTTGGCGTACTGGTCGAAGCCCTGGCAGATTTTGAGGCGCAGGCCCCACAGCGTGATGTGGTCGGGGATGTCCGGGTCACCCGCCGAGCCGAACAGGATGGCGTCCTTGCCACGCAGGGCATCGAGTCCATCGGCCGGCATCATCACGCCGTGGGCGCGGTACCAGTCGCCGCCCCAGCCGAAGTTCTCGAACTGGAACTGCAGGCCGGGGTGCTGGGCGGCCAGGGCTTCGAGCACACGCTGGCCAGCGGGAATCACTTCCTTGCCGATGCCGTCTCCGGGGATGGTGGCGATTTGATAGGTTGTCATGCGGATGCCTTGGTGGACAGGTCTGGGAATGCCCGTGCCGCGATGGCCGGGCGTGGAAAACGAGACACGAGAAAAGCCAAACGGTGACAAGGACTGTAGGCCTGGACGCCTTCACAGAACGCCGCTAAAGTGAATCTATCGTTAACCTGAAGTTAAGGCCATCGCCGATGAGTTCCACCATCCAGCCCGCAGAACTGGGCTTCTTTTCTGCGCTGGCCGCCAGCCCCAGCCTGAGCGCCGCCGGGCGCGAAATGGGGGTCTCCACGGCGGCGGTCAGCAAGCACCTTGCGCAGATGGAAAAGCGCCTGGGCGTGGTGCTGGTCAACCGCACCACCCGCCGCATGAGCCTCACGCCCGAGGGCGAGCTGCTGCTGGAGCACGCACGCCGCATCCTGCGCGAGATCGATGCGCTGGATGAACTCATCGTGCAGTCCAAGGCCAGCCCCAAGGGCCTGCTGCGCGTGAACGCCACGCTGGGCTTTGGCCGCATGCACATCGCGCCCGTGATTTCGGACTTTGTGCGCCAGTACCCCGAGGTGGATGTGCAGCTGCAGCTGTCGGTGCACCCGCCGCCGATCACCGACGATGCCTACGACCTGTGCGTGCGTTTTGGCGAGCCACCCGATGGCCGCGTGATCGCCCGCCGCATCGCCCCCAACCGGCGCGTGCTGTGCGCCGCACCGGCTTACCTGGACCGCCACGGCAGGCCCCGCGTGCCGCGCGACCTGATGGAGCACCAGTGCATCGGCATCCGCCAGGGCGACGAGGCCTATGGCCTGTGGCGCCTGACCACCGGGCGCGGCAGCAAGGCACACACCGAGTCGATCAAGATCACCGGCAATCTCACCACCAACGACGGCGAGATCGCCGTACTGTGGGCACTGCAGGGCCACGGCATCGTGATGCGCGCCGAGTGGGACGTGAACCGCCACCTGGCCCAGGGCCTGCTGGAGCCCGTGCTGCCGCACTACCAAACCCCGGCGGCCGACATCTATGCGGTCTACCCGCAGCGGCACCAGTTCTCCACCCGCGTGCAGGCGTTTGTGGGGTTTCTGGCCGAGGCGCTGGCAGCGTCGGGAGCACCGGCCGGTGTGCCCGCCAAGGCGGGTAAGCCGGGTAAAAGCGCAATGCAGGTTTCTTGATCTTCGGGGTGGCGCCGATCCGGTGGGATGGTTAGGGTGTCGCTATCCAACTTGCTGAGCCTGCCGTCTTCAACCGCCTTTCCCTGACCCGCTTTTTGACCATGAAACCACTCCCGCTACTTTCTGCCTTGCTGGTGGGCGCCTTCGCAGCCCTGCCTGTGCGGGCTGCAGATTCCACCGCCACGCAAGACTGGTCGCTGTCGGCCGACGGCGCCTATGTGCTGGACCACCGCGCGGGCCTGGCCTGGCCGCGTTGTGTGGAAGGCATGCAATGGACGGGCACAACCTGCGCCGGAAAGCCCCTGCTGCTGGACCGTGCTGAAGCCACCACCCTTGCCACCGACCGCTGGAAAGCCGAGGGCGTTGGCTGGCGCATTCCGCGTGCGGCCGAAATGCAGCGGCTGGTGGACAAATCGCTGTCGCCCCCGGGCCTGAACCCCATCCTGTTCCCCGCCGCGCCAGGCCAATGGCACTGGTCGTCCACCAGCAACGTGAGCGCGCCCAGCGTCAACCAGTACACCTACGGCAACATCGCGCAAAGCCGCGCAGGCGATGGGGGGCGCCAGGCCGCGATGATCAACGGCTGGGCCGTGAACCTGTCCACCGGCGAGGCGCGGGGCGATGCGGCGCGGGCCAGCAAGCTGCCGGTGCGGCTGGTGCGGCCGATGCTGGTGCAGTGATCAACACCCTGCGCCCGCAGGCCACGCGCAGGTCACGCAGACGCCGGGGGCGGATGGCACACGCTGCTGGCCTCATTGCCGTGGGGGGGCGTCGGGGCCCCTGGCATCGAAATCGCGGCTAGAGGCAATGATGGCCGCCGCGATGGCGCTGTCGCCCAGGGCGGGCAGGTCTGTGCGCAGAAACACCGGGTGCACCTTGAGGGCCAGAAGAGCCAGTTCGTCTGGCCTGCGGGGCACACGGCCGCCGGGGAAGGCCGAGGCCTTCTCCTGCATGAACCGGGCTGCCGCCTGCACGGCCTGGTGGGCGTCCTGCGTGGTGGCTGCCATACGAGAAGCGCCAGGCGCGCACCCTGGCATTGATGCGCGAGAAGCTGTCGGTGCCTGCCGCCATGCCCGCAGCGGCGAACACGCGGCAGTCGTAGGCGCGGCAGGCCTGGGGCCTCGCCGGGTAGATGCCGCAGGTGTTGTGCTCCAGCATGGGGCAGGCGCCCTGGGCCGTGCGGCCCAGCACCTGGTAGCCCGGCGGCATGCCGGGGGCCGGGCTCAGCAGCGGCGCTGGGATGGCCATGACGGCGGCGGAATCTGCCGGTGTCAGGGGGATGAAATACCCCGAGCTGCAGCACCCCCTGCAGTCGCCACACGGCACAGGGGCCGGGGCGCCCGTGTGCAGCCCGCGCAGGGTCTGGGCCAGCCAGTCTGCAAAGTCGCCCGCATCGACCGGGGCTTCCTGGACCATGCGGTGGGTCTGGATCGCGTTGGTGCGTTTTTGTTGGTGGTGCATCGTGGCGCAGAGTGGTGGGTCAGCGGTTCAGAAGGCGCACCAACCCCTGGTTCAGGGCGTCCAGCACCCAGCTGGAGCTGCCGGGCACCACGCTGCGCGTGTTGCTGAACGCGAAGTAGGCGCTGCGGCCGTCCTGCGCCAGCACCGTCAGGCCCATGAATCCGATGTTGTCCCCGCTGTGCACGATGGCGCCCTGGCCGTGAAGCCAGGAACCCTCCCAGCCCAGCGCATAGTCGCCGCTGCGCAGTGCGCGCAGCCGCTGCACGTAGGCCACAGGCAACCCATGGCTGCGCCCCTGAAAGGCGCGCTGGTGTTCTGCCAGCCACCGGCCGTAGCCTGCGGGAGTCATCCACACATCCCCCGACGGCTTGGCCGCATCCACCCAGGGTTGCACCTCAGGCCCGAACCCGGTGGCGGGTTGCAGCTTGCCCGGGGCGGGCCCCTCGTAGCCCTGCGCTGCGTTGGCAGGGGGCTGCCACTGCGGCTGCAGGCCGCGTGGCTGGGCCCATTGCCGCATCAAGGTCTCGAAGTCCTGCCCCGTGGCGGCCTCCAGCATGGCCCCGGCCACGGTGTAGCCCGCGTTGGAATACGCAAACTCCCCGGCGCCGACCACCGGCGTCAGCGACAGCAGCCAGCCTGACAGCACGCGGCGCCGCGCTGCATCGGTGGCGGGGTGGGGGAGGGGCAGGGCGGCCACAAAGTCGGCGAGCTGTTCGAGATCGGCTGCGTCATTGAAGGTGGGCAGGCCGCTGCGGTGGTCCAGCAGCTGCGCGAGGGTGGCGTTGGCGTAGGCCGGGTGCTGCTTTGCAGCGGCTTCGGGCAGCAGGTCGGCGGGGCGGCTGTCCCAGCGCAGCTTGCCCTGCTCCACCCAGTGGGCCACCAGGGCGGCGGTCATGGCTTTGGACAGGGAAGCGAGCTGGAAGGATTCGTTGCCCGTCATGGCATCGCCCTTCAGGCGGGCTTGCCCGGCCGCACCCAGGTAGAGCTTGTCGGCGCTGTCGTGCTGGCTGCCAAACACGGCGCCCACCAGGCCCACGTCCACGGCGGCCTGGGCGCGTTCGCGCAGGGCCTGGGTTTCCAGCAACAGCCGGGGGTCGCGCAGCTCGTCGCCTTCGGCGCCGCCACAGGCGCCCAGCAGGGTCAGGGATGTGAGGGCCAGCGCCGAGGCAAGGGCGCGGCGGCGGGTGAGGTGCGGAGCTGTGAAGGGGGTCATGCCGGGGCTTTTTCAGAATCAGAAGAAGCCGCCGATTCTGAAAACGGTGCCCTAAAGATTCCCTAAAGAAACGCGCAGGCGCTGCCCCCTGCGCACCCTCCCAGCCAAGCTCACAACAACTCAGCGCCCCGGCTGCACGCCACCCAGGTCCAGCACAAAACCCACGCCCTGCCCGTCCAGCCCCTCGTCCAGCCAAAGGCGCGCATGCAGGCGTTCGGCTGCCTGGGCGACGATGGCCAGGCCCAGGCCCGTGCCGGGTTCGTCATGGCCTGTGCCGCGCCAGAAGCGCTCGAACACCTGAGTGCGCAGCGCCGGGGCAATGCCCGGCCCGTTGTCGCGCACCGCCAGCCTGATGCCACCCTGGTGCTGCTCTATCGACAGCTCCACCCGTGTGGCGCCATAGCGCAGCGCGTTGTCCACCAGGTTCTGCAGGATGGACTGCAGCGGCAGCGGCTCGCCATGCCAGGCCAGCGACTCCGGGCCTTCCAGGGCAAGGGTGACGCTGCGGCGCTTGGCGTCGGCATGGGCGTCCAGCAGCACGCCTGCCGCCAGCTCGCACACATCAACGTCTTGCGCATCGCCGCTGCGGGTGGGGTCGAGCGCCGACAGGTCCAGCAGCTGCTGGCCCAGGTGGGCCGTGCGCTGCAGGCCTTGTTGCAGCGCCTGGGCGGCTGCGGCGCGGCTGGCTTCGTCCTGGCTGCCGAGCAGCACATGCGCCTGTGCCGACAGCGCCGCCAACGGCGTGCGCAGGCCGTGGGCGGCGTCGTGCACAAAAGCGCGCTCCAGCGCCAGGTGCTCGCGCAGGCGCGCCAGCAAGGCATCAAAGGCGCGGCCCAGCGGTTGCAGCTCGGCATAGCGCAGGTCCGCACCCAACGGCTGCAGGTCGCGCCGCGTGTCCAGCGCCTCGATGCGCTGCGAGAACTGGCGCAGGGGCCGCAAGCCGCTGCGCACGGCCAGCCACAGCGTGAGCAACAGCACGGGCAGGGCGATCAGCAGCGACATCCCCACCTCGCCCAGCAGCCACTCCAGCAGCTCCAGGTCGGTGAGCAGGGGCTCCAGCACCAGCAGGTTCCAGCGCTGCCCTTGCGCGTTGTAGGCCACATGGGGATGGCCATCGATATCCAGGCGGCTCAGTCCGGTGGGGGCTGTCTGGTTGCGCAGGTCGCGGCCGCTTTCGTACACGGTGCCGCCGCCATGGCGTTCCAGCCGGACGGAGACGCTGGCACTGCCAGGGATCACCTCCTGCCGGACGCGGTTCAGCTCGGCGATGAACGCCTGCAGCACGGCGGTGGCGGCTTCGGCATCGTCCAGCGCATCCAGCGACTTGATCAGCACGGAAGCCAGAGGCGCAGCAGTGGATTGTTTGTCCAGCTGCGTCCTGGCGTTCCAGTAGTTCATCGCGATGACCAGCACGCTGATCAGCGCAAACGCCAGCAGCAATGCCGCCACCAGCCGCAGGCCCAGGGTTTTTTTCACACCGACTCCAGCCAGTAGCCCACACCCCGCAGCGTGCCCACGCGCTCGGCGCCAATCTTGCGCCGCAGGTTGCTGATGTGCACCTGCAGCGCTGCCGTGTCCATCGGGTCGCCCAAGGGCTCCAGCCGCTGGGCCAGCGTCCGCTTGGGCACCACGTCGCCACCGCCCTGGGCCAGCGCCAGCAGCAGCTGGAACTCGCGCGGCGTCAGCTCCAGCGGCTGCCCGCCCAGCTGGGCCTGGCACTTGCGGGGCCACACGCTCAGGGCACCAAACTGCCACTGCTCGCCCGACTGCGCGGCCGTGCGCCGCAACACCGCCCGCAGCCGCGCCAGCAGCTCGGGGATGTCGAAGGGCTTGACCAGGTAGTCGTCCGCTCCCGCGTCCAGGCCACCCAGGCGGTCTTGCAGCGCGCTGCGTGCCGTGATCACCAGCACTGGCGCCCCCGCCTGGGTACGGCGCCAGCGGCGCAGCAGCTCCATGCCGCTGCCATCGGGCAGGCCCAGGTCCAGCAGCACGGCGCTGCAGCCCGGGTCGTCCAGCTGCAGGGGCGCATCGTGGGCGCGGCGCAGCCATTGCACGGTGAACCCGTCCTGCTGCAACGCCCGCACCAGCGAAGCCCCCAGGTCCAGGTCGTCTTCAATCAGCAGGATGTGCATGGGGCTCAGTCCTCCTCCAGATTCAGGACCAGGACATCGACATGGCTGAATGTGAGCGGCATGGAGGAGGGCAGGAGCGGCGAAGGGGGCGGATTTTCTCATGGGCCCGTTGAGGGCTTGTGGGCTGGATCGGGAGTCGCGGCGCCCCGTCGCGCATTGAGCAGGGTGGGCGGAAATGTCTGCGGTCGGGTTGGATGGGGCCGCTATTGGCGCGGTAGAACGGCTCGGACGCGGAAACTCGTTCGGTTCACGTGTAGCGGCACCGGACGTCGTTGTGGGTCAAGAAGTTAACCGCTTCTGTCGCCGTAGCTCAGTCTCGTGAAGGTTGTGATTCACGACTCACTTGTTTTCCACTTTGGCTTCGGCGCCCGTGCACCGAAGGCCTGCCGATGGAGCGTCGTGAATCCGCTGAGTCCAGGGATCGTGATGGCTTCGTGGATCGGTGACAGTTCAGCGAGTTCTTGAATTACTTGCTCTTGCCCAGGTCCACAAGCGATGACAGCTTCGTAGGCAAAACGACATATCTGCTTGTTGATTGTCTTTACCCAGTTCTCATCTAGTACATCAGTGTGGTGGAGCCCTTGCTTGGCACAGGTTGCTTGCTTCTCCCTACTTCCCCGGATGGCCATCGTTGGAGAAACTGGAAAGAAGAATTGAATATCCCCGTCTTTCAAATCGACGGTGTAGGGACGTTGTTTCGCAAAAGGAAGCGATGAGTCAAACCATATGACGGGGTTGTCGCTCGTTAGGAAAGCAGTACAGGTGCTGTTATGAATCACTTCCAGGCCGATGTGGTTGAACAGCTCCCCCATGCTCTGCATTATTGGAACCATCGCATGGATGCTTTGGTGAGGGTCAATAGAAACCACTACGTGGTCCAAGATGCCCTCAATGTCAAAAGGTAGCTTAGGCAGCGAACCATTGAGTCGCAAAACCTGCAACTCGCTTTTAACCATCTGCGCAAGAGATGCCTCGACCATGTCACGTTGCGCGGGTACTCGAGCGAACTGCAATGCCATGAACTCGAAGATGTCAGTCATGAGCGCAACATCAACCACGCTGCGGCTATGAAGTGCGGCGACCGCTGGCGGCCACTTCGCCTCGACGGTAGAGAAGAAAGCTTCGATTGTGTTGTTGTCCTGGCCACCTTGAGGTAAGGGCTGGGAATAGTAGTACCCCCGAAACTGCGTCGCGTCTGGCGTGACGGGCAAAGCCTTCTCAGGTTGGTCTTTGCGGTAAACCAAGAGTCGGCCCGTGGGTCCGCAGAATGCTTTCAGGTAAGCCTTGGGGACGTAGTGGTGGCGCTTGGTTTGCTGCATTGCATAAAGTTATCACGCGACTGGCCTCGAAATTGACGCATTCATTCGATTCTGGAAAGTCGAACCCTCCCGTCGAGAGTGTTAGCACTTAGTTTTCGCTGACGGACGCCTATTCCCCCTCACACCCTCTTGCAAAAAAACGTCGTCCCACACAACGCCCCATCCGGCATCAGTGCGTAGTCCGGCACCACACCCACGCGCTGCCAACCCGCGCGTTCGTACAGGCGCTCGGCGTCGCCGCCGGTCACGGTGTCGAGCACCAGCACGGTTTTGCGTTCGGTGCGTGCAGCGTCGTCCACGGCGGCCATGAGTTGCTGGGCGATGCCCTGGCGGCGGGCGCGGCGGTGGACCAGCATCTTGGCCACGTCGGCGCGGTGGGGCTGGTTGTCGGGCATGGCGGTGATGAGCTGCACGGTGCCCACGATGGCGCCGCTGGCGTCTTCGGCCACCAGCAGCACGCGTTCGTTGCGCGCCACGCCGTCCGCCACGCCGCGCCAGAAAGCCAGGGCCTTGTCGCGCGGCAAGGGGGCCATGAAGCTGACCGAGGCGCCGCCGTGTACGCAGTCGATCAGCACATCGGCCAGCGCGCCCACGCTGGCAGCAGCTTCATTGGGGCCCAGGCGGCGGATGGTGGTGGCGGATGGGGGTTGGGCTGGTGCGTGGCTGGCGGCGGCAGTCATGGTTTTCTCCGGGCGGTGGGTGGGGTGGTGGTCTTGGTCACGCGCGCAGGCGGCTGGCTGCGCGGGGCGATTGGTGCGAGCGCAGCAAAGGGCGCGACCGTGGCCAGCGCCACCAGGTAGCGCGCAGGCACGGTGCCGGGGTTGTGGAACACGATGGGCTGGTTCAGCTGCATGCCCAGGCAGTCGCCTGCGGCCAGTGGCCAGAGGGTGTCGCCCACGGTCAGCTCCATGCGGCCTTCCAGCAGCCAGACCTGCTGGTGGATGTCGGCGCCGGGCACGGCCGAGTCCAGGGCCACGCGCTGGCCGGGGGGGAAGACGACTTCCACCAGCTGCAGCGGCGAGGGCGCGGGGGGCGAGAGGCGGCGGCGCACGTAGCCCGAGGCAGGGTCTTGCCACCGGGGCTGGTCGGCGGCGCGGATGTGGGGGGAGGGGGCTGCGGCACCTTCATGGGCTGCACCGCCATCGGCGCTTTCGTCAAAAAACGAGGCCAGCGCCACGCCCAGGCCGATGGCCAGTTTGTCGAGCACGGCCGCCGTGGGGCTGCTTTCGCCGCGTTCGATGAGCGAGATGTTGGAGCGGCTCACGCCGCTGCGCTGGGCCAGGGCGTCGAGCGAGTAGCCCCGGGCGCCGCGCAGTTCGCGCAGGCGCTGGGCGATGTGGTGGTGGATGTCCATGGCGGCAGTTTATTGGAAATTGAATCCATAAAACTGGAAATTGCAGGACTCCACCAGAGTGCCTTGGTGCGATGCGGAGCGCCGGTGCGTGCTGGGTTGGCGATGGTTACTATATTTTTGATAGCTGCTTGGGCAATCCAGTCGCGCGGTAGGGCCCATTTTTGCTTGCAACCGCCAAGGTGTGCCCGCTGGCGCGGGCCGGGGGCGATGCTGATACTGTGTGTACTTTGCATTTTTCTTCAACCGCCCGCCGATCCGTTCGACCCACCGGATCTGCCTGATCGCACGAGAACACCGGAGACACCCCACCATGGCCCTGCCGCTTCACCCCCTGGACGCCGACCTGTTTGCCCGCGCATTGCCGCTGCTGGACGACGAGTGGCTGACCCGCGACCCCGAGCTGGCCCCCGTGCTGCCCACCGTGCTGGCGCGCAATGTGGGGCAGGACTGGCACAAGGCGGGTACGTTTCGCCACCACCTCGTGGGCGTGACGCGCACCCTGACCGTGTGGCAGCAGCCGCGCGATGTGCGCCTGCTGGGGCTGCTGCACAGCGTGTATGGCAACGCGTTTGTGGACCTGGTGAAGTTCGACCCCGCCAAGGAGCGTGCACGGGTGCGTGAGATTGCGGGCGAGTCGGCCGAGCACCTGGTGTATCTGTTCTGCACCCAGTCGCGCACGCAGTTTGTGCAGAAGGTGCTGGCCCACGCGCTGGAGGCCGATGGCAGCCTGGTGCTGCAAAAGGATGGGCAGGACCATGTGCTTACCCCCTACGAGGTGGCGGCCTTCATCATCGTGAGCATGGCCGACACCATCGAGCAGTGGTTCAGCTGGCAGGACGACATCTTCTCGCGCTTTCCGGACGTGCAGCATCGCAACCAGAAGGCGCACTGGGCCGCGTCGCTCTGGCCCGGGCCCATGCGGCCGTCGGGGCGCATGGTGCACCAGATCAATGGGCTGGCCAAGGCGCTGCAGCACCCGGGGCTGAAGGATGTGCTGCCCATGCCGCCCGTGTTTGCGCACTGCTCGCAGTACCTGTCTGCGGCCAACGAGGCGGCGGCCACGTCGCTGTACTGGTCGGTCATCCAGCAAGACCAGCCGCTGGTGGACCTGGACGTGGCCACCGGCGTGCTGGAAAGCGCCGTGCGCCACAACCCCTGGGTGGGCGAGCCGCAGATGGTGCTGGCCCAGCTGTACCTGTCCGCTGGCCGCAAGGACGACGCCAAGGCCGCCGCCGAAAGCGCGCTGCACCTGTTCAGCGCCTGGGGCAATGCCTGGGACAAGCGTGTGCAGTGGGACGCCTGGGTGGCCTGGACGCGCATCCTGCTGCAGGGCGCGACGGTGGAGGGCACCTGGCCAGAGCGGCTGGACAAGCTCAATAACGTAGCGCTGCGGGGCTGAGCGTGGGGGGAGATGATTTTATATGCGATTGAGTTGTAACGAAATAAAAACTTATTCGTTCCTGTTTTATCGGGGAAACCCTAGGATGCGAGCCATCTCTTTACGAAAGGTTTTCCCTGTGAACAACAACAAGCGCCTCCTCCTGCAATCCGCCCTGGCCCTGGCCGCTGCTGCCGCTTTCTCTACCGGCGCGATCGCCCAGGACAAGCCCCTCAAGATTGGCGTGACGGGTGGCCCCCACGCGCAGATCTTCGAGCAGGTGAAGAAGGTCGCCGAAAAGGACGGCCTGAAGATCCAGATCGTCGAGTTCAGCGACTACGTGCAGCCCAACGCCGCGCTGGCTGCGGGCGATCTTGATGCCAACAGCTACCAGCACAAGCCTTACCTCGATGCGCAGGTGGCCGACCGTGGCTACAAGCTGGTGTCGGTGGGCTACACCGTCAACTTCCCCATCGGCCTGTATTCCAAGAAGGTCAAGAAGCTGGAAGACCTGAAGGAAGGCGCCAAGTTCGGCATCCCCAACGACCCCACCAACGGCGGCCGCGTGCTGCTGGTGCTGCAGGACAAGGGCCTGATCAAGCTGCGTGACGGCGCAGGCCTCAAGGCCACGCCGCTGGACGTGGTGAGCAACCCCAAGAAGCTCAAGTTCGTCGAACTCGATGCCGCCCAACTGCCCCGTTCGCTGGACGACCTGGACGCCTCGGCCATCAACACCAACTTTGCGCTGTCGGCCGGCCTGAACCCCGGAAAGGACGCGATTGCGCAAGAAAACGCCAAGAGCCCCTACGTCAACCTGATCGCTGTGCGCGAAGCCGACAAGGACAAGCCCTGGGTGGCCAAGCTGGTGAAGGCCTATCACTCGGAAGAAGTGAAGAAGTTCATCCAGACCGAGTTCAAGGGTTCGGTGCTGCCGGGCTTCTGAGCCTGACAGCCAGCGCACCCTGTGAGGGGTGCGGCGCTGCGATCAGGTGGTTTGACTCCCTCTCCCGCGAGGGGAGAGGGGGCGCGGACACGGTGTGTCGCGACCAGCGTGCCCTTGTCGATGCTTGCCATGCTGACTCCGGGCGATCCATCTCCCCCGTAACTCCCTCTCCCCTTGTGGGAGAGGGCGGGGGGAGGGGTTGGGCTTCTTGTTGCCGCCTTGCCTGTTCACCCCTCGCTTTCCCCAACCCTCCCCCGCGAGGGGAGAGAGCGTGTGGGTACCGCGTGCAGTGCTCGAAAATTTGAATGAAATCAGGCTTTTGCGCCTGTTCATCAAGCGCTGATAGCTATCGTATTTGTAGCTATCGAGGCGCTGCAGTAACCCAGAGCTTCCCTGGGAGAACAGCGCTGCGGCGCTTGCGTCCACAATGAGAGGTTAACGCCCGGCAACACACCTCCACCCCCCCACCGATGCCCTTCGCGGAACGAACCCTCACAGCGGTCTGGCTGGGCGCAGCCGTGCTGTTGTTCGCGGCATCGCTGTGGGTGCCGGACCCCAGCGTGCGGGTGTTTCTCGACAACGCGTCGTGGACGCTGGCGTTTGGGCTGTCTGCCTTCTGGGCCTGGCGCGGCTGGGTGCAGGCGCCGCCCACCGAGCGCACGCTGCACACCGGTCTGCTGGTGTTTGCCGTGCTGGTGGCCGTGGGGCAGATGGTGTGGAACCTGCAGGTGGCGCTGGACTGGAACCCGTTCCCCGCCCCGGCCGATCTGTTTTTTCTGGCCGGGGGGCCGCTGTGGGCGGCCACCGTCATCCGCGCCACGTTTGCCCGCCTGTCGCGTGACCGGGCCTACCCGGCCTCGCTGGATTTTGGGGGTGCCGTGCTGGCGCTGCTGGCTTTCACGCTGGTGGTCTATCTGCCTTCGGGCGGGGTGCGGTCGCTGGCGGTGGGGGCGGTGCTGGTGTTGTACCCGGCCGGGTTTCTCACGGCGGCCGGTGTCACCGCGCTCGCGATTCCGACCGTGGGGGTGCGCGTGGCGCGCTCGCACCTGCTGGTGCTGGTGGGCCTGCTGGGCTATGGCCTGAGCTGGATGCAGTGGAACCTGATGGTGATCGGCGGCACGGTGGAGCCGGGCATCTGGTTCAACGCCTGCTTCAGCCTGTCGGCGCTGGCCCTGGGCTGGGGCGCGCGCTGGCTGCGGTTTGAGATGTCGGTGGATACGGACTATCGCCGCCAATGTGACCGGGCCATGAACTACGTGCCGCTGGTGTCGATGACGCTGGCGGCCATCACGCTGGTGCTGCTGTTCGTCGCGCCCGAGGGGCGGGCCGGGGTGCAGGCGCTGATCCTGGGGTGCTGCCTGCTGGTGCTGCTGCTGGCCGCCTTGCGCCAGACCATTGTGGTGAGCCTGCTCAACCGTCTGCGCGCGGCCGAGGCGGCGGTGCTGCGCAACGAAGAGCAGCTGTACCAGGTGGCGCATTTTGATGCGCTCACGGGCCTGCCCAATCGCCGCTATTTTGAAGACGCGCTGGAGCGCGCCGTGGCCGATGCGTCGCGCTACACACAAGCGCCCGACCGGCGTGTGGCGCTGCTGCTGGTCGACCTGGACCATTTCAAGAGCGTCAACGAAACCTACGGCCACCGCGTGGGCGATGCGCTGCTGAGCGAGGTGGCGCAGCGCATCCCCCAGCTGCTGGCGGGGCAGGGGCTGGTGTCGCGGCTGGCCAATGACCAGTTCACGGTGATGCTGCTGCGCCCCGCGTCGCGCACGGTGCTGGCGCAGCGGGCGGCTGCGCTGGTCGAGGGGCTGTCGCGGCCCTGGGAGCTGTCGGAGGTGGGCGCGCAGTACATGGGCGCGAGCATCGGCATCAGCCTGTTCCCCGACGATGCCAGCAACAGCGTGGAGCTGGTGCGGCACGCACACTCGGCCCTGCATGCCACCAAAAGCGCGGGGCGGGGCTCGTACCGCTTCTACATCGAGGAGTTCACGCAGATCACCCGCAGCCGGCTGGAGCTGCGCCGCCGCCTGCACAGTGCGCTGCAGGGCGGCGAGTTCACGCTGGTGTACCAGCCGCAGCTCAACCACCTGCGCCAGACGGTGGGCGCCGAGGCGCTGCTGCGCTGGTCGGTGGACGGCAAACCGGTGCCGCCCGACGAGTTCATCCCGCTGGCCGAGGAGAGCGGGCTCATCGTGCCGATTGGCCTGTGGGTGTTCGAGACCGCTTGCCGCCAGGTGGCGCAGTGGCGGACCGAGGGCTGGCAGGTGCCGGTGGTGTCGGTCAATGTCTCCACCATCCAGCTGCGCGAGCCCGGGTTCACCCAAGCCCTGCTGGGCGTGGCCCAGCGCGCCGGGGTGGCGCCCGCCAGCCTGGTGCTGGAGATCACCGAATCACAGCTGCTGGACGAGTCGCTCTACGCCATCGCGCTGGATGTGAAGAACGCAGGGTTTGCGCTGTCGATCGACGACTTTGGCACCGGCCATTCATCCCTCATCAAGCTCAAGCGCCTGCCCGTGGGCGAGCTGAAGATCGACAAGGTGTTTGTGCGCGACATCGTGGTGGACGTGAACGACCGCGAGATCTGTGCCACCGTGAACGCGCTGGCCCGCACCCTGGGCCTGGAGGTGGTGGCCGAAGGGGTGGAGACCGAGGAGCAGCTGCAGCTTTTGATCAAGATGGGCTGCCAGCGGTTTCAGGGCTGGCTGTTTGCGCCGGCCCTGGCGCCGGAGGCATTGGCGCGGCAATGGTTGCAGCCTGTGGCAGATGGCCCGTTGCTGCAGATTATCAAAAATGATAGCTAGCAGGGCATGATGGACGCGCGGTAGGGCCGATTTTTCTTTGAATCGTGCCCCCCAAGCGCAGCACCCGGCACGTGGCCGGGTGTTGGATGGGCGTCGGGCGGCTGCTGCTTGGCGCTGCCTGCGATTTATGCCGCCTGCGACACACGCGCCTGGTTGGCAGCCACGCTGGTGTGGCTGGTGATCTCCACATCGGCCGAGGCCAGGGCGGCGGCCTTGGCATCGGGGCCCATGCCCACGCCTTCGGCGCGCACAAAACGCACGTCGGTGATGCCGAAGAAGCCGAACACCACCTTCAGGTAGCTCTCCTGGTGTTCCATGGCCTGGCCGCCTTCGCTGGTCGAATACACGCCGCCACGGGTCGAGGCCACGATCACCGTCTTGCCACCGGCCAGGCCCACGGGGCCCTTGTCGGTGTACTTGAAGGTGCGGCCGGTCTGGGCGATGCGGTCGATCCAGGCCTTGAGCTGGCTGGGGATGGAGAAGTTGTACAGCGGCGCGCCGATCACGATCACGTCGGCGGCCAGGAACTGGCTCACCAGCGCTTCGGACAGTGCGTTTTCAGCGCGCTCTGCCTCGGTGGCTGCGGCCTGGCCGGTGCGAAAACCCAGCGACTCCACCGACAGGTGCGAAGGGGCCTGTACGGCCAGGTCCAGGTAGTCCACCTGGGTGCCGGGGTGGGCGGCTTGCCACGCGGCCACGGTGCGGGCGGTCAGCTGGCGGGAGACGGATTGTTCGCCGGTGATGGCAGAGTCGATGTGAAGCAGTTGCATGAGAGAACTCCTTGAAAGCTGTTGGGGGTGGGGGCCACTTTCGGGTGACCATGGGATGAATTGTGGTTGTTCATCCAGTTGTTGATAAGGCCGGGAACTTGCGATAGATTGTTCTATCTGTAGAACGATGTACGCGATGCAAGACCTCAACGACATGCTCTATTTCGCCGAAGTGGTGGAGCGCGGTGGCTTTGCCGCTGCGGGCCGTGCGCTCGGCATTCCCAAGTCCCGCCTGTCGCGGCGGGTGTCCGACCTGGAGGCTCACCTGGGCGTGCGCCTGCTGCAGCGCACCACCCGCAAGCTCTCGCTGACCGAGGTGGGCGAGGCGTATCTGCGCCACTGCCAGGCCATGCGCGAATCGGCCCAGGCGGCGGCCGACACCGTGGCCCAGGTGCAGACCGTGCCGCGCGGTACCATCCGCGTGAGCTGCCCCGTCACGCTGGCGCAGACCGTGGTGGCCGAGCTGATCCCCCGGTTCCTGGCCAGTTGCCCCGAGGTGCGCATCGACATGCTGGTGAGCAACCGCGCGGTGAACCTGGTGGAAGAGGGCATCGACGTGGCGCTGCGTGTGCGCCCCTCGGTGGACGACAGCGGCAGCATGGTGGTCAAGCGGCTCGACCACACCACGCAGATCCTGGTGGCCAGCCCCGAGCTGCTGATCCGCCAGGGCACGCCGAAGACGCTGGAAGACCTGGCCCAGCTCGACAGCATTGCCATGTCGGCGCCCGACGGTCGATCGACCTGGAACCTGATTGGCCCGGGCGGTGTGCACCAGGTGGTGCAGCACACGCCGCGCTACGTGGCCGACGACCTGCTCACGCTCAAGTTCGCCGCCGTGGCGGGCACGGGCGTGTGCTGGATGCCCGACTACATGTGCCAGGACGAAATGCGCGAGCGCAAGCTGGTGCGCGTGTTGCCCGACTGGGCGCCCGCGCCCGCCATCGTGCATGCGGTGTTCCCGTCGCGCCGGGGGCTGTCGCCTGCCGTGCGGCGTTTTCTGGATTTTCTGGGCGATGCCATGCCCGGGCGCAGCAGCCTGAGCACGCGCCAGGCGCTGCAGGGAGTGGACGGCGCCGATATTTGACCGGGCAATCCGGGGTAATCCGGCGCAACAGGGGGCGCTTTGCACGGGCTTGGCAAGCGGCCGCCACAAAGACCGTGTGCCCCCGTGGGACGGCACCCGCCGCGCGCATTTTTGGCCCCACAATGCAACGAATTGCAACTGTTTGGGCTACCTTCCTTCCTGCACCACAGCGCACCTGGGCGTCACTGGGTGTGGCGCTGCGCGGAACGGCCCGGAACTGGGCCTTTGTGACCGCTTCTCACTCCATCGACCAAGACATCCGGCAAGCCCGCGTACACCCTGCCGTGCGCGCCATCGTGATCCCGCCATGCCCCGAGTCGCTGCTGCGCCTGCAGCAGATCATGGCCGCGCCCGAGCTGGATTCCGTGGCGCTGGACCAGCTCGCCTCCTCCGATGTGGCCTTGGCCGCCGCCGTGATGCGGCTGGCCAACAGCCCGCTCTATGGCCTGGCCCAGCCGGTGCAGACGGTGGGCATGGCGCTCACGGTGCTGGGGCTGCGCCCGGCGGTGGAGCTGATGTCGGCCTTCATCACGCGCAACGCGCTGCAGGTGCGCTCCCCGTTGCTCGACCACTTCTGGGAAAGTTCGCAGCGCCGCGCCATTGCCTGCGAGCACATCGGCCACCAGCTCTACAGCTTTGACCCCGGCCTGGGCTACAGCTTTGGCCTGTTCTGCCATGTGGGCATGCCCGTGCTGGTGAAGGCCGTGCGTGGCTACGCAGGCACCGTGACCGAGGCCCTGGCCCGCAAGGACCGTACCTTCACCCAGACCGAAAACGCCAGCCACCGCACCGACCACGCCGTGATGGGCGCCATCGTGGCGCGCACCTGGCACCTGCCGGGTGATGTGGCCCAGGCCATCTGGCTGCACCACGACTTTGCGTGCCTGGACGACGAACGTTTCGACCCCACCGTGCGCCACCTGGTGGCCCTGGGCCTGTTGGCCGAGTTTTTGGTCAACCAGCACGACGGCCTGGCGCCCACGCGCGAGTGGGATCAGCACGGCGAGGCCTGCATGGCGCACCTGCATGTCACGCAGGACGAGCTGGACCACTGGATTGATGCGCTGCACCCGGCGTTTGAGGCGGTGCGGTTCTGATTCAGATTCACGCTCGATCCATCGGCGAGAGCCGTTCGGACTGAGCCCTCGGGCGGGCCCAGAACAGGCCTGTCAAAGTCTCGCGCGGCGCGTCGGCAGGCTCCGCGTGAACCGATGGGGTTTTTTGAACGCCCATTGGCATGAGGCCGGGGCGCGCGGATGTGTGCCAGATCCTTTCCGCACCTGCTCCGCCCGTTCGGGCTGAGCCTGTCGACGCCGATCTCAGCGCACCGTCTCCAGCAGCTCTGCAAGGCGCATGTGGCCTCGCTGCGCGGCCCGTTGCGCCGCGTTCAGGCCTTCGCGGTCCACCAGCCTGGGGTTGGCGCCCAGGGCCAAAAGTTTTTGGACGGTGGTGGTGTGGCCGTTCATGGCCGCCAGCATCAAGGCGGTCCTGCCTTCGTTGTCGCGGGCGTCCACGGCGGCGCCTTGGTGGATGAGGTTTTCCACCAGCTGGAAGTTACCGGCACGGGCGGCATCCCACACACTGTTTGGCAGTGAACCGCCGAGCCGCTTTTGCGCGGAGGGGGCGGCGGCCGCAAGGTTGTCACGGGCCATGGGGGTGGGCTCTTGGAGGGCCTGGTCTGTGGGGGCTGATGGGCGCTCGCGCCTTTCGGCGTTGGGGGCGGCGGCCGGGGAGGGCGATGCGGGAAATCCGGACACGGCCCCGGCTGTACGGGGCGCTGCTTGCGTTTCCGCCTCGGCAGCGGCTGGGGCGGGCGCAGGCAAAGGTGCAGGAGCCGGGGCTGGTGTGGTCTTGGCCAAGGGCTGGGCGGGCGCCGGTGTTGCGGGCTTGGGGGCCAAGGCCCCAGCCGATGGGCTGGTGGTGTTGCGGGCGCGCTCCTGCTGACCTTCAGGGGTTGGCAGTGTGGCCAATGGGGGCTCAGACGGGGGCTCTGAGGAGGGCTTTGTGGCGGGCGCGGCCAAGGGAGTTGGGGTGGGCAGGGCGGCAGGCGCGGGTGCCTCGGCACGGCGGTGGCTGAACGCGGTGTCCCGCTCTTCGGGTGTGCCACGCTCGAACTGCAGCATCAGCAAGCCGGTCAGCCCCGCCACGGCCAGGGTGGCCAGGGCCGAGGTCTTCCAACGTGCCTGGTTGGCGGCGGTGCGCGCAGGGACGACAGATGCGGGGGCGGCAGGCTGTGGCACTGCGGCCGCCCTGTGGGCGGCAGCCACCATCTGTGCATGGGCGCGCACGGCCTCGCGCACATGGGCACCGGGGCGGGCGCCTTCCTGTTCGCTGGCTTCGTGGTAGCGCCGGACCAGTTCGTCGTCCTGCCGGGTCATGCAAACTCCTTGAGGTGCTGGCGCAGGCTGGCCCGCGCATAGCGCAGGCGGCTCTTGGCGGTTTCAAAGTTCACGCCGGTGGCCTCGGCAATCTCCTGCACGCTCAGGTCGCCTTCGGCCTGCAGCAAAAAGGCTTCGCGCTGCTCCAGCGGCAGTTGCTCCACCGCAGCGATCAGCGCGGCCGCCTGCTCGCGCGATTGCAGTTGCCGCACGGGCCCAAAGCCCGAGTCGGCCACCAGCGTGTCGGCCAGGGTGCGCGCATCGTCATCGCTCGCGTCCAGGCTGGTGTGGTGCTTGGCGGCGCGCAGGTGGTCCACCAGGCGGTGGTGCGCCAGGGTGAACAGCCAGGTGCGGAACTTCGCCTTCACCTCGTAGCGGGTGGCATTGCGCGCCACGGCAAACCACACGTCCTGCAGCAGGTCATCGGCCACCGCCTGTACCTTGACGCTGCGAAACACAAACCGCCACACCGCCAGCTCATGCCGGCCGTACAACTGGTCGAACGCGCCCAGATCGCCCCCGGCGTAACGCAGCATCAGCGTCTCGTCGGTGTCGTTAGAGGGTGGGGCGGTGGGCACCCGGGCATTATGCGAGGCCCTCATGCACCGGCGGGCCTTGCAAGTGTGGCCGTCTTCAAGGCCTACCGGGGGTCGGGTACATAGGACAGGTTGTCTGATTGCGGAAACGCGCGGGGCACATGTGGCCGGGCGATGGGCTCGCGGATCACGCCAGCGGCGACCAGGTTCTCGCGGCTGTCATACCGGATGCTGATGACTTCATTGGGGTGGTCTTGCAGGCGCGTGAAGCTGGTGTGCGAGACGACCGAGGTCTCGCGCTGGCCGTGGGCCGTGCCCAGCTTGGCCGATGGCATGGGGGCGGCTTTGGCCACGCTGTCGGCAGACAGTGACCGCGCGGAGGATTCGGCTTCGGCCGACGGGGCGGGGGCGGCCGGTGCAGCGGCTGCGGGCAATGCGGGGGCTGCAGGCTCTTCGCGCAGGCGCCCCAGGCCCAGGCCGTTGTCGCGGCGCTGGCTGTACGGCTCGGGGGTGATGGCGGGTGCGGGCGGTGGCACTGGCGGCTGCTCGCGGAACAGCGCCACGCCGATCACCCCCACATGGGCCGGGCGGCCCGTGCGGGCGGCATAGGAGTTGGCAATGTGGGCAAACTCGAACGCAGCCACCTGGCTGTCGCTCTTGCGCCAGCCGGTGATCTGGTAGCGCTCGTGCGGCGAGAACACATAGCCGCGCTGGTCCCAGGCGGCCGTCTCGCCGCTGAGCACATTGACGCCGTCCACCGAGGGCACGGCCAGCACCCGCTCGCCCAGCCGGTTGCGCACGCTGATGGCGTAACGCGCGCCGGGCCGTCCGGCCACCCAGTATTCGCCCCGGGCGTAGTGCACCGGCAGCGTGGCGCCGGTGTCGCGGTCCACGATGGTCACATCGGCCAGGCGGCCAATCGCCTGAGCGGGCAAATTGGCCAGGCCCAGCAGTGTGGCCAGGGCAGCGAGGGCGGGGAGGGTGAATGCACGGGGTTTCATGGCAGCTCCATCAAAAAAGTGGTGGTGCTGGGTGAAACGAACGGGGCGGGGGAATGGGGTTAAGCCTGTCGTAAAAAATGGGCCTGCGACCTGTTGGCGGTGGAAAATTGGTGGTTTTTAGATGATTTGGCGATTAAATAACAAAAATTAAGTCGTTTGGGTTTTAAAGAGTGGCTCGCAGAATGCCAGCTCTGTGACCACTACCACCTCCATCATCATCGTTCCCGGCTGGCGGGACTCGGGCCCCGGCCACTGGCAAAGCCTGTGGGCCGAGCGCCTGCCCAACGCGCGCCGTGTGGTGCAGGACGACTGGATCACGCCCACGCGCTCGGCCTGGGTGGGCCAGTTGGAAAAGACCGTGCTGGCAGCGCCCCACCCCGTGGTGATCGTGGCGCACAGCCTGGGTTGCATCGCCACCAACCACATGGGCCCGGAGGCCGCAGCCAGGGTGTGTGGTGCGCTGCTGGTGGCCCCGGCCGACCCCGAGCGACGGGCCATCCTGAGCGACTTTGCCCCTGTGCCGTATGCCGCGCTGCCCTACCGCAGCATCGTGGTGGCCAGCAGCAACGACCCGTTTTGCCCCATCCGCCTGGCGGGCGCCTATGC
>JADMJR010000094.1 GCA_018780365.1 Acidovorax sp. | reverse complement strand
TCGCCCAGCCGATGTCGTTGCCGGCCAGGTCGCCCATGCGGAACGGGCCCATGGCAAAACCGAATTTCTCAACAGCCTTGTCCACCTGCTGGGGCGTGCAGCCTTCGTCCAGCAGAAAACCTGCCTGGCGGCTGTACTGCTCGATCATGCGGTTGCCGATGAAGCCGTCGCACACGCCAGAGACCACCGAGGTCTTCTTGATCTTCTTGCCAATCGCCATCACGGTGGCCAGCACGTCCTTGGCGGTCTCCTTGCCGCGCACCACTTCCAGCAGCTTCATCACGTTGGCAGGGCTGAAGAAGTGCATGCCCACCACGTCCTGCGGACGCTGGGTGAAGGCAGCGATCTGGTCCACGTCGAGCGTGGACGTGTTGGATGCCAGGATGGCGCCGGGCTTGGCCACGGCATCCAACTGCTTGAACACGGCTTCCTTGACGCCCATTTCTTCGAACACGGCTTCGATGATGAGGTCGCAGTCCTTGAAATCGTCGTAGCTCAGCGTGGTGGACAGCAGGGCCATGCGCTGCTCGTACTTGTCGGCCTTCAGCTTGCCCTTCTTGACCTGGGCTTCGTAGTTTTTCTTGATAGTGGCGATGCCACGGTCCAGGGCTTCCTGCTTCATTTCCAGGATCTTGACGGGGATGCCTGCGTTCAGGAAGTTCATCGAGATGCCGCCGCCCATGGTGCCTGCGCCAATCACGCCGACCAGCTTGATATCGCGCTTGGGGGTGTCGGATGCGACATCAGGGATCTTGCTCGCCGCACGCTCGGCCATGAACAGGTGGCGCAATGCACGCGACTCGGGCGTCCACATCAGGTTGATGAAGATCTCGCGCTCGACCAGCATGCCTTCGGCAAACTTCTTCTTGGTGGCGGCTTCAACCGCGTCCACGCACTTAGCGGGCGCGGGGAAGTTCTTGGCCATGCCCTTGACCATGTTGCGCGCGAACTGGAAGTACGCGTCGCCTTCGGGGTGCTTGCAGGGGAAGTTGCGCACCAAAGGCAGTGGGCGGGCATCGGCGACGCTCTGTGCAAAGGCCAGGGCCTCGGCCGCCAGCGACTCGGCAGACGCTGCCATCTTGTCAAACAGCTTCTGGCCGGGAACGGCACCGATCATTTCGCTCTTGACGGGCTCACCGCTCACGATGAGGTTGAGTGCGGCTTCAACGCCAATCACGCGTGGCAGGCGCTGCGTGCCGCCCGCGCCGGGAATCAGGCCCAGCTTGACTTCAGGCAGTGCAATCGAGCAGCCAGGAGCCGCAATGCGGTAGTGGCAACCCAGGGCCAGCTCCAGTCCGCCGCCCATGGCGACGCTGTGCATGGCGGCCACGACGGGCTTGGCCGAATTTTCGATGGCGGCAATCACCGACAGCAGGTTGGGTTCTTGCAGCGACTTGTCGGTGCCGAACTCCTTGATGTCGGCGCCGCCAGAGAACGCACCACCGGCACCGGTGATCACGATGGACGTGACCGCTGCATCGGCATTGGCACGGCCAAGGCCGTCCACGATGCCCTGGCGGGTCGCCAGACCGAGTCCGTTGACGGGAGGGTTGGCCATGGTGATCACGGCAACGGAGCCGTGGACTTTGTATTCAGCGGTCATGGTGCTGTTGTTCCTTGGAAAGTGAAAAAGAACGATCGTGCGTTTTTATTGTAGAGACTTCAAACCAGTTTGGCGTGTCAATTTGTCCCGGGCGGGACAAGGGGGTTTCAGACATTCCCTGAAGAGCACACTCCGACAGGCAAAAAAAAGAGGCACCACCGAAGACAGGGCACCTCTGCAGATCGACGCGGGAGCAGCTTCTCAGGCTTCACCATGACCTCAGTCGGTGAAACTGGCGCGCTCCAGGCCAGTGCCCCCGCGCAAGGGCCGCCCCGCCGCGCTGGGGGCGTCCCCCTCCGGGGGAAGGCGCCGCAGGCGACTCAGGGGGCTTCTAAACCTCCAGCCATTCCTTGCGGATGTAGTTGTCGGCCCGCAGGCTGTCCGGCGTGCCCTGGAACACGATGGAGCCGTGACCCATCACCAGTGCGCGGTCCGAGATCTTCATCGCGATGGTCAGCTTCTGCTCGATCAGCAACACGGAAATCCCGCGCGCCTTGATGGTCTGCAGGTACTGCCCCACCAGCTCCACGATCTTGGGCGCCAGGCCCTCGGTGGGCTCGTCGATGATGATCAGGTCCGGGTCGCCCATCAGCGTGCGGCACAGCGTGAGCATCTGCTGCTCGCCGCCCGACATCACACCCGCCTCGGTGTGCTGACGCTCCTTGAGGCGGGGGAACATTTCGTACATGTCGTCAAACGACCAGCGGCTGTTCTTGCCTTTGCCCTTTTGGCCCAGCATCAGATTCTGGTGCACCGTGAGGTTGGGGAACACGTCGCGGCTTTCCGGCACGTAGCCCACCCCCAGGTGGGCTATTTCGTAGGCCTTTTTGCCATTCAGGTCCTGCCCCTTCCACTGGAGCGTGCCCTCCCAGTCCACCAGGCCCATGATGGCCTTGGCGGTGGTCGAGCGGCCCGATCCATTGCGCCCCAGCAGGGCCACAATTTCACCGGGTTGCACGTCAAAGGTCACACCATGCAGCACATGGCTTTTGCCGTAGTAGGCGTGGAGGTTTTCAATTTTCAGCATGTCAGTGTCCCGCCCCTTGCTCGTCCGCAACGACCGAGCCCAGATAGGCCTCCTGCACGCGCTGGTTGGCGCGCACCTTGTCCGGCGTGTCAAAGGCAATTACCTCGCCGTAGACCACCACGGCGATCTTGTCGGCCAGGCCAAACACCACACCCATGTCGTGCTCCACCGTGAGCAGCGTGCGGCCCTCGGTCACCTCCTTGATGAGGTGGATGAAGCGCGTGGTTTCGGTCTTGCTCATGCCGGCCGTGGGCTCGTCGAGCAGGATCACGTTGGCACCACCGGCGATGGTGATGCCGATTTCCAGCGCACGCTGCTCGGCATACGTGAGGTTCATGGCGAGCGTGTCGCGCTTCTTGTCGAGTTTGATCATCTCCATGAGCTGCTTGGCGCGCTCATTGGCATCGTGCAGGTTCGACAGGAAACGCAGGAAGGTGTATTTGTAGCCCATGCTCCAGAGCACACCACAGCGCAGGTTCTCGAACACCGAGAGCTTGGGGAAGATGTTCGTGATCTGGAAACTGCGCGACAGCCCCTTGCGGTTGATCTCGTACGGCGCCAGCCCGTTGATGCGCTGGCCGTTCAGGATCACGTCGCCACTGGTGGGCGCAAAGCGCCCGCTGATCAAATTGAACAGCGTGGATTTGCCCGCTCCGTTGGGGCCGATGATGGCCACCCGCTCGCCGGGTGCCACCGCCAGGTTGGCGCCACGGATGATCTCGGTCTTGCCAAAACTCTTGCGCAAGTCGCGCAGTTCGAGCGCATAGGTTGCGTTGTCAGCCGCCATGGTTACAAAGCCTCCCCGCGCTTGATTTCATGTTCTATTTCTTCCTGGATCCTGCCCCACTGGCGCACAAACTGGCGACGGCAAAGCTCGAAGAGACCAAAGCCCGTCACCATCACAAACACGGCGCCAAACCAGCTGGCAAAACCCTTGGCATTGAGCGTCGCGCCCAGGAACGTCAGCTCAGCCCCCAGCGCTGCATTGAGCTGCAGGTGGTAGGTCATCTCGATCATGCAGGCCGCGCCCAGCACCCCCACCAGGGCCGTGCCGCCCAGGCCCAGGTACGACGTCCAGAGCTGGCGCAGCTTGCCAAACTTGGCCAGGCGCAGGTTCATCATGATCAGGCTGGCCACGCCGCCCGGTGCATACATCACCATGAACAGGAACACCAGGCCCAGGTACAGCAGCCAGGCCTTGGACAGCTCGGACAGCAGCACCGAAGCCAGCACCAGCAGCACGGCACCGATGATGGGGCCGAAGAAGAAGGTGGCCCCGCCCAGGAAGGTGAACAGCAGGTAGCCGCCCGAGCGCACCACGTTCAGGCTGTCGGCACCGGTCACGATCTCGAAATTGATCGTGGCCAGACCGCCACCAATGCCAGCGAAGAAACCGGCAATGATGAACGCGAAGTAGCGCACGCGCTGCGTGTTGTAACCAATGAACTCCACGCGCTCAGGGTTGTCGCGCACAGCGTTCAGGATGCGGCCCAGCGGTGTGCCGGTGAACGCAAACATCGCTGCCGTGCAGACAAAGCAGTACACAGCGATCAGGTAGTACACCTGGATCGCTGGCCCGAAGCTGATGCCAAAGAATGACTGGCCGTAGACACGGTCGGTGGTGATGCCGCCTTCGCCGCCAAAGAACTCGGGGAACATCAGTGCCATGGAGGCCACCAGCTCGCCAATGCCCAGCGTGATCATGGCAAACGTGGTGCCCGACTTCTTGGTCGTGACAAATCCCAGCAGGATCGCAAAAAACGCCCCCGCCAGACCGCCCACGATGGGGACGAGCACCAGCGGAATGTTGAAGCTGCCCTTGCCCGCCATGTTCATCGCGTGGATGGCGATGAACGAGCCCAGGCCGGTGTAGACCGCGTGGCCAAAGCTCAGCATGCCCCCCTGCCCCAGCAACATGTTGTAGGACAGGCAGATGATGATGAGGTAGCCGATCTGCGAGAGCATGGTCAGCGCCAGGCTGCTGCGAAACAGCATGGGCGCCACGATCAGGGCGATGGCAAACAGCGTCCAGATGACGAACCGCCCGACATTCCAGGGCTTGAACCGGTAGTGCGACGTAGCGCTTGAAACAGTGTTGGTAGTGGAGTTCATGGCATCAATCCTCCCGGGTGCCCAGCAGGCCCTTGGGGCGGAAGATCAGGATCAGCACGAGAAACAGGTAGGGCAGGATGGGCGCCACCTGGGAGATCGTGAGTTTGAGCAAGGGGTAGCCAAAGGTCTGGTCGGTCACGGCCACACCCACAGCCTTGAAGACGTGGATCAGCGAGTAATCGAGCGCCACGGCAAAGGTCTGCACCAGGCCGATGAGCAGCGATGCCAAAAAGGCACCCGCCAGCGACCCCATGCCACCCACCACCACCACCACAAAGATGATGGAGCCCACCGAAGCAGCCATCGCAGGCTCGGTGACATAGGTATTGCCACCGATCACACCCGCCAGGCCCGCCAGCGCTGCACCGCCGCCAAACACCAGCATGAACACGCGGGGCACGTTGTGGCCCAGCGCTTCCACCATTTCGGGGTACTTGAGTGCGGCCTGGATCACCAGGCCAATGCGTGTGCGCGTCAGCAGCAGCCAGACCGACACCAGCATCAGCAGTGCCACCAGCATCACGAACGAACGCGACTTGGGGAACTGTGTGCCATACAGCGAAAACAGCGGCCCCTGCAGCTGCTCGGGCAGGCCGTAGGGCACCGTGGAGCGGCCCCACACCAATTGCACCACTTCGAGGATCAGGTACGACAGCCCGAACGTCACCAGCAGCTCCGGCACATGGCCGAACTTGTGCACGCGGCGCAGGCAGTAGCGCTCAAAGGCGGCGCCCAAGGCGAACACCACCAGCGGCGAGATCACCAGCGCAGGCCAGAAGCCCACCACCCCGGAGATGGTGAACGCAAAATAGGCACCCAGCATGTAGAAACTGGTGTGCGCGAAGTTGAGTACGCCCATCATGCTGAAGATCAGCGTGAGGCCGGAGCTCAGCATGAACAGCAGGAGCCCATAGCTCACACCGTTCAGCAAAGAGATCACGAAAAACTCAGGATTCATTGGAATTTTTCACTGCAGGGGTAAAAAAAAGGCCCGAGTGGTCGGGCCTCGAAGCAGTCACGCAGGACTTACGGACGCTTCATCTGGCACGACGTGGGCGTGCTGGCCACGTAGGGCTCGTAGTACTTCACGGGCACGAAGGTGTAGCCGGTGTTCTCGGAGTCGATAGGGAACTTGCCACCGGCCTTTTCCCACTTCGAGATGAACAGCCCCTGCTGCAGCTGGTGGTCGGTCTTGCGCATTTCGACTTCGCCGTTGAAGCTCTTGAACTTCATGCCTTCGAACACGGCAGCCACCTTCACGGGGTCGGTGGACTTGGCCTTGGCAAAACCTTCCGACAGCATCGTGAACGCGTGGTACACGGCGCCGGTGTACATGTCGTCGTTGAACTTCTTCTTGTAGTCCACCACGATCTTGTTCAGCTCGCCCGGCAGGTTCATGTGGGCGTAAGCCACCATGTAGACGCGGCCTGAAGCAGCAGCACCCATGGCCGTGGGGCTGCCCGTGACGGAGCCGTAGTAGGTGTAGAAATTGACGTTGTTCAGGCCGGCATCGTTGGCTGCCTTGATCAGCAGCGCAAGGTCAGAACCCCAGTTGCCGGTGATCACGCTGTCGGCGCCCGAAGCCTTGATCTTGGCGATGTAGGGCGCAAAGTCGCGCACCTGGGCCAGGGGGTGCAGGTCGTCGCCGACGAACTGCACGTCGGGGCGCTTGCGCTGCATCATTTCCTTGGCGAACTTCGAGACCTGGTGGCCGTGCGAGTAGTTCTGGTTGATCAGGTAGACCTTCTTGACCTCGGGCAAGTCCTTCATGTAGGTCGTCAGCGCTTCCATCTTCATGGAGGTGTCTGCGTCCAGGCGGAAGTGCCAGTAGCTGCACTTGCTGTTGGTCAGATCCGGGTCCACAGCAGCGTAGTTCAGGAACAGGACTTCCTTGCCGGGATTGCGCGCGTTGTGTTTTTCCAGCGCGTCCATGATGGCGAGGGCCGGGCCCGAGCCATTGCCCTGCACCACATAGCGCGCGCCCTGGTCCATGGCCGAGCGCAGAGCGCTGGTGGTCTCCTGCGGGCTGAGTTTGTTGTCGATGCCGATGATCTCGAATTTGACCCCTGCGGCGTTCTTCTTGTTGAACTCTTCGGAGATGAACTGGAAGCTCTTGAGCTGGTTCGTTCCAACCGCTGCCATCAGGCCTGACAGTGGGTCAAGCCAGGCGATTTTCACTGTCTCGCCTTTTTGAGCGAAGGCCCCGCCAGCGGCCGCCAAGATTACCGAGGCTGCTACAGCCTTAATAGCAAATTTCATGGTTTTGTCTCCTAGTGAATCGACACAACGCAGCGTACCGCGTTGCAACAAAGCGATGCTCAGGGATTGCCCCTACCAGCGTCGCACACGTGACTGGACTCGGTGTCACCCCCTGAGGCGCTGCGCGCCTTCCCCCTCTCCTTCGGGAGGGGGACGCACCCGGTGGCCTGGCAAAGCCAGCTCCACGGGTGCACTGGCCTGGGCCGCGCCAGTTTCGAAAGCCGCGAGGGCGATCAAGAGGGCTGGCGGAGCCAAGAACGCAGCTTTCACAAGCCCGGGAGCTTGTAATCCTTGAGCTGCTCGCGCAGTTTGGTCTTGAGCATCTTGCCGGTGGCACCCAGTGGAATGGCATCGACAAACACCACGTCATCGGGGATCTGCCACTTGGCGGTTTTTCCTTCGTAAAACGCCAGCAGTTCGTCGCGCGTGACCTCGGTGCCGGGGCGCTTGACCACAGCCACGATGGGGCGCTCGTCCCACTTGGGATGCGGCATGCCGACACAGGCCGCCATGGCAATCGCGGGGTGCGCCATGGCGATGTTTTCGATGTCGATGGAGCTGATCCACTCGCCACCGGACTTGATCACGTCCTTGCTGCGGTCGGTGATCTGCATAAAACCGTCGGCATCGATGGTGGCCACGTCGCCGGTGGGGAACCAGCCCCGACCCTGGGCATCCTTGACGAGCGGATGGCCGCCCTCGCCCTTGAAGTAGCTGTCCACAATCCACGGGCCCTTGACCAGCAGATCGCCATAGGTCTTGCCATCCCAGGGCAGTTCGTTACCGTCGCCACCGACGATCTTCATGTCCACGCCATAGATTGCGCGGCCCTGCTTGAGCAGGACTTTCATCTGCTCATCCTTGGACATGGCCAGGTGCTTGTTCTTCAGGGTGCACAGCGTGCCCAGCGGGCTCATCTCGGTCATGCCCCAGGCGTGCAGCACTTCCACGCCGTAGTCTTCCTTGAACGCGTGGATCATGGCGGGCGGGCAGGCCGAGCCGCCGATCACGGTGCGGCGCAGGGTAGAGAACTTGAGGCCCGCAGGCTTCATGTGACCGAGCATCATCTGCCACACCGTGGGCACACCGGCGGCATAGGTGACCTTCTCGGCCTCAATGAGTTCGTAGATCGACTTGCCATCCATGGCCGGGCCGGGGAACACCAGCTTGCAGCCCGTGAGCGCGGCCGAGTAAGGAATGCCCCAGGCGTTGACGTGGAACATCGGCACCACGGGCAGCACCGAGTCGCGGGCCGAGAGGCACATTACATCGGGCAGCGCAGCCGCATAGGCATGCAGCGTGGTGGAGCGATGGCTGTAGAGCGCGGCCTTGGGGTTGCCCGTGGTGCCGCTGGTGTAGCACATGCTCGATGCCGAGTTCTCATCGAACTCGGGCCAAGCGTAGTCTGCCGAATGCGCGCCAATCCAGGTTTCGTAGCTCGTGAGGCCCGGGATACCGGAATCCGCAGGCAGCCTGTCTGCATCGCACAAGGCGACCCATTTCTTCACCGTGGGGCACTTGGCGTGCACAGCCTGCACCAGGGGCAGGAAGGTGAGGTCAAAACACAGCACCTGGTCTTCAGCGTGGTTGACGATCCAGGCAATCTGGTCGGGATGCAAGCGCGGGTTGACGGTGTGCAGCACGCGGCCCGAGCCAGAGACACCGAAGTACATCTCCATGTGGCGGTAGCCGTTCCAGGCCAGCGTGGCGACGCGGTCACTGAACTGCAGCTGAAGATCGTCGAGCGCATTGGCCAGGCGGCGTGCACGCACAGCCAGGTCGCGGTAGGTGTAGCGATGAATGTCACCCTCTACCCGCCGGGAGACGATTTCGGCATCGCCATGGTGGCGTTCGGCGAATTCGATCAGCGACGAAATCAGCAATGGTTGACTCTGCATCAGGCCCAGCATGGGTGCTCCTTGAATGTTGTAGTGAAGGAAAAGATCATGGTAGCGCGGGGCATGGCCCCCAGGTGTCTCCGAGGTCATGGAGCCAGGCCGGTGCAACCCGCCCAATGCCCAGGCAATTTGCGCCCTACCCCGCGCCTCGACACCCTCACCGCCGCCATCAGTTCACCGCTCCGTGGCAGGCTGCCAGTGTGCGCTGCGCGCACGCTGCTGCCAACACCTGTCGTCCCATTGACAAAGGCCGAGGGATAACCCTGAACCCTGCGCCAGGGTGCAGCGACAATCGCGCACATGCTCAGCGCCTTACCCCCTGCCCCGCGGTTCATTTCAGCCCAGCCCTGGTTTGCCAGCGTTCCCGCGGCGCTGCAGGAGCGCCTGCGCAGCGAGGTGTTCGCGGTACAGGGCGACAAGGGCGACGTCATGATGCCTGCGGGCAGTGCCGTGGAGGGCTGGCATGCAGTGCTGTCGGGCCTGGTGATGCTGCAAAGCCCAGCCAGCAAGGGACGGTCTTCAGCCTTCATCGGCGTCCCGGATGGCGAGTGGTTCGGCGAAGGCTCGGCCATGAAGCCCGAGCCCCGGCGGTACAACGTGGTCGCGCTGCGCCCCACCACGCTGCTGTGCCTGCCACTGCCGCTGTTTGCCACGCTGCGCGAGACCAGCCTGGCCTTCAACCAGTTTCTGGTGCTGCACCTGAACATGCGGCTGGGCCAGGCCATGACCATCATCGAAGCCGGACGCACGCAGTCCACCGAGCACCGCGTGGCGCTGTACCTGAGCCGGTTGTTCTGGCGCAGCACGCGCCGGCTCAACCTCACGCAGGACGAGCTGGGCCAGCTGGTGGGCCTGTCGCGGCAAACGGTGAACAAGGTGCTGCGCGTGCTGGAAGGCATGGGCATCGTGTCGCTGGACTTCGGGCGTGTGGCCATCGTGGATGACGAGGCGCTCAACGCATACCTCGCCGCCACGGCGGCGCAGTGAAAAGAGATCGGCGAAGGCACTGTGGGCGAACCTGCTGCGATGGAATGGCGACTGAGCGGCCACGGAGCGGCTACTGAACACCCAGGCGCGCAGCCTTCTGGTCTGCGTCAAACAGGAGCCGGCTCGGCCAGGGCTGCCAGTTCTGGCCCACCGTCGCGTTGTTCGGATCGCCCGTGTGCACAAAGGCCCGCACACTGTCCATCATGGCCTTGGACAGCGCCAGGCGGCCCGGCTGGTTGGCCGTGCTGTTGGCGGCCTTGGCGAGCAGCGAGGGGCCGAAATTGCCAAACACAAACGGCAGGTCAAAGCCATGCGCTGCACCGTACACATCCGCCCAGGGGGCTGGCTGCTGGGCCCAGTTGAACTGGTAGCTCCACACGTTGGACTGCTGGGTGCGCAACGTGCCCAGCAGGTTGTCGCGGCTCGGCTCGATGAACAGGCTTCCCAGCAGTTTCATGCGGGCGTTGTAGCCCGTGGTGGGCGCTGTGACGGGCAGGTAGGAGGGGTCGAGAATGTCGGCCACCGTGAGCGATGTCGGCGCGTCGGGGTTGAAGCCCTGCGTCATTGCAAAGCGCTCGGCATCGGTGATCTTCATGCCCGGCTTGCCACCCAGCAGTGCGAGGAAGGGCGCAAACAGCTTGGCCTCATCGGCCGTATAGCCAGAGAGCACCGGCACCTTGTGGTATCGGCCCGCCGCGATCTCGGTGATGGGATTGGCGGGCACGACCACGCCGTCAGGGATGGGCCCCGAGCCCGTGAGGCCTTTCTGCAGCACCGTCTGCAGCACCACGCGGCCATCCTTGCCGCGCAGGTAGCTGGCGGTTTGCGCGGGCGTCCAGCCCGCCACCAGCGCCGCAGCGGCCGCAGCGTCGGGTGCCAGGCCATCGGCCAGCACCAAGGCAGCCAGCAGTGCGCCCGCCTGCGTGGCGTATTTCGATGCCGGATTGAGTGTGGGAATCGTGCCCGCCGGCAGGTTGCTGGCCAGCGAAATACCGCCGCTGATCGGAAGGATCTTGTGGAACAGGCCAGCCGCCTGCGGCGCCGTGAGCAACGCAAGCGCATTGATGGCACCTGCTGATTGCCCCATCAGCGTCACGTTGCCCGCATTGCCGCCAAACTTGGCGATGTTGCTCCGAACAAAGCTCAGCGCCTGCACGTTGTCCAGCAGCGCATAGTTGCCTGTGTACGCCTGGGCGCCACTGTGCAACTGTGGCATCTGCAAGAACCCCAGCACATCCAGCCGGTAATTGGCCGTGACCACCACGGCATTGGCCGAACGCGCCAATGCAGCGCCGTCATACACCGGGTCGGCGGTGTAGCCCGAAATGGCGCTGCCGCCATGCAGGAACAGCAACACCGGCAGGTTGTCCTGCGTGTTGGCCGGGCGCCAGATGTTGAGGGTCAGGCAATCTTCGTTACCCACCGGGGTGCCCAGGGTCTGGCCGATCGTGTCGTCAAAGCGGTTGTTGGCCCCAGGGCCGTACAAGCGCCCCATCTGCAGGCAGGCATTGCCAAAACGCGTGGCATTGCGCTCGCCGCTCCAGGTGGCGGGTTCGACAGGCGGCTGCCAGCGCAGATCACCCACCGGCGGTTTGGCGAAGGGAAGGCCCTTCCAGGCATAGGTGCCGGTGACGGCACTGTCGTCCACACCACGCACGGTGCCGTACACGGTCTCGCGCACCTCGGGCGCGGAGCCCGAACCACCACCACAACCGGCCATTGCCAGCACGGAAACCACCGCTCCCAACCATTGCACACGCCAGCGTGAATCGACCATGTCTTGTCTCCTTTGGGGTTTTCAGGAATGGGTCGTACCTCTGGCCCGAGTCACACTAGGGCAGGACACAACCTCGACGCGAATTGTGGAAAGCAGCGGGCCTTTCGCTACTATCGCAACCTTGCCAAAACACTGACTTCAGCTCACCACCACGCGTAAACCCTGATCCCCGCCGAAGCCATGATTTCCTCCCGCACAAGCTCCGCCGCCTGGGTGCGCGGCACCACCGACATGATGGCCGCCGAAGGCCTGCCCGTGGCCGAGCTGTGCAGCGAGGCAGGCATCGACCTGGCAGCGCTGCAGCAGCCACATACGCGTGTGGAAGTAGACCGGATCAGCCGGTTGTGGGAGCTGGCTGTGGCGCGCTCTGGCAAGGCGGACCTGGGCCTGTGCCCACTCCTTACGGCCCGCTATGGCAACGTGGATGTGGTGGGCTACGCGCTCGCGTCCGGCCCCAGCCTGCTGGTGGGTTTTCAGCACCTCACGCGCCACATGGCAGTGATCTCGGACTGCACCACCTTCGACCTGGAACGCGATGCGCGCGGCTACTGGCTGTCCATCGCGCACATCGGCGCCACCCGGCCCATCCCGCGCCAGCGTGTGGAATACGCGCTGCTCACGCTGTTCACGCTGTGCGGCTGGCTGACGCGCCGCGAACTCCGCCCTCTGGGCGTGGAGCTGATCACGCCCCAACCGACCGCTGGCAACGAGGCGCGCTACCACACGGCCTTTGGCATGTTGCCGCGTTTTGGTCAGCCGGCCAACCGGTTCCTGCTGGCCGAAGCGGATGTGCTGGCCAGCATCCCCACGCACAACCCCAGCCTGTGGGCCATGCACGAGCGGCTGGTCGAAACCGAACTCGACCAGTTGGGCCATTCGCTCGCCAGCACGCGGGTGCGCACCGAGGTGGCGCGCATCCTGCACAAAGGCGAGCCGCGCCGCGACGACATCGCCGCGCGCCTGCACATGACCGACCGCACCCTGCAACGCCGGCTGCAGGCCGAATCGGCCACCTACCAGCAGTTGCTCGACGACACACGCTGCGAGCTGGCCCGCCAGTACCTGTCAGACCCCCGCCGCAACCTGACCGAAGTGGCCGACCTGCTGGGCTTTGCCGACCAGAGCAACATGTTCCGCGCCTGCAAGCGCTGGTTTGGCATGCCCCCAGGGCAGTACCGCGCGCAGCTGATGCTGCAGCAAACCGGGTCGGACCTCCCCCTCCAAGAAACACCGGCCTGAAAACCCAAGAACCTGTTCAAAGTCCTCCTGGAGCCACACCAGTGCCTTGCCAGGTGGGGAGGCTTGGCGCGGTGCGCAGCCAACCGCACGGCTACTGGCAAACGCTGCAACGCCACAGGCCGCCCGGTACACCAAGGCCCTGCCCGCGCCGGGGCATCGATGGTGCGAGACAATCCGGCCCATGAACCCCACAGCCGAAAGCGACACCACCGCCGACATCGGCCTGGCCTGGGACCACCGTTTTGCCACGCTGGGCCCCGACTTTTTCACCGAACTGCGCCCCACCCCCTTGCCCTCGCCCCACTGGGTCGGCGTGAGCACCAATGTGGCTGCGCTCATCGGCCTGGGCAACGCCTGGATGCACAGTGACGCGGCGCTGCAGGCCTTCACCGGCAATACCCTGCCTACAGGTGCTCGCTCGCTGTCCAGCGTGTACAGCGGGCACCAGTTCGGCGTGTGGGCTGGCCAACTGGGCGATGGCCGGGCCATTTTGCTGGGCGAGACCGTCAGCGGGTGGGAGGTCCAGCTCAAGGGGGCCGGCCGCACCCCCTACTCCCGCATGGGCGACGGGCGCGCGGTGCTGCGCTCCAGCATCCGCGAGTTTCTGTGCAGCGAAGCCATGCATGGGCTGGGCATTCCCACATCACGCGCGTTGTGCGTCACCGGCTCACCCGCCCCGGTACGCCGGGAGGACATCGAAACGGCTGCCGTGGTCACGCGCGTGGCGCCGAGTTTTGTGCGTTTTGGGCATTTCGAGCACTTTGCAGCCAACGGCCTGGAACCCCAGTTGCGCACGCTGGCCGACTACGTCATCGACCGCTACTACCCCGAGTGCCGCGTGCCCACCGCACTGGGCGGCAACCCCTATGCCGCCCTGCTGCAGGCCGTGAGCGAACGCACGGCCCGGCTGATGGCCCAGTGGCAGGCCGTGGGCTTTTGCCACGGGGTGATGAACACCGACAACATGAGCATCCTGGGCCTGACCATTGACTACGGGCCGTTCCAGTTTCTCGATGCCTTTGTGCCCGGCCATGTGTGCAACCACAGCGACACGCAGGGCCGCTACGCCTATAACCGCCAGCCCAATGTGGCGTACTGGAACCTGTTTTGCTTGGCACAGGCGCTGCTGCCGCTGATCGGCGACGAGGAATTGGCCAAGGCGGCGCTGGAGTCGTACAAGGTCGTCTTCCCCGAGGCCTTCATGGCCCGCATGCGCGCCAAGCTGGGCCTGGCCGCCGTGCGCGAGCACGACGGCACACTGATCGACTGTGTCCTGCTGCTGCTGGCCCAAAACGGCGTGGACTACACGATCTTCTGGCGCCGACTCTCGCACGCCGTGGGCAGCAGCGACTTCGAACCGGTGCGCGACCTGTTTGCAGACCGCGCAGCCTTCGACACATGGCTGCTATCTTATTCAGAGCTAATAAATCATGATGGTAGCGCGGTAGCTGCCAATTTAATGCTCAAATCCAACCCCAAGTTCGTGCTGCGCAACCACCTGGGCGAACAGGCCATCCGCGCCGCAAAATTGGGCGACTTCAGCGAACTCCAAACCCTTCAGCGGCTGCTGGAGCGCCCCTTTGACGAGCACCCGGGGCACGACGCTTATGCAGCTTTCCCGCCCGACTGGGCGTCTTCCATCGAAATCAGCTGTTCATCATGACCTACCCCGTCCAGAAAACCGATGCCCAATGGCAGGCTGAACTGCGCGAAAAAGGGGCCGAGCCCGTGGCCTTCCAGGTCACGCGCCACGCGGCCACCGAGCGCCCGTTCACCGGCAAGTACGAAGCCCACTGGGCCGACGGCAGCTACCATTGCGTCTGCTGTGGAGCCAAGCTGTTTGACTCTATCACCAAATTTGATGCGGGCTGCGGCTGGCCCAGTTTCTCCGAGGCCCTTCCTGGGGCCATCACCGACATCGTGGACCGCAGCCATGGCATGGTTCGCACCGAGACGGTGTGTGCACAATGCGGGGCCCATCTCGGCCACGTGTTCGAAGATGGGCCGGCCCCTACGGGCCTGCGCTATTGCATGAACTCCGCGTCGCTCGACTTCGAATCCGACAAGGGCTGACCGCCGAGACCTCTCCCCCGACTCCATGAAAATTCTGATCGACTTCTTCCCCATCCTGCTGTTCTTCGGGGCCTACAAGTTCTATGGCATCTACGTGGGCACGGCCGTTCTCATGGCTGCCACCGTGGCACAGATGGCGCTGATCTATGCCATAGACCGGCGCCTGCAGACCATGCACAAGGTCACACTGGTGCTGATCCTGTTGTTTGGCACGCTCACACTCGTGCTCCAAGACGACCGCTTCATCAAGTGGAAGCCCACGGTGCTCTATGGCGCCATGTCCCTCGCGCTGGCCGTGGCCCTGTGGGCGATGAAGAAGAACTTCCTCAAGATGCTGCTGGGCAGCCAGCTGGAACTGCCCGACCGGGTATGGCTGCGGCTCAATGTGGCCTGGATCATCTACTGCGCCTTCATGTCCGCCATCAACGCCTACGTGGTGGTCAACTTCAGCACCGAAGCCTGGGTGGATTTCAAGCTCTGGGGCTATGCCTTTCCTCTGGTCTTCCTGATTGGCCAGGGCATCTACATCGCGCCGCACCTCAAGGGTGACGAGCCCACCGCCTGAGACAACAGCACATGACCACGCCCCCCCTTGCCCAGCAGATGCACCAGACCCTGGTGGACAAGCTGACCCCCACCCAGCTCGAAGTGCTGGACGAAAGCGCCGCCCACGCAGGCCATGCGGGTGCCAATGGCACCGGCTTCGGCACCCATTTCCGGGTGCGGATTGCGTCACCTTTCTTTACAGGAAGGCCCCGCGTAGCGCAACACCGCCTTGTGTATGATGCGCTGCAAGAATTTATTGACCAAGGCGTTCACGCCCTCGCCATTGAAGTTCTCTGAGCCGGCCCCAAGTCATCAGTCGCCGGATTTCAGCTGGCAAACAACCCCTCATTTTTTTGGATTTCGCATGAAGAAACAGCTCCTGTCCGGCCTCGTCGCCGCCGCCGTTCTGGGCACGTTGGCCCTGCCCGCTTCGGCCCAGAACGTTGCCATCGTCAATGGCAAGGCCGTGCCGAAGGAACGCGTCGAAGCGCTCAAGCAACAAGTGGAACGCTCGGGCCGCCCTGTGACCCCCGACATCGAAGGCCAGATCAAGGAAGAAGTCATTGCCCGTGAAATCTTCATGCAGGAAGCGCAAAAGCGCGGCCTGGAAGCCTCGGCAGACTACAAGACCCAGATGGACCTGGCCCGCCAGACCATCCTGATCCGTGAACTGTTCGCCGACTTCCAGAAGGCAAACCCCGTGACCGACGCCGAAATCCAGGCCGAATACGACAAGTTCGTGGCCGCCAACGGTGGCAAGGAGTACAAGGCCAGCCACATCCTGGTGGAGAAGGAAGCCGACGCCAAGGCGATCATCGCGTCCATCAAGAAGGGCGCCAAGTTTGAAGACATCGCCAAGAAGCAATCCAAGGACCCAGGCTCTGGCGCCAAGGGTGGCGACCTGGACTGGGCCAACCCCGCCAGCTACGTCAGCGAATTCACGGAAGCCCTCATCAAGCTCGAAAAGAGCAAGATGACCGACACCCCCGTGAAGAGCCAATTTGGCTGGCACGTGATCCGCCTGGACGATGTCCGCCAGGCGCAGCTGCCCAAGCTGGAAGAAGTCAAGCCCCAGGTTGCCCAACAACTGCAACAGCAAAAACTGGCGAAGTTCCAGGAAGACCTGCGCACCAAGGCCAAGGTCGAGTAAACGGTCCCAGCCGCATCCCGCCGGGGATGCTGATAAAAAAACGCGACTACGGTCGCGTTTTTTTATGGGTCCACAAGTCTCATCGTGTGAATGCCGCCTTGATCACAGGCTCTACGGCAATACAAAAAAAGCACACCCAGCCCACACACCCAGCCGATACCGTTCCTCACATCCCGCATCAGGTGCGCCCCATCCCCCAAGCCACGACCATCAGCAGCCCCATCATCACCGGCTGGTGGAGCATGTAGTAGCTGAGGCTCCATCGGCCCAGAGCTGCCAGCGGGCCCAGACCACCAGGCAGCGGATGCTGCAGCCATGCCGGCCTGCGCACCAACATCCACTGGCCCGTGGCCAGCCCCCACCACAGCACACCCAGCCACGGGAAAACGGGCACATAGTCTTCGGTGAAGGGCTTGCGCACAACCAAGCCCAGCCAGTTGAGAGCCCGGCCGTTGAACCATGGCGCGGCCTCCGCCCATGCGCCAGCCAAGGCATGCTGCGCCAGCGGCGGCAACACCAGGGCCACCAACCCCGCCAGCCACAGCCACCGCCCCCAATGGGCAGAGAGCCGAGCAATCAGCAGCATCACGGCCATTCCGTGCAGCACGCCAAAGTAAATGAAGCTCTGCGGAAACATGGCGAAGGAGCCCACGGTCACCAGCAAGGCGCAGCCCACAATCTGCCCCCATCGACGCCCAAAGCGCAGCCACCCCTGCCCCTGGTGCCATGCAATGGCCTGGCCCAGCCCTGCGCAGAACAGGAAGAGGCTGACAATGAATGTGCGCTGCGTGGTCCAGAACGGGTCCACACGGAAGTTCTGCGGCCAAAAACCGAAGTGGCTCAGATCAAAACAAAAATGGAAGACGGTCATCCAAACCATGGCCAACCCGCGCAACGCATCGACCGTGTCATAGCGCTGGTGCCGGGGCACTGTACCCGCTGGGGGCCATGGGGAGGGAGAAGAAGACGGAGCAGCGGCAGACGAAGAGCGTTTCATTGCATGACCAGCCAATCGGAGGGTGGGCGCATGCAGCCCTGGGGCCTGTGCGCGACCACCAGATGGTACGGACGTTAACACGCACATTCACACGGCAACCGCCACAAACACACCAAGCACAGGCAAGAAAAAAGGCCTTGCAGCATGTGCTGCAAGGCCTTCAAACATTGGTCGGAGCGGCGGGATTCGAACTCGCGACCCTCTGCTCCCAAAGCAGATGCGCTACCAGGCTGCGCTACGCTCCGACAGCTCGTATTCTAACCCGCCAATTTCATGATTTTTGGTTCGATGCCTGCTTTTTGCAATTTTTTTAAAAAGCTGCAGACAACTCACTAAAACCGGAAACCCACTGCCTCTGGCAAAGCAGTGCGAGGACGGGAGAACAACAAGAAACGGATCAGCCCTTCAGGCTGAAAAAGACCAATGAAACCGATGAAACCGATGAATCAAACCAAGCGATGGCTTAGCGGCTGCCCGGGCCTGGGCCCCGGCCAGCCAGATGGCGGAACGTGATGCGGCCCTTGGACAGGTCGTAGGGCGACATCTCCAACGACACCTTGTCACCCGCCAAGATACGGATGTGGTGCTTGCGCATCTTGCCACCGGTGTAGGCGATCAGTTGATGGCCGTTGTCCAGCGTGACGCGAAAGCGCGAGTCGGGCAAGACTTCAGTGACGGAGCCTTGCATTTCAATGAGTTCTTCTTTGGCCATGTTCGTTATCTTTTCAAAACAAATATTCTGTGATCAGCGCCTGAACGCTTGGTGCATCCACCACGGCAGCTACGACGTGGTCGGTGCTCGACACACGGTGCATTGCGGGCGGTGGGAGTCGCTGCACCCGGGGCGCAGATCAGGCAGAGGGCCGGGGGAGACGGCTTCAATGGACAGGCGTAAGCACTGTGCAAAGCCTGTCGATTGTACCGCGATGCGCCCTGCTCTGCCTATGCATCCGCTTTCAAGGCCGTGGGCACACCTTCACGGCCCTGAACAGCCGTCGCCAATGTCCGTACCAGATCGGTCTGTGTGATCACACCCACCAAATGCTCTTCACCATCGACGATGGGAATATGGTGGTGCCCGCCTTGAGAGAACAGAGGAACAAGATCCATGGCGTGCTGCGCCACGCGAGCCACCTGCACCGGATGCGACATGATTTCACCTACGCTCTGAGGTTGGCCACCGCGCCCCATGACCAAGGTGCGCAGGCGCTGCCCCAGGCCTTCATGCACATCCAGATTGGCCAGGCGCATGAAATCCGCCACCGTCACGATGCCCACCACCAGGCGCTGCGCATCCACGACGGGCAGCGCCTTGATCTGCTCGGCACGCATCAAGGCCCAGGCCTCCTTCAGCGAAACGCGGGCCTCCACCGCCAGCGGGGGCCGGGACATGATGTCCGAACAGCGCACCTCTCCCAGCGTTCGCTGGAACGCTGCGCGCCCTGCCAGGTGCAACAGCCCCTCCAGATCCGCACGACTCACGTCCAGCACCTGGTTGTAATGCGCCAGCGCCGCATCCACGTCCGAGGCTGTGAACGCCCCCTGGGCCACATCGGTGCGCGCCGCCACACGCTGCGGGTGTGGGTAGCGGCGTCCGGTCAGCCCGTTGTAGACCACCGCAGCCACCAGCAACACCAGTACATTGAACAGAATGGGAAACGCAGCCAGGTGCCAGCCATCGCCTGCGGTCAGCACCACATACAGCGCCATGGCACCGCCCGGCGGGTGCAGGCAGCGCAGCGGCACCATGAGCGCAATGGCCAAGCCCACGGCCACCGCCCCAGCCAGCACCGGATCGGGAATCAGGGCAGCACAGAGCCCGCCCACCAGGGCTGACAAAGTGCTGCCACCCAGCACGGGCCAGGGCTGGGCCAGCGGGCTTGATGGCATGCCAAACACCAGCACCGCACTCGCCCCCAGCGAAGCCACCATCCAGGGGCCAGAACTGCCACCACCCGCCCACCAGCGACTCAGCCAGGCTGTGAACAGCACGCCGACCATCGCCCCCACGATAAAACGCAGCCGCTCTCGGCCATCAATGCCCAGTGGCGCGGGCCAGAAATGGCGCAGCCAGCGGGCCATGCGCGTGCGCGCTGGCAGTGACGAAGAAGACGGGGATGGCGGAACGGAAAAAGACATGGGCAAGGAGGAAGCGCAACCGCACACCATTCGACAGCAAAACAGTTGGCACTCCAGAAGGGCCAGCGCAACGCAGCCTTTGAGTGTCGCCGAGGTCGCCATCAGGCAAGGCCCAGGCCTCACAAGCCCCCACAACACCGCCCCGCCGCCGCCTCCTCACCGAGGGCACAGAAGGGCGGCCTATGCTCGAAACTACTGATACCGGCAGCCCCAACAAGCCTGCACGGTCGCAAAATCATGATCTATACTGCACAAAACAAACAAAAATGCACTTTAATTCATATTTGTTTCTGCGATTGCCAGTGTCCAGCGTCCTCGATGAACTAGGCGTGCTGCAATGAGCAGCCGTTAACTCTATGGCACTGGTATGGCATGACCCCGTCCGCACCGGTACGGGTAACCCATAGGTATTCACCACGGAATGCTTGAAGTAAATTACTTTAAGCCTAAACAAAGGAGACCCATCCCATGACCACCCGCCGCCTCGTCATCAGCCGCAGCGCCGCCCTTGTGGGCGCCGCATCCACGGGGCTGTTGCTGCCCACCATCGTGCGCGCCCAAAGCGGCAAGGTGCGTGTGGGGTTCATGCTGCCCTACACCGGCACCTTTGCCCAACTGGGCGTGGCCATCGAGAACGGCGTACGCCTGGCCATCGACCAGCAAGGCGGCAAGCTGGGCGGCCGCGAAATCGAGTGGTTCAAGGTGGACGATGAGTCCGAACCCAGCAAGGGCGTGGAGAACGCCAGCAAGCTGGTGCAGCGCGACAAGGTGGATGTGCTGATCGGCACCGTGCACTCGGGCGTGCAGATGGGCATCCAGAAGGTGGCGCGCGACACCGGCGTGCTCAACCTCATCCCCAATGCAGGCGTGCATGCTGCCACCCGCGCGCTGTGCGCGCCCAACGTGTTCCGCACATCGTTCAGCAATTCGCAGCCCACGCTGGCGCTGGGCAAGGCCATGGTCGAAAAGGGCCACAAGAAGGCCGTATGGATCACCTGGAAGTACGCAGCCGGCGATGAGGCCTTTGAAGGCTTCAAGCAAAGCTACACCGCTGCGGGCGGCACCATCATCAAGGAGCTGGGCCTGCCCTTCCCCAACGTGGAGTTCCAGGCGCTACTCACCGAAATCGCAGCGCTCAAGCCCGACGCCGTGGCCTGCTTCTTTGCCGGTGGCGGCGCGGCCAAGTTCATCCGCGACTACGCCGCTGCGGGCCTCAAGGACAAGATTCCTCTGTACGGCTCGGGCTTTCTCACCGAAGGCGTGCTGGATGCCGCCGGCCCTGCGGCCGACGGCATCATCACCACCATGCACTACAGCGACTCGCTGGACACGCCGCGCAACAAACAGTTCCGCCTGGAATATGCCAAGGCCTTCCGCAGCCAGCCCGATGTGTATGCGGTGCAGGGCTACGACACCGGCCTGCTGCTGGTGCAGGGCGCCAATGCCGTCAAGGGCGACCTGTCTGCCAAGGCGGCCGTCATCAAGGCCATGGAAAGCGCCACCATTGATAGCCCGCGCGGCAAATGGACCATGAGCAAGGCCCACAACCCCGTGCAGGACATCTACCTGCGCCAGGTGGAAAACAAGGAAAACAAGGTGATCGGCGTGGCCGCTAAGGCCCTGGCCGACAGCGGTGCCGGTTGCAGGATGGGCTGAGCCCGCACGGCGCGCGCCTCCTGAACCGCCCCCGCATGGATGTCATGCGGGCCCCATGCTGCCGGCCTTGCGCCGCGCAGCCTGGCCTGTTGCATTCGCACTCCACCCCGCCCACCGCACCCTCGCCCTCCATGGACTTCGCCACTTTCCTGATCCAGTTGCTCAACAGCGTGCAGTACGGCCTGCTGCTGTTCATGCTGGCGGCCGGACTCACGCTGATCTTCGGGATCATGGGCGTGGTGAACCTGGCACATGGCAGCTTCTACATGCTGGGGGCTTACCTGGGCTACTCGCTGTCGGGGCACTTCGGCAGCCTCACCCTGGCCATCCTGGGCGGCGCCCTGCTCTCGGTGGTGTTTGGCCTGGCGCTGGAGTGGTTGCTGTTTCGCCACTTCTACCACCGCGACCACCTCGACCAAGTGCTGCTGACCTTCGGGCTGATCTACATCTTTGAAGAACTGCGCTCCATCCTGTGGGGCGACGATGTGCACGGCGTGCCCATCCCCCAAATGCTGGACTGGTCGATTCCGCTCACCGACACCCTCTCCTACCCCGTGTACCGGCTGTTCATTTCGGGCGTGTGCATCGCGCTGGCGCTGGGCCTGTACCTGCTGATCTCCAAGACCCGCCTGGGCATGAAGATTCGCGCGGGCGCGTTCAACCGCGACATGGCCGAGTCGCTGGGCGTGAACATCAAGCTCATCCATGCCATTGTGTTTGCGCTGGGTGTGGGCCTGGCGGCGGTGGCGGGCATGGTGGCCGCGCCGGTCTCCAGCGTCTATCCCAACATGGGCTCTTCGGTGCTCATCATGTGTTTTGTGGTGGTGGTGATCGGCGGCATCGGCTCGGTGCGTGGTGCGCTCATTGCTGCACTGCTCGTGGGGCTGGTGGACACCTTTGGCAAGGTGCTGCTCCCATCGATGGCCGGGATGCTCGTCTACATGCTGATGGCGGCGGTGCTGCTGTGGAAACCTGAAGGCCTCTTTAAACAATGAGCACCCCTCGCGCCAATATCGAAGTGCTGCCCCGCAGCGTGCAGTTTGTCCTGGCACTGGGGCTGGCTGCGCTGCTGCTGTTCCCCGTGGTCGGCAGTGATTTCTACGTGCAGATGGTCACGCGCATGATGATCATGGCCATCTTTGCGATGAGCCTCGATCTGCTGCAGGGCGTGACCGGCCTGGTGTCGCTGGGCCACGCCGCCTACTTTGGCGTGGCGGGCTACGCGCTGGCCTTCCTCACGCCCGCCGATGTGCCGGTCAGCTTGTGGTGGTCGCTGCCGCTGGCCGTTGCCGGTGCCGGGCTGGTGGCGCTGGTCATCGGCTTCTTTGTGGTCCGCACCCACGGCATCTACTTCATCATGGTCACGATGGCGTTCGCGCAGATGGTGTTCTACCTGTTCTTCGACAACAAGGTACTGGGCGGCTCGGACGGCCTGTACATCAACTTCCGGCCCGATGCCTCCATCTTCGGCTGGCTGCCTTTTGACCTCGAAGGCCGCAAGACCTTCTACTACTTCACGCTGGCGCTGGTGGCCATCGTCTATGTACTGCTGCGCCGCCTGCTCTGGAGCCCGCTGGGCCGCGCACTTTCGGGCATCCGCATCAACGAGCACCGCATGCGCGCCATGGGTTTCGGCACACAGGGCTACAAGCTCACCGCATTCACCGTGGCGGGTGCGCTGGCAGGCCTGGCGGGTTACCTGTGGGGCGCACAGACGGGCTACGTGAACCCCGAGCTGATGGGCTTTCACATGAGCGCGCACGCCATCATGATGATCATCCTGGGCGGCATGGGCAATTTTGCGGGAGCCATCGTGGG
>JADMJR010000286.1 GCA_018780365.1 Acidovorax sp. | reverse complement strand
ACCGCAGGCTTTGCCAAGGAAGATGACAGCGCCGTGATCAAGATCTTCCCTGGCATCACCTTGCCCGAAGGGAAGGACAAGGCATGACGCGCGCACGTGCACTTCTGGGCTGCATTGCCGACGACTTCACCGGCGCCACCGACCTGGCCAACAACCTGGTGCGCGCAGGCATGCGCGTGGTGCAGGCCATGGGCGTGCCCACGGCACCACTTGACGCTGAAGCCGATGCCATCGTGGTCGCGCTCAAGTCGCGCACCATCCCGAAGGACGAGGCCATCGCCCAGTCGCTGGCCGCGCTGCAGTGGCTGCAGGCGCAGGGCGCCGAGCAAATCTACTTCAAGTACTGCTCCACGTTTGACAGCACGGCCGAGGGCAACATCGGCCCCGTGACCGATGCGCTGATGCAGGCGCTGGGCACCGACTTCACCATCGCCACGCCCGCCTTCCCCGACAACAAGCGCACCGTGTTCAAGGGCTACCTGTTTGTGGGCGATGTGCTGCTGAACGAGAGCGGCATGCAGAACCACCCGCTCACGCCCATGACCGACCCCAACCTGGTGCGCGTGCTGCAGGCGCAGACGGAAAGCCGCGTGGGCCTGATCGACCACAGCGTGGTCGCACAGGGCGAGGCCGCCATCCGCGCGCGCATCGCCCAGCTCCAGGCCGAGGGCGTGCGCATGGCCGTGGTCGATGCCGTCTCGAACGCCGACCTGCTGCGCCTGGGCCCGGCCCTCAAGGGCATGCCGCTGGTCACGGCGGGCTCGGGCGTGGCCATTGGCCTGCCGGGCAACTTTGGCGTGGCACCCAGCAACGAGGCGGCGCGCCTACCCGCAGCGCAAGGCCTGCAGGCCATCGTATCGGGCAGCTGCTCGGTGGCGACCAACCAACAGGTCATGGATTTCATCAAAGCGGGCAAGCCCGCTCTGGCCATCGACCCACTGCGCATTGCCGCAGGCGTGGATGTGGCCGCCGAAGCGCTGGCCTGGGCCGAAGGCCACATCGGCCAAGGCCCGGTGCTGGTGTATTCCACCGCCGAGCCCTCGGTCGTGCGTGCCATCCAGGGCCAGCTCGGTTCTGACAAGGCCGGTGCCATGGTGGAAGAAACCATTGCCGCCATTGCACGCGGCCTGGTGCAGCGTGGCGTGCGCCAGCTCATCGTGGCGGGCGGAGAAACCTCGGGCGCTTGCGTGCAGGCCCTGGGCATCACGCAGATGCGCATTGGCGCGCAGATTGACCCCGGCGTGCCGTGGTGCCATGCGGTGGCGCCCGATGCGGCGGACGGCCTGCACATCACACTGAAGTCGGGCAACTTTGGCAGCACCGACTTCTTCACCAAGGCTTTTGCACAATTGTTGGAATGACCTCTACCCCCGCCTTCATGGATGAGAGCACAGCCCGCGACGAGATCTGCCGCGTGGGCCGCAGCCTGTTTGAGCGCGGCTATGTGCACGCCACCGCAGGCAACATCAGCGTGTGCCTGGCCGATGGCTACCTCATCACCCCCACCGACGCCTGCCTGGGCACGCTGCAGCCCGAACGGCTGGCGCGCCTGGACGCACAGGGCCAACAGGTGGCGGGCGACCGGGCCAGCAAGACCCTTGCACTGCACCGGCAGATTTACGAGGCCTCGGCATCGACGGCGGCCCCTGCACGCTGTGTGATCCACACCCACAGCACGCACCTGGTGGCCTGCTCGCTGCAGGCCGACACCGCTGCGGGCGGCCAACTGGCGCACGATGCACAGTTGCTGCCGCCCATCACGCCTTACTTTGTGATGAAGGTAGGCCGCGTGCCGCACATCGCTTACCACCGCCCCGGTGATGCCGCAGCGGCTGCGCTGGTGGCGCAGACCATCACCCGCTATGCCGCGCAAGGCAGCCCCGTGCGCGCCGTGATGCTGGCACGCCTGGGGCCCAACGTGTGGCATGACACGCCCGCCGCCGCGATGGCCGTGCTGGAAGAGCTGGAAGAAACCGCCCGCCTGTGGCTGCTGTGCCAGCCCCGCCCCACGCCGCTGACCGCGCCCCAGATCGAAGAACTGCGCCAGACGTTTGGCGCGCAGTGGTAGGGCCGGCAAAAGCCGCGCCTTCGCCCCAGAACAGAAAGAATCCCATGCCCCGCTTCGCCGCCAACCTGTCCATGCTCTACAACGACGTGGACTTTCTCGACCGCTTTGCCGCCGCCGCCCGCGATGGTTTCAAGGCGGTGGAATACCTCTTCCCCTACGCCTACCCTGCGCAGGAGCTGGCCGCGCGCCTGCAGGCCCATGGGCTGCAGCAGGTGCTGTTCAACGCCCCGCCCGGCGACTGGGACGCGGGCGAGCGTGGCCTGGCCTGCCTGCCCGGACGCGAGGCCGAGTTCCGCGAGGGCATGGCCAAAGCGGTGGAGTACGCAAAGGCTCTGCAATGCCCCCGCATCCACGTGATGGCCGGGCTGGTGCCGCAGGGCGCTGACGCCGCCACCGTACGCGCCACCTACATCGCCAATGTGCGCTACGCCGCCGAGCAGGCCGCGCCCCACGGCCTCCAGATCCTGCTGGAGCCCATCAACGGCCGCGACATGCCCGGCTTCTTCCTGAGCCGCCAGGACCAAGCCCATGCGCTGATTGCGGAGATCGGCGCCGCCAACGTCAAGGTGCAAATGGACCTGTACCACTGCCAGATCGTGGAAGGCGACCTGGCCATGAAGATCCGCCAGTACCTGCCCACCGGCCATGTGGGCCACCTGCAGATCGCGGGCGTGCCCGAGCGCCACGAGCCCGACGTGGGCGAGCTGAACTACACCTACCTGTTCAAGCTGCTCGACAGCCTGGGTTATGACGGCTGGATTGGCTGCGAATACCGCCCAGCGCGCGGCGCGGCGCCCCATGCCACGTCCGACGGGCTGGGCTGGCTCAAGCCCTCCTGGCTGTAAGCAGCACCGCCCGCGCCCCTTCCTTTCTTCTTTTTAGTACGCCTTGAAGTTCGCCGCCACCCGCTGGTTCAGGTAGTCGCCCGCCGTAATGGCGGGGTACTTCTTGCCCGGCCCTTCGATGAGGGCGTCGCGGTTGGCCTGGGCGAAAAAGGCCATGCTGTAGCGCGGGCCCATGTACTCGCCGGGCAACGGGTTCTTCACGCGGTGGAAGTTGCTGGGCAGTTGGTCATCGCTCCAGCGCATCAGCATGTCGCCGATATTGCAGGTGATGGCTTCTTCGTCGGGCTCCACCGAGGTCCAGGCCTGCGTATCCATCTCCTTGCCCGGGCACACCTGCAGGCCCCCCTGGCCCTGGCGCTGGAACAACAGGGTCAGGCAGTCGAAATCGGTGTGCGCCCCGGCGCGCCACAGGCCCAGGTGCGCCTGCTGCTCGGGCGGGGTCGCAAAGTAGTGCAGCAGGCGCAGGGTGCTTTGGTAACTGGCCTGCGCAGGGTCGTGCGCGCGGGCAAAGAAGGCTTCGTCAAAGCCCAGCTTCCACGCAAAACACGACAGCACCTGCATCGCCACGCGCCAGCACTGGCCCTCGAAGGCAAACATGGTGGCCTGGAAGCCTGCCAACTCTTCGTCGGTAGGCCACAAACCCTCCATGTGCGGGCGGGTGATCTGGTACGACTCCTTCTGGTCTGGTGTGCCGGTGGACGGCCGCACCTGTGCGCGGCTTTCCCAGCCCACGTTCAGCGCCTTCTGGAGCGGGTACTGCGCCTTCACGGCCTCGGGCAGCGCAAAGAAGCGTTCGGTCATCGCAAAGGCATTGCGCACCTCGGCCAGGTCAATGCCGTGGTTCACGATCTGGAAAAAGCCGACATCGACGGCCGCATCCCAGAGCTGGTCGGCAATCCCGGTTTGGCGCTGATCAAAGTCGGTGAGGTCGATGCGGCGGATTTCGCGGCTCGCGGTTTCTGAACCCATCGCGCCCATGCGCGTTTCTTTCTGCAGCTCGGCGAGGTCGTAGGTGGCGGTCGTGGTCATGCGGTTCTCCTGAAGGCAAGTGGAAGGAAAAATGGCCCTCCCGCTTTGCGCTTCAAGAGTGGTTGGCACCGCCAACATCGGCGGATGCCACGGCCTCTTGAAGCACGGTGTGCGCGGGCACACCGCTGTGCGCGCAGCGGGCTTCAAGAGCAATTTCCGGCTGGGGTCGATCCATGCTGGGGTGCATGGGGGCCACGCAGTGAACGCTTCTACTCTTGCCCAGCACACTGCAAGAACAATGCCCGTAGCGCCCGGCAAGCACACCCCCAACGGCTTGCGCAGGCCTCTCCAAAAACCATGCATACATGTCACTGTTTGTGATTGGCATGCCAAATGCATAGCGCCATCCACCACAGTGGCGGGCGTGCAGGCAGCCCGGCGCTGCACAACGACGAAGCCGCCCACCACACCCTCGACGGAGACACACCATGCACGCGCTCATCTCTGCCCCCCCCGCTGCTTTTGACGACCCCACGCCCCTCAACGACGCCGACGGCACCTACCTGCGGCAGGCCATCGCCTGGTCGTGCACCGCCCGCGCGCGCGGCAACCGCCCGTTTGGTGCGGTCGTCATCAGCGCCGAAGGCCGCCTGCTGGCCGAGGCCTACTGCAACACCACCGAAACCGGCGACTGCACCGGCCATGCCGAGACCAATGCCGTGCGCCAGCTCAGCCCGC
>JADMJR010000091.1 GCA_018780365.1 Acidovorax sp. | reverse complement strand
ATTCGCTCGACCTGAACATGAAGCTCGAATTCCAGCGCAACCGCGAGCGCTACGAGTTCATGAAGTGGGGCATGCAGGCCTTTGACACCTTTGGTGTGGTGCCCCCGGGCTTTGGCATCGTGCACCAGGTCAACCTCGAATACCTGGCGCGTGGTGTGCACAAGCGCAAGGACAAGGTCTATTACCCCGACACCCTGGTGGGCACCGACAGCCACACCACCATGATCAACGGCATCGGCGTGGTGGGCTGGGGCGTGGGCGGCATCGAGGCCGAGGCCGCCATGCTGGGCCAGCCGGTGTACTTCCTCACCCCCGATGTGGTGGGCTTTGAGATGACTGGCCAGCTGCGCGAAGGCGTGACGGCCACCGACCTGGTGCTCACCGTGACCGAGCTGCTGCGCCAGCACAAGGTGGTGGGCAAGTTCGTCGAGTTTTTTGGCGAAGGCACGCGCACCCTGGCGCTGCCCGACCGGGCCACCATCGGCAACATGGCGCCCGAATACGGCGCCACCATGGGCTTCTTCCCGGTCGATGAAAAGACCATCGATTACTTCCAGGGCACGGGCCGCACCAAGGGCGAGATCGAAGCGTTTGAGGCCTACTTCAAGGCCCAGGGCCTGTTCGGCGTGCCGCTGGCGGGCGAGGTGGACTATTCGCAGGTTGTCAAACTCGACCTCGGCAGTGTCACTCCCAGCCTGGCCGGCCCCAAGCGCCCGCAGGACCGCATCGAGCTGGGCCAGGTCAGCCGCCAGTTTGCCGACCTGTTCAGCCAAACCAATGCGCAAAACGGCTTCAACCGCCCGGCCGAACTGCTGCACACGCGTTTTCACATTCCCCGCCAGGGCAATGTGCTGGCCGAAGCCACCCCCGACGGCAAGCCCACCCCGGCGGGCGCACCACGCTCGGTGGTGGAGATGGAGGCCAACAAACCGGCCCTGGCCACCGCGCATGCCGAGGCCCGCAGCGCCACGCTGCCCGCCAAGGGCGCCGACCCCACCGTGGGCAATGGCGACGTGCTGATTGCTGCCATCACCAGCTGCACCAACACCAGCAACCCCAGCGTGCTGCTGGCCGCCGGCCTGCTGGCCAAGAAGGCCGTGGAGGCCGGGCTCAAGGTGCAGCCGCACATCAAGACATCGCTCGCGCCCGGCTCGCGCATCGTCACCGACTACCTCACGCAGACGGGCCTGCTGCCCTACCTGGAAAAGCTGGGCTTTGCACTGGCGGGCTATGGCTGCACCACCTGCATCGGCAATGCGGGTGACCTCACGCCCGAGCTGAACGAGGCCATCACCAGCAACGACCTGGTGTGTGCTGCGGTGCTGTCGGGCAACCGCAATTTCGAGGCGCGCATCCACCCCAACCTCAAGGCCAACTTCCTGGCCAGCCCGCCGCTGGTGGTGGCCTATGCCATCGCGGGCACGGTGCTCAAGGACCTGATGACCGAGCCCGTCGGCAAGGGCAAGGGCGGCAAAGATATCTATCTGGGCGACATCTGGCCCACCAGCGACGAAGTCCACGCCCTGCTCAAGTTCGCGATGAACGGCAAGGCCTTCCGCGAGAACTACGCCAAGGTCGTCACCGACCCCGGCAAGCTGTGGGGAAAGATCAAGGGCGTGAGTGGCACGGCCTACACCTGGCCCGCCAGCACCTACATTGCAGAGCCACCGTTTTTTGCCAATTTTGCTATTGAAAAGGGAGCTAATAAGGCAATAGGGACAGTCGGTGAAGGCCAAAATGATGCCAAACTTCCGTCGGTGCTGGGCGCGCGCATCATGGCGCTGTTTGGCGACTCCATCACCACCGACCACATCTCGCCCGCAGGCTCCATCAAAGAGAGTTCGCCCGCTGGCCAGTGGCTGCGGCAGCATGGCGTGCAAAAGGCCGACTTCAACAGCTACGGCGCACGCCGGGGCAACCACGACGTGATGGTGCGTGGCACCTTTGCCAACGTGCGCATCAAGAACCTCATGATCCCGCCCACGGCCGACGGTTCGCGCGAAGAGGGCGGGGTCACGGTGTTCCAGAACGAGGGCGCGTTGCAGGGCGAGAAGATGTTCATCTTCGACGCCGCCATGCAGTACATGGCCCAGGGCACGCCCACGGTGGTGTTTGCGGGCGAGGAATACGGCACCGGCTCCAGCCGCGACTGGGCGGCCAAGGGCACGCAGCTCTTGGGCATCAAGGCCGTGGTGGCGCGCAGCTTCGAGCGCATCCACCGCTCCAACCTGGTGGGCATGGGCGTGCTGCCGCTGCAGTTCAAGGCGGGTGAGTCGTGGGAGACGCTGGGCCTCACGGGCAACGAAGAGATCGACGTGGTGCCCGACCCGGCGCTCACCCCCCAGAGCGACGCGCAACTCGTCATCCGCCGCGCCGATGGGTCGCGCCAGCGGGTCACCGTCACGCTGCGCATCGACACACCCATTGAGGTGGACTACTACCAGGCCGGGGGCATCCTGCCGTTTGTGTTGCGCCAGCTGCTGGAGGGCTGACATCGGGGTTGCAGCGGGGCCTCGGCCCCGTTTTTGTGGGGGCGAATGTGTGGGCGGCGTGGCCGGTGGGGCGCTCTGGTTATTTCCTTACGCGTAGATACACTTGTGTCCTGTGGCGCCTTGCCGAAACACTGACCCATCCCGCCCGCCTCTCCTTTTCTATGGCCCCCCCCAACAGCCCTCCGCCTGCGCGCTCCTCCTTGTCGGACGCGCCCGCCGTCACGGTGGTGCTGGTGGTGGCAGTTTTGGCCCTGGTGATCCTGCCGCTGGCGCAGATACTGGGCGACGGGGCGGGTGCGCATCATGGGCTGGAGCCGCTGCTGGACCTGGCTGCCGTGCTGCTCGGGTTGCTGGTGGTGTCGGTGTCGCTGCATGCCCTCGAAGCCCATGAGCAGGCCCGGGCCAATGTGCTCGTGGCGGGGTTTGGGGTGGCGGCGGCCTGCAATTTTCTGCACGGGGTGCTGGTGCATGCGGGCCCGGTGCACATGCCTGCGGGCAGTGCCGATATCTCCCTGTGGCTGAGCACCTGGGCACGGGTGGCCGAGGTCATTACCCTGGGGTTGGCGGCCACACATTTGTCGGCACCGGGTGCGCCCAGGGCCTGGCTGGCGGTGTCGGGGGGGATCACGCTGGTGGTCGTCAGCTCGGCCATGGGGCCCTTGCCCGGGTGGTTTGCCCAGGCCGCCGGTGGTGGTTTGCGCCAGGGGGTGGCGGTGGGCCTGGCGTTGGCACTGGTGGTGATTGCCGGGGTGCTGTACCGCAATGCCCGCCTCCAGGGCGACCATCCGCCGCGCGAGCGTTTTTTTGCCTGGGCCGCCGTGGCCTTTGTGTGTGGTGAACTCACCGTGGGGGCCCTGGGGGGGCACTCGCCCATCGGCGGCCCGCTGGCCCATGGGTTTCGGGTGCTTGCCTATGCACTGCTGTACCAGGCGGTGTTTGACGCTGGCATCCGCCGGCCCTTTGCACGTATCCAGAGCGCCGAAAGCCGCCTGCGCGAGAGCGAGGGCCGGCTGTCGCTGCTGGGGCGCAACCTGCCCCACAGCGTGCTGTTCCAGGTGGTGCGCGAGTGCGACGGCCGCGTGCATTTTGTGCACATGGGCGATGCCATCGAGCGGCTCAACGGGGTTCGTGCGCAAGAGGTGCTGGACGACCCGGGTGTGGTGTACCGCCAGATCCTGGACGAAGACATCGGCCGCCTGCGGGAGGCGGAGAGGCGCTCCTTCTTGACCATGACCAGCCTGGAGGCGGTTTTTCGCTTGCGCCGCACCGACGGCCAGGTGCGCTGGATGCACCTGAACTCCTCGCCCCGCCTGCTGGACGATGGCCGCGTGCTGTGGGACGGCGTGCAGACCGACATCACCGCGCACCACCAGGCCGAAGAAGCCGCGCGTGCCCAGGAGGCGCTCTTGGCCGGCATGCTGCGCCTGGTGCCCGGTGGGGTGGCGCGGATCGACCGTGACCTGCGGGTGCTGTATGTGAACGAGCAGCAGGCGCGCTGGCTGTACAAGACCCCGCAGGACCTGCAGGGCCAGCGTTTGCAGGACGTGATTCCGCCCGAAGTGTTTGTGCGCATGCAGCCCCATTTCGACAAAGCCTTTGCGGGCGAAACGGCGGTGTTTGAAAACAGCATCGACGGGCCGGACGGCGTGCAGTACCGCCACACCACCATTGCGCCCCAAACCGTCACGGGCGAGGGCACACCGGCCGTGGTGCTGTTTGCCTACGATCTCACGGCGCTCAAGCGCATCGAGCAGGAACTGGCGCACCAGAAGGCGCACCTGGCGCGCGTGGTCAACGCCATGCCGGACATGGTGTTTCTCAAGGACGCCGAGGGTGTGTACCTGTCGGTCAACCCCGTGTTCGAGCGGTTTGCCGGCCGGCCCGAGCGCCAGATCGTGGGCTGCAACGACTACGACCTGACCACGCCGGCCGAAGCCGATCGATTTCGCAAGTACGACCAGCGCGCCATGCAGGCCTGGCAGCCCCTGGTGTACGAGGAGACCCTCAGCTTCGCTGAAGATGGCTACCAGGGCCAGTTCGAGACCATCAAGACCCCCATCCGCGACCTGCATGGCCGTGTGACGGGGGTGCTGGGCGTGTGCCGTGACATCACAGACCGCAAGCGCGCAGAACAAGAGATCGAAAGGCTGGCGTTCTACG
>JADMJR010000261.1 GCA_018780365.1 Acidovorax sp. | reverse complement strand
CAGCTGGGGCCAGAAGCTGCGCCAGGTGTTCGACAGCATCGAAGACCCGGCCTGGAGCGGCGGCACCACCGAGGTGCCCATCATGGTGAGCCCGGCGCGCAGCAAGCCGCTCAAGAAGATCACCACCCACACGGACCGGCTCATCTAAGAAAATCGCCGGGTGGGGCAACGCGCCCGCCACGCCCCCCCGCGGGTGCGGCGGGCCCCGTCCCCTGCCCCTTACCCTGCCGGTACGCACTTTGCCCATGCTCCCCATCGTTTTTTCGCACGCCAACAGCTTCCCGGCGGGCACCTACCGCCTGCTGTTCAAGCTCCTCAAGGCCCGTGGCTTCCAGGTCAGTGCGGTCGAACGCTTTGGCCATGACCCCCAATACCCGGTGTCCAACAACTGGCCCCACCTGGTGCAGCACCTGGCAGACTTTGCCACCGCGCAAGTGGAGCGCCTGGGCCAGCCGGTGTTTCTGGTCGGGCATTCGCTGGGCGGATTCCTGAGTGTGATGGCGGCGGCCCGACATCCCGAGCTGGTGCGCGGCGTGCTGCTGATCGACTCGCCCCTCATCGGCGGCTGGAAGGCCAACGCACTGGGCGTGGCCAAGCGCACGCAGGTGGTGGGCTCGATCTCGCCCGGCAAGGTCAGCCGCCAGCGCCGCTTCAGCTGGGCCAACAACGACGAGGCGCTGGAGCACTTTGGCAAGAAGAAAGCCTTTGCCCGCTGGCACCCCGAGGTGCTGCAGGACTACATCACCCATGGCCTGCAGGACCACGATGGCAAGCGCGTGCTGGGTTTTGACCGCGCGGTGGAAACCGCCATCTACAACACGCTGCCCCACAACCTGGGCCGCCTGCTCAGCACCCACCCGCTGCAATGCCCGGCGGCCTTTATCGGCGGGCGCGACTCCGACGAAATGAAACAGGTGGGCATGGCCATGACGCTGCGCATCACCGAAGGCCGCACCATGATGCTGGACGGCAGCCACCTGTTCCCCATGGAGCAGCCACTGGCCACGGCGGCGGCCATCGAGGCGTCGCTGCTCAATCTGGCCGCGCTCACACCCTCCCAGGGCTGACCGCCCCGGCGGTTCTGCCCGGTGGCGGGCGCTATATCACCAAAAACCCCCTTCAGTGCCCGAAGTAGCGCTGTAGAGACAGTCCTTGATCAGGGCAAACAGGGGGCACGGCGGGCTGGGCGATCCCCTACACTGGGGTGATTGTTACAGCGTGATACATCCATATGCCTGCACAGCCCCCGATGGCCGCGCGACTGCCTGCGCTCAGCTTTGCCTTGCTGGCCGCTTCTGTGGTCGCGACCGCAGTGCGCACGCACAACGACACCACGGTGGCCATCGTCATCGCCTCGGTGTTGATGTTTGCCTGCTGCGGGGCCAGCGCCGCCCACTTGCTGGGCCCGCGTGCGGCGCTGCGTTTCATGGCGATTGCCGTGAGCCTGGGCTGGTTTGCCGAGCAGATGGGCGCGAGCCATGGGTGGTTCTTTGGCCATTACACCTACACCGATGTACTCGGCCCCCGCCTGCTGGATGTGCCCCTGGTCATCCCGATGATGTGGTTCGCCCTGACCTATTCGGGGTATGTGCTGAGCAATCTGATCGTCTGGCAATCGCCGGTGGACGGCGCCCCAGGGCTCGCCAATGCCGCCATGCTGTCATTTCTGGCCGCGATGATCGTGACCGCGTTCGACCTGGGCGCCGACCCCTATTTCGTCTACACCCTCAAGGCCTGGATCATGGCCAAGACCGACGGCGCCTGGTTTGGCGAAACGGTGCAGGGTTTCTTTGGCTGGGTGTTCGTGGCCTTCGTCATCATCTTCGGCTTTCGCATGTCGTCCCGCCAGCAGCCCCTGCAACCCGTGAGCCCCTTTCTGCGCCGCCATGCGCTGGTGCCGCTGGCCATCTACGCCTCGGGCATGGTGTTCCAGATGATCCTGGGCAGCCCGGTGGAAATCCGCTCCATTGCCCCGTTTGCCATGGGTATTCCGCTGCTGTGCGCACTGGCGGGCTTTCAGCGCTGGCATGTCTCCAAGGCGACTTCCGCATGAACCAGCGCCCCGGCGCCCAGCCGCATCCTGTACAAACCGACTGGACCCATCTCCCCATGGCCAACATGCAGCACCATGCCGACCCTCTTGCCGACCAGGCCATCGAACAGATACTGGGCCCTTGGCCCGATGGTGACGTGGCCGTCGATGCGCCGCAATGGGCCCACCTCAACACCGTGAACCTGCTCTTTGGCCAGTGGACGGACAACGCCACTCTGGCGCACTGGACGGCCCAGGCGGGGCCCGTGCAAGCCAGTGCAAGCGAAAAATCCGCTGAAGGTTTTGTCACGCCCGCCATGGCCGAGGCGCTGAACACCTATGTGCAGACCGCCCAGGTGCTCCCCCCCTGGGCCGATGCGCGCAAGATCGAGCGTGCCGAAAAGCTGTTCATGGAGCATGGGGCGCTGTCGTGCATCCTGCTGTTCTGCGCCAGCCTGCCTGAGTGTTATGTGATCCCCGACCTCTCCAGCGTGCTGCACACCTCGGGACAACTGGAGCAGAACGCCGAGTACCGCATCCGGTCCACCGCCGCCATGATTTTCCCGGTGATGATGCATGGCGGCCTGAGCCAGCGCGGCGCCGGCGTGGCGCAGGTGCTCAAAGTGCGGTTGATCCACGCCACCATTCGCAACCTGATCCTGCACGGCAGTCCCGGCCACGCCATCGGCCAGTGGAAAGCCGGGGGCAACGGCATCGTCCCCCCGCAGCAGGCCCAGCCCCGGGGCGGGCGTTCGGCCATGTACCAGACGCTGTACGCGCGCGGTTGGGACCTGGCCGGCGACGGCCTGCCCTGCAACCAGGAAGAGCTGGCCTACACCTTGCTAACGTTTGGCTATGTGTTCCTGCGCAGCCTGCGCCGCCTGGGCATCGGCCTGCCCCCCGCCGACGAAGAGGCCTACCTGCACGCATGGAACGTGGTCGGCCATATCCTGGGCATCGAACGGGCCCTCATGGTAGACACCATGGACCAGGCCCAGGCACTGATGGCGCAAATGCAGGCACGTGGCCGGGCCGAGCCCGTGACCCCCGACCCCCGCCCCGCACTGGGGCAGGCCCTGATGCAGACCATGGAAAAATCGCTGCCCTGGCCCATCGTGAAGCCTTTCCCGCAGCTCATGACCCGCTACCTCTGTGGCCGCGCCACAGCGCAAGACCTGGGGCTGGCACAGCCCGCTCCCTGGGCTTCCGCAGTGCTGTTCTGGGGCGTTCTGCTGGCGGCCCGGGCCATCGACATGGTGCTGCGCCTGGTGCTACCGCGTTTCTCCATCGTGCGCATGTTCACCCGGGCGCTGGGCTACCACTTCATGAGCCGGGTGCTGATGAGCCAGACGCGCCCGCTGCAATTGCCCACCGAATTGCTCAATCAGGTGGACACCGTGGTGCACGGCTGGAGCGAAGACCCACATGCACCCGGCTGGCTCAACCGGATCGAAGACCGGCTGACCACCCAGGGCAGCTGGAGCCTGGGCCTGGCCCAGTCCGCCCAAAAAGCCATGGCAGGCCGGACAAGCACCACAATGCAGCAACCCGCCCCCTGACAGACACAGCGGCCCCGCCCCACACAGAACCGATGGCACCCTTGTTGTCCTGGCTCACACGACTGGCTGCATGCTGCAGGCATCCCCAGCGCGGCACGACCGTGGCCTTGGGGTTGTGCCTGCTCGTTCTGCACATGCTGCCCGTGGGAGCGCAAGCGCAGATGCAGGTGCCGGGCCAACCGCTCATGCTAGAGCCCGGCGTGCGGACCGTGGACGCATGGCAAGCCATCACCATGCTGCCCGATGCATCCCACCAACTGGAGGTGCAGGAGGTCCTGGGCCGGCTGCCCGAGTTCCAGGAGCCCAGCCAGCGAGGTGGCTCCCTGGGCGTGCGCAAGGACGCAGTGTGGCTGCGCATTCCCATGGCCGTGGCCGCCCCCCCCGAGACCGAATGGATCGTCGACCTCGGCTACGGCGCGCTGCAGGAGGTGGACATGTACCTGGCCTTCAACGGCGAGCTGCTCCAGCAGGCCTCTCTGGGCTACCTGCGTCCGCCCAGCGAAACATCGCTCTCCGGCCGCACGCCTTCGATGGCGCTCAAGCTCCGCGCCGGGCAGAGCTACGACCTGTTGATCCGGGTGCGCACACTGGGTCCACTGATCCTGCCCCTCTCGGTCAGTGAGGCCCCCCACCACCTGCGCCTGGCGCTGCGGGAACAGCTGCTGCAGGGTTTTCTCACCGGCCTGGCGTTCTGCCTGCTCGCCTACAGCCTGGCCCAATGGGCCAGCCAACGCGAGCGCCTGTTCGCCTACTACGCGCTGGTGGTGCTGGGCAGCGCCGGGTTTTCACTGCATTTTTTTGGCATCGGAGCCCAGTTCCTGTGGCCAGGCAATGTGTGGATGGAAGGACATGCTGCTGTCATTGCGGGCTTCATTGCGCTGGCCGGCTCCTTCCTGTTTCTGAGCCACGTCCTGGCGGCCGGTGCGCTGCGCAGTCGCTATGTGCGGGTGATGAAGGCGGGCGCCGTGGTCTCCATCGTGCTGTGCCTGGCCCACATGGTCGACCTGATAGGCCCCAGGGGAGCCACAGCCTTCATGAGCCTGCTGGGCCCTTTGCCGTCCCTGCTCAGCATCCCCGCCGCCGTCCGGCGAGTGCGCCAGAAAGACCCCATCGGCGCCACACTGCTGGTAGCCTGGACGGTGTACGCCCTGGCGGCAGTGGCCATGGCCGGCCTGGTGCAGGGCTGGTTGCCTGCCAATTTCTGGACGCTGCATGCCTTCCAGTTGGGCGCCACGCTGGACATGCTGCTCTTCCTGCGCGTATTGGGCCTGCGCGCAAAGGCCGCAAAAGCCCAGGCCCAGGAGACCATGCGCGAGCGCGACCTCATGCACTCCCTGGCGCACAGCGACCCGCTCACCGGCCTGAGCAACCGGCGCGGCCTGCAGCATGCCCTGCATGCGGCCTTGCTCAAATGCACCCCACAGCACATGGTGGCGGTGTACCTCATGGATCTCGACGGGTTCAAGCCCATCAATGACTCGTTTGGCCACGATATGGGCGACGACCTGCTGGTGGCGGTGGGCAAGCGGTTGCAAACCAGTGTGCGCCACCAGACCGATCTCGTGGCGCGGCTGGGTGGGGATGAATTCATCGTCATGGCCTGCGACCTGGCCACCACTGAGCAAGCCGATGACCTGGGCAGGTCACTGCTCAAGGCCTTCGAGCCCTCCTTCACGCTGAACCAACACACCCTCAAAGTGGGGCTGACCATCGGGTATGCGCTGGCGCCGCTGGACGGTGAAGACGCCAAAACCCTGTTGCGCCGGGCCGATGCCGCCATGTATGCGGGCAAACAGAGCGGCAAACAATCCATCCGCCGCAACCAGGGCGACCTGGCCCTGTCTTCATGATGCGGCAGCTCCCGCCCCCCCCGCCACCAGCTGCGCTCCCGTTGCAGCACTGGGCTGCCGACCTGGGGCATGGCATGCGCTTGTGCCTGACATGGCTGCTGCTGGCCCTGGCTGTGGCTATGGCACTTGCGGGGCAAGCCGGGGCCGCCACAACCACAGCGACAACCGCAGCAGCCCCGCTGGAGCTGCGCGATGACCGGCCCTCCGTCAACGTCTGGCCCGCCGTGTCGGTGCTGGCCGATCCGTCGGGAACACTTTTGGTGGGTGACATCCTGGGCTCGATCCCACGTTTTGAATCGCCGCCAGGCACCAGCGGCACGTTGGGCGTGCGCGCCGATCCCGTGTGGCTGCGCATCCCCTTCACGGTGGCGCTCAGTTCCACCGGCATCTGGGTTCTGGACATCGACTACCCCGTGCTCCAGCGTGTCGAGATCTATCTCGTCAGTGGCGGCCACGTAACCCAACAGGCCACGCTGGGCAGCCTGCAACCCTACACGCAGCGCCCACTGCGCAGCCGCACCCATGCCCTGGCACTGACCATGCTGCCCGGGCATGCCTACGAAGTGCTGTTGCGCATCGAAACCCGGGGCGCCCTGGTGCTGCCCATCACCCTGAGCAAACCCACTGAATGGCACAGCAGGGCACTGAACGAGCAGATGCTGCAAGGCATCCTGACCGGGCTGGCACTGTGCCTGATCATCTACAGCCTGGCCCAATGGCTCAACCTGCGCGATGTGCTGTTCATCCAATATGCGCTGCTCATCACGGGCAGCCTGCTGTTTTCGCTGCACCTGTTCGGCCTGGGCACACAGTACCTGTGGCGCGACATGCCCTGGATGGAGCTGCATGCCGCCAACCTGGCAGCGCTGATCGCCACCTGCGGCTCCTTCCTCTTCATCAGCCAGGCGCTGGCGGGTGACCACCCCCAGAGCTGGCTGCTGCGCAGCATGCGCGGCGGGGCCGTGCTGTGTGTGGTGCTCGCCGTGCTGTTCATGCTGGACCTGTTGAGCACCCGCACCGTCACAGGCATCGTCAGCATTTTGGGGCTGGTGCCTGCGCTCATGGGCATCCCGGGCTCAGTGCGCCGCGCCCGCAGGGGAGACCCCGTCGGCACCACCCTGTTGCTGGCATGGCTGCTGTACTTCCTGGCCACGGCCGTCGTCATCGGTGTGATCAACGGCTGGGTGCCCGTGAATTTCTGGACCATGCACTCCTTCCAGTTCGGTGCGACGCTGGACATGCTGCTTTTCATGCGGGTGCTGGGCCTGCGCACCAAGGCGCTGCGCCTGGAGGCACTGGACGCCAACCGCGAGCGCGACGTGATGCGCTCTCTGGCCCACACCGACCCGCTGACCGGCCTGCCCAACCGGCGCGGGCTCAACATCTCGCTGGCATCTGCGCTCTCGCGCTGCAGTCCCGAAAGAATGCTGGCCGTGTACGTGATGGACCTCGATGGGTTCAAGCCCGTCAACGACCAGCACGGCCACGATGTGGGCGACGAGCTGCTGATCGCCGTGACCCGGCGCCTGCAGGGCCATGTCCGCCAAAGCGACCTGGTGGCGCGCCTGGGGGGCGACGAATTCGTCGTGATGGCCGGGCAGCTACACAGCCTGCAGCAGGCACAGGAGCTGGGCCACAAGCTGCTGGATGCTTTCCGTGCCCCGTTTTCCCTGCAGAACGTACAAGTGGAAGTGGGTCTGACCATTGGCTATGCGATTGCCCCCCACGACAGCAATGACGCCATCAGCCTGCTCAAGCTGGCCGACGCAGCCATGTACAGCGGCAAACAGGGCGGCAAGTTCTGCCTGCGACGCAACACGGGCGACCTGGCACTGTCGTCCTCCTGACCACGGCGGGACGGCCCCGCGTGCACCAGCCAGGCACGGTGCGCTCCCAAAAAGCAACGCGGGCCATTTCTGGCTGGCCAATCCGTTGACTATCCATTACACACGGGGCTTCGTCTTTTCACGGAGGATCGATCGCTATGGCCCATCGCAAAAGCCCTGCCCGCATTGCCAAAGACGCGCGTGTTGCGTATTTCCGCTCCATGGCGGCCCCACAGGCCGCAGCCCTGGGTGCAGAGACTGCACCCGGCCCTGCGCTCGCCTGGGACGCCGTGGCCGAGCTGGAGGTTCGGCTTGTGGGCCGCATCGTCCTGCCCTCCAGCCCCGACTACAACGAAGCCCGGCAGGAGTCCAACCCCGCGTTCCAGTCCTACCCCGCGATCATCGTGTACTGCGCCTGCGAGAACGACGTGCTGGAATGCCTGGCCGTGGCCCGTGCCTACCGCGTGTGGGTGGCCGTGCGCTGCGGTGGCCACAGCACGGCGGGCTACTCGGTCAACAGCGGCATGGTGATCGACCTCAGCGACCTGCAAGGCGTGGTGCTGGACCCCGAACACGAACGCGTGCATGTGCTGCCGGGCACCGACTTCGACCACTTCAACGGCGCCATGAACCACACCGGCTGGCATGTGCCCACGGGGGCCTGCGGCAGCGTGTGTGTGGGCGGCTTTGTGCAGGGCGGGGGCTACGGCTATACGTCGCGCGCCTTTGGCATCCAGAGCGACCTCGTGGAATCGTTTCGCGTGGCACTGGCCAGCGGCACCATCTTCACGGCCAGCGCCCACGACCACCCCGACCTTTTCTGGGCCCTGCGGGGCGGCACGGGCGGCAACTTCGGCGTGGTGCTGCAGGTGACCTACCGCATGCACCGGCTCGACCAGGTGTGGGCCTGGGCCATCAGCTGGGACCAGGCCCACGCGGCCCAGGTGCTCTCGCTGATGCAGGCCCGCTTCATGAAGGCCGGCGCCCCCGATGCGCTGGGCTACATGATGAACCTGGGCTTTCAGAAGGGCGCGCCGGTCTACATGGTGCAAGGCATGTTCTGCGGCACCCGCGAGGCCGGCCTGCAGGCCATTGCCCCCTTGCTGGCCATCCCCAGTGCACAGCTGCTGGTGGACAAAACCGGCACCTACCCCGAGATGAACGTCTGGCTCGAAGACCACCCCTACACCTTGCCAGACAACCTGCCGGACGGCGTGGCGGAAACCAAGGCCTGTGGCTATATCAGCACCCCGCTGTCGCCCGCCGACTGGCAGCACATCATCGACTACTTCAAGACTTCCCCCAACCCCTGGTCTCTGGCGTACCTGGAGCCCTACGGGGGAGCCATCAACCGATACCCGGTGGCCGAGAGCGCCTTCATCCACCGCCATGTGGATGCCGACCTGGTGGTGGATGTGTTCTGGACCAACGCGGCAGAGCGCGCGCAGATGGAAGCCTGGCTGGATGGTTTCATGCAGCTGGTAAAGCCCTTCCTGAACGGGCATGTCTACCAGAACTACCCAGACGCGCGTCTGTCCGACTTTGCGCATGCCTACTGGGGGCCGGTCTACCCGCAGCTGCAGCGGGTCAAGGCCCAATACGACCCCACCAACTTCTTTCACTTCCAGCAGAGCATCCGGTTGCCCCAGGGCTGAGGACACAGGGCCGGAGCATGGCCTGCCCTGGCCCAGTCGGATTCTGGTTCGGCCTATCAAAACCGTTCGGGCTGCGCTTGTCAAAGCCTCGCGCGGTGCTTCGGCAAGCCTGTCCTGGGCCTGCCGAAGGGCTCAGCGTGCACGGTTTCACATCTTTGAATGCAGACCCGGCATCAGGCGGTCTGTGCGTAGTGCAGCCGCCCCTTGCCCGCGCGTTTGGCTGAATACATGGCCTGGTCCGCGCGGTTCATCAGGGCGTCGATGTCCCCTTCCATCGGGGGGTGCATCGCGACACCAATGCTGGCACCAATGCGGAGATCGCGCCCATCCACCGTCATGGGCAGGTGCAGGGCTTCGATGATGCGGTGGCCAATGGTATCGGTCACATCGCGGGTCACTTCCTGGTCCAGCATGACCAGGAACTCATCCCCCCCCAGGCGCGCCATGGTGTCACCCGCACGCACCGTGCTCGCAATCCGCTGAGCGACGATGCGCAGCACCTCGTCGCCGGCACGGTGGCCTTCGGCATCGTTCACGCGCTTGAACCCGTCCAGGTCGATGAACAAAAGTGCAACCGAGCCTTTGCTGTGGCGGGCCTGCACCAGGGATTTTTCCAGGCGCCCCTGGAACGCGGCGCGGTTGAGCAGGCCGGTCAGCGAGTCGTGGTTGGCCAGGTAGTGCTGCTGGCGTGCGATCTGCATCTTGGCCGAAACGTCCTGCACCAGCGCCATGATGGAGGTGACCTGGCCCTCCCCATCGGTCAGGGCAGAGTTGAACCACTCGCAATGCACCTCGGTCCCGTCGCTGCGCACAAAACTGGTCTCTGCGCGGTTCTGCGATTCCTCACCCAACTGCAGGCGCTGCAAGGCCTGCTGCAGGCTGTTGTCGTCCATGGCGGCGGGGTCCAGCAAATCGGTGAGCAGCCGGCCCTCCAGCCCCGCCACATGCAGCCAGCCCATGAGCTGCACCGCCCGCTGCGAGCAGTGGAGCAGTTGCAACTTGTGGTCCATCTCCAGCACCGCCAGCGGGCTGTTTTCCATGTGGGAAGACAGCCGCTGGTTGGCGGCACGCAGCGCGTTCATGGTCACCTGCAGCTCGTGCACGTCCAGCGCCGTGGTGATGAAACCATCAATGGCGCCCTGGCTGTTGTGCCAGGGCGTGAGGCAGATGGCACGCCACTCGTCAAAGCCATACGGCGTGCGCAGCATGCGCTGGTACTGCACGCGCTCACCGCGCAGAACACGCTCCACAAAAGGCATGAAACGGGCGCAATCCTGCTCGCCATAGACATCCACCAGCGTTTTGCCCACCAGCTGCGCCGGGGACATTTCGAACCACCGCGCGTATTCCTCGTTGACGTAGATCATGACCAGGTGACGGTCAATGACCGCCATGGTCGCACCGGCACTGCGGGTGACCAGGTCCAGCAGTTCCGCCTTGGACCAGGCTTCCTTGCGGGTGGCAACGGAGGACCGTGACAACTGTGGCTCGTCTTGCATCATGCGGCGAAAGCCCCATTGGAGATGGTCATCGACAGGGCGGAAAACCACACGAAGGTGTGATTGCCCTCCAGGCACTGCACTGCAGCCCGGCTGCAGGTATCAGTATGTTGGCGGCAGCTTATCACTTTCGACAACCCGCCCTTGCTGCCGGGCAAGGGCGCAGCCCCTCAGCGGCAGCAGCGGTAGGCCAGCCCCACGGAGACCGAATACCCCACAGGCTCCACCGTCAGGGGGCTGCGGCGCGCATCCCCTTTCAGTTGCGACACCCGGGCCGCACCCAGAACCACCCAGTGGCGGTTGATGGCCGACATGACCTCGACCCCGCCATCCACGCTGTAGAGGCCCGCACCCGGGTCGAATGCCGGCAGCGGGCTGGCGCCACCCGCAGGCACACCGAAATGGCCCCGCAGGTAGGCACGGTCGCCAAAACTGGCCCCCGCGCCAATGGTGACCTTGGTCTGTTCCGTCAGGGGCCAGGTGTAGCCCACACTGGTGGACAGCTGGGCGCCACCATTGCGCCCCAAAATATCCTGCGACACCCCCGCCCCCACCGACCAGCGGTCGGTGACCGCATAGCCGGCGCTCAGTCGCGCACGCAGGGTAGAACGCACCGACGGTAGCCCCACCAGGATGGGCGCATCGGAGCCGTCGCGGCCCTTGTCGATGCGCAATGCCGCGCTCAGGCTGAAACGATCACTTTGTGCCAGGGTGGCGCTGGCCCCCGACTCTCGGGTGGTCCCCATGCCATGTCCCATGAAGGCACTGCCCCGCGAGGTGCTCAGGCGAAAGCGCCCATATTCAATGGCCCAGGCAGGGCGCAGGCTGCTCTTGCGGCCATCGCCCCCCGCGTAATCTGGGCCGTTGCTCGCAATGGCGCCCAGCGCGTAGTGGAGCATGGGCTCGGCAGGCTTGTCTGAAGCCGCCAGCTCCTCAGCCCAGACAGACTGCAGGGCACAAACAGACGCCAGCGCCAGGGCGCCCGAACGCAAAGAGAAGATCAAACCGGTGGTGCAACACATGGCAGGATTATCAACCCGCCCACTGCACCCAACCCGTCCACGCGGTCACCAGAACAACGACCCCGAACACGATGCGGTAGTACGCAAACGGCACAAAACTGTGGGTGCTGATGTAGCGCAACAACCAGCGCACACACAACCAGGCGCTGAGGAAAGAGAAGACCAGCCCGGTAAGGAACATGGGCAGGTCTGCCATGGACAGCAGCGCCCGTTCCTTGTACAGGCTGTACACCCCCGCGCCAATGAGTGTGGGAATGGCCAGGAAGAACGAAAAATCGGTGGCCGCCTGGCGTGAGAGACCCAGCAGCATGCCGCCGATGATGGTGGAACCACTGCGGCTGGTGCCGGGAATCATGGCCAGGCATTGCACCAGGCCCACCTTGAGCGCATCCAGCGGCGTCATCGCGTCCACGCTGTGCACGCGGGTGGCAGACGGCGGGCGGCGCTCGGCCCACAAAATGATGAAACCCCCGATGATGAAGGTGCTGGCCACCACCACCGGCGTAAAAAGGTGCGCCTTGATGACCTTGCCAAACAACAGGCCCAGCACCACGGCGGGCAGGAACCCGATGAGCACATTGAGCGCAAACCGCTGCGCCTGCCGCTCGGTGGGCAAGGCCACCAGGGTGGCGCGGATCTTTTGCCAATACACAAGGATCACCGCAAAGATGGCGCCCGTCTGGATGGCGATGTCGAACACCTTGGCCTTGGCATCGTCAAACCCCAGGAGCGAGCCCGCCAGGATCAGGTGCCCGGTGGAAGAGATTGGCAAAAACTCGGTCAGCCCCTCGACGACTCCCATGATGGCAGCCTTGACCAGCAATACAACGTCCACGCGCACTCCTTGCAAATAGGTGCGGGATTATCCGCCGGGCGTGGCGGCACAGCGGGCGACGGGGCCGCCCTGCCGCCCGCGCGGGCCTCTTTCCCGGCAAAAAAGACCCACAGCTCACGCCGCGCCCGTGCATTTCACGGCCTGGTGGCTGCATTTCGTCGCAAGGCACTGGCCGCCGGTGGGGGCCCCCGGCACAGTCCACCCCATCGAACGCGCCAGGAGCCCCACCATGCCACTCACCCCCGTCATTGCCATCCACCTCGCCGCCGCGCTGGCCGCCGTGGCCATCGGCCCCCTTGCCCTGTGGGCCCGCCAGGGCGCCACGCAGCGCCCCCGCCTGCACCGTGCGGCCGGGTATGCCTGGGTCACCCTGATGGTGGCCACCGCCGTGTCCGCCATCTTCATCACCGGCGGCCCCGGCCCACGCTGGGGCAGTTTCGGCCTGATCCACCTGCTGATCCCGGTGACCCTGGGCATGCTGGTGGTGTCCTTCATCTACCTGGCCCGCCGCAACGTGGTTGGCCACCGCAAAACCATGCTGTGGATCTACGTCGGTGCCTGCGGGGTGGCCGGTGGCTTCACCCTGCTGCCCGATCGCTACCTGGGCCACTCGCTGTGGTCGGCGCTGGGTGTGGTCTGACTGCCATCGTTCAACCCCTTTTTGACCAGAACCACCATGCTGCTCAACCTCCTCATCCAACAGCCCCAGATGCTGGGCGCCATCATCCAGAACACCCCGTACTGGGTCTGGGCCCTGCTTGTCGGCCTGCTCGCACTGGGCGCCAGCCAGCTGGCGGGCCGCAACATCAGCCTGACACGGGCCATGGCCATGCCCCTGGCCATGACGAGCCTGTCGGTGTACGGCCTGGTGTCGGCCTTCGGCGGCGCAGGCCAGGTCGGCACCTCGGTGGGGGCCTGGCTCGTGGCGGCCTGTGCCATCGCTGGGCTGGCCCTGTGGCTGCAGCCTGCAGCGCCCAGCGGCACGCTGTACGCCGCCACCTCGCGCAGCTTCTACATCCCGGGCAGCGCCATGCCCCTGGCACTGATCCTGGGCATCTTCCTGACCAAGTATTTCGTCGGCGTGGAGCTGGCCCTGCAGCCCGCGCTGGCCCACGACAACAGCTTTGCCTTGCAGATCGCCCTGCTGTATGGCGTCTTCAACGGCCTGTTTGCCGCCCGCGCCCTGCGCCTGTGGGGCCTGGTGCGCCGCAGCGCCGCCTTTGCCGCCACACCACCGGTCTCATCCGCCTCGGCCTGAGCCCTAGCGCACTGCACCTCCCCCACCTTCACCGAGGCTTCTGCCATGCAACATCACCCCCTTATCACCGACCCCACAGAGCGCCTGGCCCGCAAGCGCGCAAGCGCCAAGCTGGGCTGGTACATCCATGCCGGCGCGTACCTGGCAGTCAACCTGCTGCTGGTCGTGCTGTCTGCCAGCAGCGGACGCCACTGGGCAGTGTTCCCCGCCGTGGGCTGGGGCATTGGCCTGGCCATCCATGGCGTGGTGGTGTTTTTCTTGGCGGGCGGCAGCAGCCTGCACGAACGCCTGGTGCAGGCCGAGCGCGACCGCCTCGCCCGCCAGGGCACCCGTTCCTGCCCCGTCCACACCCTAGGGAGCTGCCCATGAAAAACCGCTGGATCACCGCCCTCATCGCGCTATGCCTCCACACCGCCAGCCAGGCGGGCACGGGCCTGATGGAACTGCCGGGCTTGGAGGGAGACGGGCCCGTCACCGTGTTCTACCCCAGCAGCGGTGCCGACGAACCCGTGCAGCGGGGCCCCTTCCAGCTGCAGCTGGCCTGGCAGGCTCCCGCCGTGCGGGGCAATGGCCGCCTGGTCGTCATCACACACGGGTCGGGCGGCAACCCGTGGGTCCACACCGACCTGGCACGCGCCATGGTGGCAGCAGGCTTTGTTGTTGCGTTGCCCGAACATGCGGGGGACAACGCCAAGGACCCGTCCACGCCCGGCCCCGAAAGCTGGAAGCGCCGCCCCGCCGAGGTCTCCCGCGCCATCGATGCCGTGGCCCGGGACACCCGCCTGGCCCCGCTGCTCGATCTGGACAAAGTGGGGGTCTTTGGAGGCTCTGCCGGTGGCCACACGGCCCTGAGCTTCGCAGGCGGTGCGTGGTCGCCTGCACGCTTTCGCCAGCACTGCGAGGCCCACATCGCCGACGACTTTTCCTCCTGCGTCGGTTTCATCACCCGGCTGCACGGCAATCTGCTGGACGGCCTGAAGAAGTGGTTTGCGCTGGCCGTGATACGCCACCGCTTCGGCGACGACACCGCCTACACGCACCAGGACCCGCGCGTGCAGGCCACCGTGGCCAGCGTGCCGTTTGCGGCCGACTTCGACATGGCCAGCCTGGCCCACCCGCGCATCGCGCTCGGGCTGGTCACGGCGGGCATGGACGTGAACCAGGTGCCGCGCTTTCACAGCAGCGCCGTGCTCGCCGCCTGCCAGGACCGCTGCACCCATGTGGCCCACCTGCCGGGCGCCAGCCACGGTGCCATGTTGTCCCCCATGCCGCCGCTGCACCTGCTCAACGACGTGCAGACCGCGCTGCTGGGCGACCCGCCCGGCTTTGACCGCAACGTGCTGCCCGAGGTGGACGCCCGGATCGTGGACTTCTTTGCCCAGCACCTGCAGCCACTGCCTGCCCCCCAGCGCTGAACCTTCAGCGGGTGGCTCCCTGGCCACCATCCACCGTATGCTCCCCATCTCCGCAGCCCCCCCGGCCTGCTCGCCAACATGACACCAACCCACACATCCCAACCCCGCCGCCGCTACCCCATGTTGATCGCAGCCACCCTCCTGACCGCAGTGCTTGCAGCCCTCGCAGGGCTTGCCGCCGCTGTTGCCTGGGGCGGCCCCAAAGACATTCCGCCGCTGGCCAGCATCAACAACCCGTTCAAGGACGTGGACTACAGCAATGTGCCCCCAGCCCAGCGCTACACGGCGCGCGATGGTTCATCGCTGGCCTGGCACGGCTACAGCCCCACGGGGGGCACAGGGGGCACGGATGCCTCGGCAAGCGCTCCCCAGCGCCGGGTGGTGCTGGTGCACGGGTCTTCCGCACGCGGGCAGTCCAACCATGTGCTGGCACAGGCGCTGGCGGCTGCAGGTTACGCCGTGGCCTCCCTGGACATGCGAGGGCATGGCGCGTCCGGCCCCCGGGGCCAGGCCGCCTATGTGGGCCAGATGGAAGACGACATCGAGGACTTTTTGCGCGCCGTGCCCCACGCGGGCCCGCAAACGCTGATGGGCTTCTCGGCAGGCGGCGGGTTTGCACTGCGTTTTGCGGGCAGCGCGCGGCAAAGCCTGTTTGACCGCTATGTGCTGCTGTCGCCCTTCCTGCACCACAACGCTCCCACATCACGGCCGGACAGCGGCGGCTGGGCCTCGGTGGGCCTGCCGCGCATCATTGCCGTCACGCTGATCAACCAGTTCGGCATTACCCGGTGGAACCACCTGCCCGTGCTGAGCTTTGCTCTGAACGATGTGGCGCGCGAGCTGCTCACGCCCAGCTACTCGTACACGGTGGCCACCAACTTCCGCCCCCACGACGACTACCAGGCCGACATCCGCAATGCCCGGGGCACCGTCTGCATCGTGGCCGGGACAGACGACGAACTGTTCTACGCCGACCGCTTTGCCGACCTGTTTGCCCAGGCGGGCAAACCCGTGCCCGTCACCCTGGTGCCCGGTGTGAACCACATGGGGCTGACGCTCGATGCGCAGGCCGTGGCCACGGTGGCGCGGCAGGCCTGCCCGGCGTAGCAAGCCGCCGGGCCCCCTAGAATTCTGACCACCCTGCCCCACGCCCCTTTGCCGCCATGCCAACTCCCCTGAGCCCCGAAGAACTGGACACGCTGGCCCGTCGCCGCGCCAACGCCAAGCTGGGCTGGTACGTGCATGCGGTGGCCTTCGTACTGGTCAACGCCGTGATTTTTGCCATGTCGCGCTATGCGTTTGGCAGCCGCCCCTGGTCGGTGTACCCCCTGCTGGGCTGGGGCCTGGGGTTGGTGCTGCATGGCGTGTCGGTGTTTTTGCTCGGCGCTGGCGGCGGCCTGCGCGAGCGCATGGTGCAGCGCGAGCGCGAAGCCCTGCAGCGGCGCCAGAACCGGCCATGACGCTGCGCCGCGATTTCAGTGGGGTCAGCAAGCTGCGGCACTACCTGCAGGTGGTCGCCTTCACGCTGGTGGTTGCCACCCTCCAGTACGCCTTCATGCCCGACAAGCCCTATGGGCCGCCGGTGGTGTATTCGGTGCTGATCGGCACCTTCACCTGGGCCATCATCGACCTGGGCCGCGAGCTGATCCCGTCGGCTGCCGAGACAGGCTGGCCACAGGGCTGGCAGGGCATCGCGCTGGTGGTGGCAGCCAACATCATCGGCTACCTGGCGGGCACGCGGCTGGCCGATACGCTGTGCGTTTACTACTTCCACTTCTACCCAGCAGGCGCATCGCTGTCCGGGGCCGACCAGCGCACCTCCATCCTCATCACGGCCATTGCCGGGCTGGTGGCGAGCTACTACTTCTATGCCATCCACAAATCAGCGTACCTGGAAGACAAGATGGCCGAGGCGCGCATGCACGCCACCGAAGCGCGCCTGAAGCTGCTGGAAACCCAGCTCGAACCCCACATGCTGTTCAACACCCTGGCCAACCTGCGTGTGCTCATCGGCACCGACCCGGCCCGCGCACAGGAGATGCTGGACCGCATGATTGCCTACCTGCGCGCCACGCTCAGCGCATCGCGCAGCACCCAGCACCCGCTGGAGAACGAGTTTGATCGCCTGCGTGACTACCTGGAACTGATGGCCGTGCGCATGGGCACGCGCCTGGCCTACACACTGGACCTGCCCGACACCCTGCGCAACGTACCCGTGCCCCCGCTGCTGCTGCAGCCCTTGGTCGAGAACGCCATCCGCCACGGGCTGGAACCCCAGATCGAAGGTGGCCACATCACCGTGCGCGCCAGCACCCGGCCGGGCAGCGGCGACCCCCAGCTGGTGCTGGAAGTGATAGACACCGGCGTGGGCCTGCCCGAGCAGTTGCCCACACCCGGCCCCGGGCAGAGCTTTGGCCTGGCCCAGGCGCGCGAGCGGCTGGCCACCCTGCATGGCAACGCAGGAACTCTCGAATTGATAGCTGAAAACACAGGCGGGATGCGCGCAAACGTCATTTTTCCCTTGAAAAATCCACCCCTACCATGAACCCGCCCGCCCCCCGCGCCCTGATTGCCGAAGACGAACCCCTGCTGGCTGCCGCCCTGCGCCAGGAGCTGGCCCGCGCCTGGCCCGCGCTGGAGATTGTGGCCACCGTGGGCGACGGGCTATCGGCCGTGCAGCAGGCGCTGGCGCTGCGGCCCGACGTGTTGTTCTTCGACATTCGCATGCCCGGCCAGACCGGCCTGGACGCCGCCGTGGAACTGGCCGACGCCTGGCCCGACGATGCGCCCTTCCCGGCCCTGGTGTTTGCCACGGCCTACGACCAGTACGCCGTGCAGGCCTTCGATGCCCAGGCGGTGGACTACTTGCTCAAACCCATCGAGGCCCGCCGCCTGGCGCGCACCGTGGCCAAGGTGCAGGAGCTGCTGGCACAGCGCCAGGCCAGCGCAGCTGCGACGCCTGCTGCGGCCGCCCCCGCGCTGGAGGCCACCATGGCCCAGTTGCGCGCCTTGCTGCAGGCGCCCGGCGTGGGTGCAGCAACCCCACCGCCACCACCTTCGCAGCCTGCACAGCCTGCCGCACGGCTGAGCGTGATCCAGGCCAGCTATGGCACACAGATCCACATGGTGCCGGTGGCCGAGGTGGTCTATTTCGAAGCCGCCGACAAATACGTGCGGGTGCTGACCGCCGAGCGCGAGTACCTGATCCGCACCGCGCTCAAAGAGCTGATCGAACAGCTCGACCCGCAGGAGTTCTGGCAGGTGCACCGCAGCACCCTGGTGCGCGCCACCCACATTGCCACCGTCACGCGCGACGAGGCAGGCAAGCAGCACATCAGCCTGCGCGGGCGGCCCGAGCGGCTGCCGGTGAGCCGGCTCTACGCGCACCTGTTCAAGGCGATGTAGCCCGGCAGCGCCAACTCACACCAAGAGTTGCCCTCCAAAAGATCCACAACCGATCACGCTGAGTTTGTCGAAGCGCAGCGCAGGGCTTCGACAAGCTCAGCCCGAACGGGTGCTTGTGAATGAGGCAAAGTGAGCCCTTCTCAAGATTTCGGCAGCGCCTCCCAGCGCCCGGCCACGTTTTTCAGCAGCGCATTCACGGCCGACAGGCGGCGGCTCTTCACATCGATCAGGCTGCGCTGGGAGGACAGCACCGTGGTCTGGGCCGTCAGCACATTCAGATAGCCCACGGTGCCCGCACGGTACTGGTTCTCCACCACGTCCAGCGCGCGCTGCGCGGCGGCCGTGGCCTCGCGCTGCAACTGCTCTTCTTGCGCCAATGCGGCAGCAGCGGTGAGGTTGTCCTCCACCTCGTGCAGCGCCGTCAGCACGGTCTGGCGGTAGGCCGCCGTGACCTGCGCGTGGTTGGCGCGGGCTGTCTCTACCGCTGCGTTGCGCGCGCCGCCATCAAAAATGGACGCCGCCAGAGCAGGCCCCAGCGACCAGAACAGGTTGGGTGCACTGAACAGGTCGGCCAGTGGCGAGCCCCGGTAGCCGCCCGCCGCCGACAGCGTGAGCGCAGGAAAGTACGCAGCGCGGGCCACACCGATCTGCGCATTGGCGGCGGCCACGCGGCGCTCGGCGGCAGCGATGTCAGGGCGGCGCTGCAGCAGCTCGGACGGCAGGGCCTGGGGCACGCTCGCCGGTGCAGGCAACGCGGCAGTGGCTTCCAGCGCAAAGGCTGCGGGCGCCTGGCCCAACAGGGCGGCCAGCGCGTGCTCCAGCTGGCCGCGTGTGGTCTGCGATTCCAGCAGCTGCACCTGGGTGGACTTGTACTGCACCTCGGCCTGCGCCACATCGGCGCTGGAGGCCACACCCGCCGCCTGGCGGTTGCGCGTCAGCTCCCAGCTCTTGTCGTAGGCCTTCAGGGTCTCGGCCAGCAGGGCGGCCTGGGCCTCGGCGGCACGCAGCGAAAAATAGGTCTGCGCCACCGTGGCCTGCAGCGACAGGCGGGCGGCGGCCAGGTCGTCGGCACTGGCCTGGGCACTGGCCTGCGCGGCACTCACCCCGGCCGACACACGGCCCCACAGGTCCAGCTCCCAGCTGGCAGAAAGGCCCAGCGAATGGCTGGTGCTGATGCGTGCGGTGCTGCTGCCGTCGGATAGTTGGGTGCCGCTGCGCGCGCGGCTGCTGCTGGCATTGGCGCCCACGGTGGGCAGGGCCGCCGCGCTGCTGCTGGCCACGGCCGCCTGGGCGGCGCGCAGGCGCGCGGCATTTTGCGCCAGCGTGGGGCTGTTCGCCTCGGCCTGCTGCTGAAAGCGGTCCAGCACGGCGTCGCCGTACACCGTCCACCAGGTGGTCGGCAACACATGCGCGGCCTGCGGTTGTGCGGGCCTCCAGATGCCCTGGGCCTGGGCAGCGGCCTGTTCCTTGTAGGCCGCCGGGATGTCCAGGGTGGGGCGCTCATAGGGGGGCGTCTGTGCACAGCCCGCCAGCCACAGGCTGCTGGCCAACGCAACAGGCCAGGTGGCCCGGCGTGAAAAAGTGAAAGAGGTCATCCGTCGTTTCCTTGCAGTGCCACCGGGGTCGCTGGCGTGGCGACCGCTTGCTTGCGGCGGCGGCCCACGGCGCGCAGCACGCGCGTGCGCAGCCGGTCCAGCGCCACATACATCACCGGCGTGGTGTAGAGCGTGAGCAGCTGGCTCACCAGCAGGCCGCCCACAATCGCAATGCCCAGCGGCTGGCGCAGCTCGGCGCCATCGCCCCGGCCCAGGGCCAGCGGCAGCGCGCCAAAGATGGCCGCCACGGTGGTCATGAGGATAGGGCGCAGGCGCAGGTTGCAGGCGCGGTAGATGGCCTGCGCGGCCGTCACAGGCGCCCCGCCCTGCTGGCGCTGCCGCGTCAGGGCAAAGTCGATCATCAGGATCGCGTTCTTCTTGACGATGCCGATGAGCAGGATCACGCCGATGAGCGCAATGAGCGAGAACTCAGTCTTGAACAGCATCAGCGCCAGCAGCGCCCCCACGCCCGCAGACGGCAGCGTGGACAGGATGGTGACCGGGTGCACCAGGCTCTCGTACAGCATGCCCAGCACCAGGTAGATGGTGATCATGGCTGCCAGGATCAGCAGCGGCTGCCCCGCCAGCGCGTCCTGAAACGCCCCCGCCGTGCCGCTGAACGAGCCCCGCACCGACACCGGCACGCCCAGCTCGGCCACCGCATTGCGCACCGCGTCTGACGCCTGCGACAGCGACACCCCCGGCGCCAGGCTGAAGCTGATGCTGCTGGCGGGCGTGCCCCGGTCGTGGTTGACCGACAGGGGCGTGTTGGTGGTGGTGATGCGCGCAAACGCGGTGAGCGGAATCGGCTGGCCCAGATTGTTGACAAAGAAAAAGCCGCGCAGCGTCTCGGGGCTTTGCAGGTAGCGGGCCTCTGCCTCCATCACCACGCGGTACTGGTTGAGCGGGTTGTAGATCACGCCCACCTGCCGCTGCCCAAAGGCGTCGTTCAGCGTGGCGTCGATCTGCGCCATGGTGAGGCCCAGGCGCGCCACGGCGTCGCGGTCGATGACCAGCGAGGTCTGCAGGCCGTAGTCCTGCACATCGCTGTTCACGTCCTCCAGCTCGGGCAGCTGGCTCAGCACCTGGCGGATGCGCGGCTCCCAGGTGCGCAGGTCGCCAATGTCGTCGGCCTGCAGCGTGTAGTCGAACGAGGCGCCGCTGCTTTGCCGCCCGCCGATGCGCACATCGCGCTGCGGCGACATGAACAGGCGCGCGCCGGGCTCGTTCTTGAGCTGCTCGCGCAGCCGCGCAATGACGGCCTCCGAACTCTCCTGCCCCGGCCCGCGCTTGAGCGTCATGAACATGGCCGCTGCGTTGCGCTGCCAGCCACCGGTGAAGCCGGTCACATGCTCCACCGCCGGGTCGGCCTGCACGATGGACAGGAAACGCTGCAGCCGCTGCTCCATCGCCTGGTAGGACGTGGCCTGGTCGGCCCGGATGAAGCCCGAGATGCGGCCCGTGTCCTGCTCGGGCATGAAGCCCTTGTCGATGGCGGTGTAGAGGTACACGTTAAGCCCCACCACACAGACCAGCGCCAGCAGGGCCACCGGCTGGTGGCGCAGGCACCAGGCCAGGCTGCGCCGGTACAGGCGCATGCCGCGCGCCTGGGCGCGGTCCACCCACCGGCCCACCGCGCCCCGCCAGCCGCTGCGCCGCACGGGGGTGAGGTGCTGGGGCTTGAGCAGCGCCGCGCACATCATGGGCGTGGTGGTGAGCGACACCACCATCGACACCAGGATGGCCGAGGACATGACGATGGCGAACTCGCGGAAGAACCGCCCCACGATGCCGCCCATGAACAGGATGGGCACGAACACGGCAATGAGCGAGAGGCTCATGGACACCACGGTGAAGCCGATCTCGCGCGCGCCGTCGAGCGAGGCCCGCAGCGCGGTCTTGCCGCGCTCCATGTGGCGCATGATGTTCTCCAGCACCACGATGGCATCGTCCACCACAAAGCCGGTGGCCACCGTGAGCGCCATGAGCGAGAGGTTGTCGAGCGTGTAGCCCGCCAGGTACATCACGCCAAACGTGCCCGCCAGCGACACCGGCACCGCCACGCTGGGGATGAGCGTGGCGCGCCCGTTGCGCAGAAACAGAAACACCACCAGCACCACCAGCGCCACGGCAATCAGCAGCGCGCGCTCCACCTCCTTGACCGAGGCCCGCAGCGTGGGCGTGCGGTCGGAGACGATCTCGATGTCGATGGCCGCCGGGATGGACGCCTTGAGCGCAGGAAGCAGCGAGCGCACCCGCTCCACGGCTTCGAGGATGTTGGCACCGGGCTGCTTGTAGACCTGCAGCAGGATGGCAGGCTTGCCATTGGCCACGCCGAAGTTGCGCACGTCCTGCACCGAGTCCACCACCTCGGCCACATCCTGCAGCCGCACGGCCTGGCCGTTCTTCCAGCGCAGCACCAGCGGTGCGTAGTCGGCCGCCACTCGGGCCTGGTCGTTGGTAGCCACCTGCCAGTAGTGGTCCTCGCGCTCCACCGCGCCCAGGGGCCGGTTGGCATTGGTGGTGACGATGGCGCTGCGCACCTGCTCCAGCGAGATGCCGTTGGACGCCAGGCGTACCGGGTCCAGCTCCACGCGCACGGCGGGCAGCGCGCCACCACTCACCGTGGCCTGCCCCACGCCTTCGACCTGCGAGAGTTTTTGCGCCAGCACCGTGGAGGCCGCGTCGTACATCTGCCCGCGCGTGAGCAGGTCCGACGTGAGCGCCAGGATCATGATGGGCGAATCCGCCGGGTTGACCTTGCGGTAGGTCGGGTTGCTGGGCATGCCCGTGGGCAGCAGCGTGCGTGCGGCGTTGATGGCCGCCTGCACATCGCGCGCGGCGCTGTCCACGTTGCGGTCCAGGTCGAACTGCAGCGTGATGGAGGTGCTGCCCAGGATGGAGCGCGAGGTGATCTCGGTGACGCCCGCGATCGCGCCCAGTGACCGTTCCAATGGCGTGGCGACGGTGGCAGCCATGGTGTCGGGGCTGGCGCCGGGCAGGCTGGCGCTGACCGAGATGGTGGGGTAGTCCACCTGCGGCAGCGGGGCGACGGGCAGCAGGAAGTACGACACCGCACCGGCCAGGGCCAGGCCCAGGGTGAGGAGCATGGTGCCGATGGGGCGGTGGATGAAAGGGGTGGAGAGGCTCATGGGCGGGCCTCTTTTCCTAGGCTTTTTTGGGCGTTTACGCGCGTTGGTATTGCCTTTTTAGCTACATTATTTATAGCATTCAACGTGCTTTGGCTGCGGGCGGAGGCCGGGGTGTGCGCCCGGCGGCGCAGTGGCTTTCTTTTGCTTCGCCAAAAGAAAGTCACCAAAGAAAAGGCGACCCTGCTGTCTGCGACCCCTTCGCTGCGCTGCGGGGCAACCTGGGGTGCTCGGTCACGGGGTGCACCGCAGAACTCGCTGCGCGCCTGCGGCGCTCCGCTCGGACAACTGCGGTGAGTCAGTTCACGAAGCATGCGCGCTCCGACGCGCATGCCACCCCGCGCCCTGCGCGCCCCAGGCGCATACAGAAGGGAACCCGCAACCGGACATCCATTCGGGCCATCGCTGCGCTCGGCCCCGCCTGCGCAGCGCATGGCGCTTGCGCCTGCGAGAGGGGGCCGAGCGAAGCAAAGGCCCGTGGGGCTGTCCGGCTGTTGGATGTTCGGCTGCCCACCCCCCTGCTGGCTGCGCCTGCGGCGGGGC
>JADMJR010000369.1 GCA_018780365.1 Acidovorax sp. | reverse complement strand
TCCGACGCGCGTGCCACCCCACAACCGCCCCGCCGCAGGCGCAGCCAGCAGGGGGGGCAGCCGAACATCCAACAGCCGAACAGCCACACGGGCCATTGCTTCGCCCGGCCCAGGCTGCGCAGCGCGTGGCGCTTGCGCCCGCGAGATGGGGCCGAGCGCAGCGATGGCCCGTATGGATGTCCGATTCGTGGGTTCCCTTCTGGATGCGCCTGGGGCGCGCAGGGCGCGGGGTGGCATGCGCGTCGGAGCGCGCATGCTTCGTGAACTGACTCACCGCAGTTGTCCGAGCGCAGCGCCGAAGGCGCGCAGCGAGTTCTGCGGTGCACCCCGTGGCCGAGCACCCCAGGTTGCCCCGCAGCGCAGCGCAGGGGTCGCAGACAGCAGGGTCGCCCTTTCTTTGGTGACTTTCTTTCGGCGAGACGAAAGAAAGTTACTGCGCCGCCGGGCGCACACCCCGGCCTCCGCCCTGAACCCAAGCATGCTTGTCAAACCAGCACGCCAAGGCTTCGACAGCCCGAACGGTTGGGGTGCGTGCCCCAGCTTCGGCAGGCTCAGCCCGAACGGCTCCTGGGTAGCGCCCAGGCTTTGACAGAAGCTCAGCCCGAACGGATGGGAGGCGTTGAACTGGTTTCGACCCACTCAGCCCGAACGGTGAGTGGGAATCAAAATGCTATAAAAAATAATAGCTGCAAAGGCACAACCAGCAGGCGGTAGGGGCAAAAAAATCAATCCACCACCCGCCCCAACGCCCTCAGCACATTTTCCGCCGTTGCCGGTGCCGTCAACACCACCGGCGCCGCAGCATCCACGCCACCCCGCCCCGCAGCCACCGCATTGCGCAACGCCTCGTAAACGCTGATCGCCAGCATGAACGGCGGCTCGCCCACGGCCTTGCTGCCGCCCACGTTGTCTTCGCGGTTCGCCTCGGGCCACAGGTCCACCTTGAAATGCGCCGGGATGTCGCCCGTCGCCGGGATCTTGTACGTGCTGGGCGCGTGGGTGGCGAGGGTGCCCTTGTCGTTCCACACCAGCTGCTCGGTGATGAGCCAGCCCATGCCCTGCACAAAACCGCCTTCGATCTGGCCGATGTCGATGGCCGGGTTGATGCTGTGGCCCACGTCGTGCAGGATGTCCACCTTCAGCACGCGGCTCTCGCCCGTGAGGGTGTCGATGGCCACCTCGGTGCAGGCCGCGCCATAGGCGAAGTAGTAAAACGGCCGGCCCGTGAGCGTGGCCTTGTCGTAATGGATCTTGGGCGTGCGATAAAAGCCGTCGCTCCACAGCTGGATGCGGTTGGCATAGGCGTCCTTGACCACGGCGTCGAAGCTGCGCACGGCCTTGGGCGAGATCACCTGGCCGCCCGCGAACCGGATCGCGCCCGCGCCGCAGCCATCCAGCCCGCACACGAACGAGGCCAGGTTGTCGCGCACGTTGCGCGCGGCGTACTGGGCGGCGCGGCCGTTCAGGTCGGTGCCGCTGCTGGCGGCGGTGGCGCTGGCGTTGGGCACCTTGCTGGTGTCGCTGGCCGTGACCAGCACACGGTGCAGGGGCACGCCCAGCTCATCAGCCACGATCTGCGCCACCTTGGTGTGCAGGCCCTGGCCCATTTCGGTGCCGCCATGGTTCACCTGCACGCTGCCATCGGTGTACACATGCACCAGCGCGCCGGCCTGGTTGAACAACGTGGCCGTGAAGCTGATGCCGAACTTGACGGGCGTGATGGCGATGCCGCGCTTGACCACAGGGTTGTGCGCGTTCCAGGCCGCAATTTCGGCCTGGCGTTGGCGGTAGCCCGAGGTCTGTTCCAGCGTGGGCATCAGCTCGTGCAGGATGTTGTCTTCCACCGCCATCTGGTAGTGGGTGACGTTGCGGCCGCTGCTCGCGTCCTTGCCATACAGGTTGGCCAGGCGCACGTCCTGTGCGTCCAGGCCCAGCGCGCGCGCGATGTCGCCCAGGATGGCCTCGATCACGATCACGCCCTGCGGGCCGCCGAAGCCACGGAACGCGGTGTGGCTCTGGGTATTCGTCTTGCAGCGGTACGAGGCGATCTCGACATCGCTCAGGTAATAGGCGTTGTCGCTGTGGAACACCGCGCGGTCGGCCACGGGGCCCGACAGGTCGGCGCTGAAGCCGCAGTTGGCCGCCATCTGCAGCTTCAGGCCCGTGATGCGGCCCGTGCCATCAAAGCCCACGTCGTATTCGTACGCAAACGGGTGGCGCTTGCCGGTGACCATGAAGTCTTCGTCGCGGTCCAGCCGCAGCTTGATGGGGCGGCCCAGCTTGTGGGCCGCCACGGCGGCCCACACGGCCAGGTGGCCGGCCTGGGTCTCCTTGCCGCCAAAGCCGCCGCCCATACGGCGGCATTCCACGCGCACCGCGTGGTTGTCGATGCCCAAGGCGTGCGAGACCCAGTGCTGCACCTCGCCCGGGTGCTGGGTGCTGGAGTAGATCCACCACTGCTTTTGTTCCAGCGGCATGGCGTAGGCGATCTGGCCTTCGAGGTAGAAATGCTCCTGCCCGCCCACCTCGAACGCGCCGCTCAGGCGGTGGGCGGATTGCGCCAGGCCCGCCGCCGCATCGCCCCGGCGCACAAACACCGGGGGCAGCACATAGCTCTGTGCCTTGAGTGCGTCCTGCACCGTGAGCACGGCGGGCAGGGGTGTGATGTCGAGCTGCACGGCGCGCACCGCACGGCGCGCCTGCATCACCGAATCGGCCACCACCAGGCCGATCACCTGGCCGACAAACTGCACGCTGCCCTCGGCAAACACCGGTTCGTCGTGCGCGAAGGCGGCCAGGATCTTGTCGCCGGGCACATCGCCCGCCAGCACCACGCCGCGCACGCCGGGCAGGGCCAGCGCGGCGGCGGCATCCACGCCGTTCAGGCGGCCGTGCGCCACCGTGGAGAGGATGGGCGCTGCATACAGCGTGCCCTTCACCTCGGGCAGGTCGTCGATGTAGTGCGCGGCGCCTGCCACCTGGGCGCGGGCGCTTTCGTGGATGTGCGAGTGGCCCATGGCCGCCCGTGTGGGCGAGGGCAGGGCCTGGGTGGGGATGTGTTCGGGGGCGTTCATACCGTGGCCTCCAGTGTCAAGGTGTCCAGGCTCACCGAGGGGTGGCCCTGGCTCTCCAGCCAGTAGCGTTGCAGCAGGCTACCCAGCACCTGGCGGCGGTAGGCGCCGCTGGCGCGCATGTCCGAGATGGGGCTGAACTCGGCCTGCAGCACCGCAGCGGCGCGTTGCGCGGTGGCCTCGGTCCACGGTTGGCCTACCAACGCGGCCTCGGTCTGCCGCGCGCGGGCCGGGGTGGCAGCCACGCCGCCCGCGCCGATGCTGGCGCGCTGCACGGTGCCGTTGGCGATATCGAGGTTCAGCACCAGGCAGACGGCGGAGATATCGTCGTCAAAGCGTTTCGAAATTTTGTACGCCCGAAGCTGTTCTTGCGCGGAGGGGCGGGGCACCACGATGCGTACCAGCAACTCATCCGCCGCCATCACGTTCTGGCGGTAGCCGGTGTAGAGGTCTTCCAGCGGCAGCTGGCGCTCGCCCCGGGCCTGGCTCGCCAGCACCACGTGGGCGCGCAGGGCGATCAAGAGCGGCATGGAGTCGCCAATCGGCGAGCCATTGGCCACATTGCCGCCCAGCGTGCCCGAGTTGCGCACGGGCAGCCCCGCAAACCGCGTGGCAAAACGGTGCAGCTGCGGCCACTGTGCGGTGAGGGCTGCAAACGCGTCGGTCAGGCTCACGGCCGCGCCGATGTGGATGGCGTCGGCGTGCTGTGCCACCTGGCGCAGCTCGGCCGCGCGGGTCACGTCGATCACCTGGGCGTATTGCTTGTGTTGCTTGGTCACCCACAGCCCCACGTCGGTACAACCCGCCACGATCTGCGCGCCGGGGTGGGCGGCGCGTGCGGCCAGCAGGGTGGCCTGGCTGGTGGGGGCGATGTAAGACAAATTGGCTGCTTGCGCGCTCTGGTTGTGTGCTAGTAGCTTCAATTTTTGTAGCACTTCGGCTTCATTGACCGCCATGCCGGGCAGCGCTGCCATCTGCTGGGCGGCGTCGAGGATGGGGCGGTAGCCGGTGCAGCGGCACAGGTTGCCCGAGAGTTCTTCCTGGGCCAGCTCGCGGGTGATGGGTTCACCGTGGCGGACATGGTCGAGCGCCGACGGGCCGCCCCTAGGCGCGAGGGCCCCCTCGGGGGGCAGCGAACCACACGCAGTGGGGAGCGTGGGGGCTATGTGGTTCTGGTACATGCCGAAGAGGCTCATCACGAAGCCGGGAGTACAGAACCCGCATTGAGAGCCGTGGCACTGGACCATGGCTTCTTGCGCGGGGTGCAAGGTGATGGCCTGCCGCGCTGCTGCGGCCGCCTCGCCCACGGGCTGAATCAGCGGGTCTTCCGCCAGGTCCTCCACGGTCCACAGCGCCATGCCGTTCACCGAATGGGCCAGGCGGATGCAGCTGTTCACGGCGCTGTAGTGCAGCTGGCCGCCGCGTTCTTCGCCCAGCACCACGGTGCAAGCGCCGCAGTCGCCTTCGCCGCAGCCCTCCTTGGTGCCGGTGTTGCCCAGGTCTTCGCGCAGCACCTCCAGCAGGGTGCGGTCGGGTGGTACATTGCCCAGCGCCACGGGCTGGCCGCGGCGCAGGAATTGCAGGGGTTGGGTGGTCATGACGGATGCCGCTTCTTCGATTGCTATCAATTCTTCAATTCATCTGAGGGTAGGGCGCCCCAAGGCCTCCAGCATAAGTACAAGCTTATGACATCAATGCACGCACTGCTATGAGAGACCACGCCCTTTTCGACAAGATAGACCTCCATCTCATAAGGGTCTTGCACACCGTGCTCACAGAACGCAGCGTATCGAGGGCCGCCGTCCGCCTGGGCATGCACCAGCCGGCGGTGTCGGCTGCGCTCAAGCGGCTGCGCGACCTGTCGGGCGACCCGCTGTTGGTGCGTTCGGGCGCCAGCATGATGCCCACCGATGCGGCACTGCGCATGGTGGAGCCCGCCGGTGCCATCCTGCGCGCGGCCGAGGCGCTGTTTTCGGATGCGCGCGGGTTTGACCCACGCACCGCCACCCGCACTTTCCGCGTGGCGGCCAGCGACTACCTCGACCCGCTGTTCCTGCCCCAGCTCGTGTCCCGTATCAAGGTGGAGGCGCCTTTGTGCCCCATCGAGATCCTGCCCCTGTCGGCCGACGCGCACTACCACGCGCACCTGGCGCAGGGCGAGGTGGACGTGGTGATCGGCAACTGGCCCCAGCCGCCGGACGACCTGCACATGGGCCGCCTGTTTGGCGACGAGGTGGTCTGCCTGGTCAACCGCGACCACCCCGCCGTGCGGCGTGGCTGGGACATGGAGAGCTGGCTGGCGGCCGAACACATTGCCCCCACCCCCACCCACCCGGGTGCACGCGGCGTGATCGACGTGCACCTGGACAGCCTGGGCATGCAGCGCCACATCACGGCGCGCTGCGCGCATTTCAGCCTGATCCCCAGCATCGTGGCATCGAGCTTGCTTGTGCTGACCACGGGCCGCCAGTACTGCGAACGGTATGTGGAGCAGTTGCCGCTGGCCATCCTGCCGTGCCCGGTGCCGTTTCCCCGGCTCATGTATTACCAGCTCTGGCATGCGCGCACCCACCACTCGGCGGCGGCCGTGTGGCTGCGCGAATGTGTCAAGGCTGTCGCGTCTTCGCTACGAAAAGAATAGCTGCTTTGGCATGCTGAACAAGCGCAAGAAGGTGTTTTCGTTCTTATAACAAGTTGTAAAACTGAGAGACAATCCCCGCATGAGTTCACCTCCTATTCCCTCCGCCCCGGGGGCTTCGCCGCCGCCCCGGCTGCAGCTTGTGGGCATCACCAAGCGCTACCCGGCCGTGGTGGCCAACAGTGGTGTGTCGCTCACGGTGTTGCCGGGTGAAATCCATGCGGTGCTGGGCGAAAACGGCGCGGGCAAGTCCACGCTGATGAAGATCATCTACGGCTCGGTCAAGCCCGACGAAGGCAGCGTGTTCTTCAACGGCCAGGCCGTGCAGGTGCGCAACCCGCAAGAGGCGCGGGCGCTGGGCATTGCCATGGTGTTCCAGCATTTCAGCCTGTTCGACACCCTCACGGTGGCCGAGAACGTGTGGCTGGGCCTGGACAAGAGCCTGACGCTGGCCGAAGTGACCGGCCGCATCAGCGCCAAGGCCGCCGAATACGGCCTCGACATCGACCCCCTGCGCCCCGTGCACACCCTGAGCGTGGGCGAGATGCAGCGGGTGGAGATCATCCGTGCGCTGCTCACCAACCCCAAGGTGCTGATCCTGGACGAGCCCACTTCGGTGCTCACGCCCCAGGCCGTCGAGAAGCTCTTTGTGGTGCTGCGCAAGTTGGCTTCGGAAGGCTGCAGCATCCTCTACATCAGCCACAAGCTGCACGAGATCCGCGCGCTGTGCACCGCCTGCACCGTGCTGCGCGGCGGCAAGGTCACGGGCGTGTGCAATCCGGCGGAAGAATCCAATGCATCGCTCTCGCGCCTGATGATTGGCGCCGAGCCGCCCGCGCTGGAACACCGTGCGGTGCAGACCGGCGCTACGGTGCTGCGCGTCAAGGGCCTGTCGCTGCCACGGGCCGACCAGTTCGGCGTGGACTTGATCGACCTGCAGTTCGAGGTGAAGGCGGGCGAAGTGGTGGGCATTGCCGGTGTGTCGGGCAATGGGCAAAAAGAGTTGCTCTATGCGCTGTCGGGCGAAGACCAGCGGGCCGAGCCGGCTTGTGTCCAGGTGTCGGGCCAGAACGCGGGCCGCATGGGCCCCCGCCAGCGCCGCGCGCTGGGCCTGCACTTCGTGCCCGAAGAGCGCCTGGGCCGGGGTGCCGTGCCCACCATGGGCCTGGCGCACAACCTGCTGCTCACGCGCACCAACTCGGTGGCGGGCAGCGGCTGGATCAAGGTGGGGGCGTTGCAAAAACACGCCGAGGCCCTCATCCAGCGCTTCAACGTGAAAGCGGGTGGCCCCCATTCCCCGGCCAGGTCGCTGTCGGGGGGCAACCTGCAAAAGTTCATCGTGGGGCGCGAGATCGACGCCAACCCGAAATTGCTCATCGTCTCGCAACCCACCTGGGGTGTGGACGTGGGGGCAGCCGCGCAGATTCGCGGCTCGATCCTGGCGCTGCGCGATGCGGGCTGCGCCGTGCTGGTGGTCAGTGAGGAGCTGGACGAATTGTTTGAAATCTGCGACCGGCTGCATGTGGTGGCCAAGGGGCGCCTGTCGCCTTCCGTGCCCCGCGCCGAGGCCACGGTGGAGCGCATTGGCGAATGGATGAGCGGCCTGTGGCATGCCGACGTGCAGGCCCACCTGGCGCAACAGCACCAGCTGCAGCAACAACAGGCACAGGCCGGGGAGGTGCAGCATGCTTAAGCTGGAACCGCGCCCCCAGGCGTCGAAACTCTGGACCTATGGCTCGCCGCTGCTGGCACTGGCCTTCACGGTGTTGATTGGTGTGGCCCTGTTCATTGCGCTGGGCAAAGACCCGGTGCGTGGGCTGCAGGTGTTCTTCTGGGAGCCCATCAAGACGCAGTACGCCATTGGCGAACTCATGGTCAAGGCCACGCCGCTGTTGCTGATTGCGCTGGGGCTGGCGGTGTGCTTCCGCTCCAACGTGTGGAACATCGGCGCCGAAGGCCAGTTTGTCATCGGCGCCGTGGTGGCGGGCGGCGTGGCGCTGCTGGCTGATAAGACCACGGGCCCCTGGATCGTGCCCGCCATCCTGCTCGCCGGGGTGCTGGGCGGCATGGCCTGGGCGGGGCTCACGGCGCTGTTGCGTGACAAGTTCAATGCCAATGAAATCCTGGTGAGCCTGATGCTGGTCTATGTGGCCACGCTGGTGCTGGGCTACCTGGTCTATGGCCCGTGGAAAGACCCCATGGGCTACAACTTCCCGCAGACCAAGACCTTCGAGAAGGTCACGCAGATCCCGCGCCTGATGCAGGGTTCGCGCATGTCCATCGGCCTGCTGCTGGCGCTGGCCGGGGCGGCCGCGCTGTGGGTGTTCTTGTTCCGCACGCGGGCCGGATTTGCCCAGCAGGTGGGCGGTTTGGCACCGGCAGCGGCGCGGTATGCGGGCTTTTCGTCGCGCCGCGCGCTCTGGACGGCGCTGCTGATCTCGGGCGGCGCGGCGGGCCTGGCGGGCGCGCTGGAAGTGGCTGGGCCGATTGGGCAGCTCACGCCCTATGTGCCAGCGGGCTACGGTTTTGCGGCCATCATCGTGGCCTTTGTGGGGCGGCTGCACCCCGTGGGCATGATCCTCTCGGCCATCCTCATGAGCATGTTCTATATCGGCGGCGAGCTGGCGCAGTCGCGCATGGGCTTGCCCAAGTCGCTCACGGGCGTTTTCCAGGGGCTGCTGCTGTTCACGCTGCTGGCCTGTGACACATTGATTGCCTACCGCATCCGCTGGGTCGGCAGCAAGAAAGGAGGTGTCTGATGGAGTCTTATGCACTGCTCATCGGCGCCACGCTCAGCGCGGGCACCGTGCTGGCCATTGCGGCCCTGGGCCTGCTCATCAATGAAAAGGCGGGCATCGTCAACCTGGGCGCCGAGGGCATGATGCTGTGCGCCGCCATCGCGGGGTTTGCCACCGTGGTGCACACGGGCAACACCTGGCTGGGCTTTGCCGCAGGCATGGCTGCGGGGGCGATTCTGGCCGCCATCTTTGGCGTGCTGGTGATCTGGCTCAACACCAACCAGTACGCCACGGGGCTGGCGCTCAGCCTGTTTGGCGTGGGCTTCTCGGCCTTTGCGGGCATCAGCTATGTGCAGGCCAAGCTGCCCGAGCTGCCCAAGTACGCGATTCCTGTGCTGGGCGATGTGCCGCTGCTCGGGCCCGCGCTGTTCCAGCAGCACCCGCTGGTGTACCTCACCATGCTGCTGGTGGCGGGGTTGATCTGGTTTCTGTACCGTTCGCGCGCTGGCCTGGTGCTGCGGTCGGTGGGCGAGTCGCCCGAGTCGGCCCATGCGCTGGGCTACCCGGTGCGCCGCATCCGCCTGGCCGCTGTGGTGGCCGGGGGGGCCCTGTGCGGGCTGGCCGGGGCCTACATCTCCACGGTCTACACCCCGCTGTGGGTGGAGGGCATGGTGGCCGGGCGCGGCTGGATTGCGCTGGCGCTCACCACCTTTGCCACCTGGCGCCCGGCACGGGTGTTGCTCGGGGCTTATCTGTTTGGTGGCGTGACCATGCTGCAATTCCATTTGCAGGCTACGGGCGTGCAGGTGGCCAGCCAGTTGCTGAGCATGTTGCCGTATGTGGCCACCATCGTGGTGCTGGCGCTGATCTCGCGCAACCCGGCGTGGATCCGCATCAACATGCCCGCATCGCTGGGCAAGCCGTTTTATCCGGGGTCGTGAACAACCGCCGCGCCCAAGAATTGCTGGTTACCCAGTGGTAGATCGCCCCATAATTAGTGTTTTCGTCCCTCAACCTTTGCAAGTCTTACTTCTTCAATAAGGAAACCGACATGACTGATCTGCAGAAACGCTCCATGCTCAAGGTGGCAGCGCTCTCCGCCGTGGCCGCTGCCGCCCTCGTGGGTTGTGGCAAGAAGGAAGAACCGGCACCGGCCCCCGCGCCTGCACCGGCTCCCGTGGCAGAAGCACCGGCGCCCAAGCCCGAGCCACTGAAGATCGCCTTTGCCTACGTCGGCCCGGTGGGCGACGGCGGCTGGTCGTTCGCCCACGACAACGGCCGCAAGGCCATCGAGAAGGAATTCGGCGACAAGGTCGTGACGAGCTTCGTCGAAAGCGTGCCCGAATCTGCCGACGCCGAGCGCGTGCTGCGCGACCTGGCCGGCCAGGGCAACAAGCTGATCTTCGGCACCACCTTCGGCTACATGGAATCCATGCTCAAGGTCGCAGAGGACAACAAGGGTGTGAAGTTCGAGCATGCCACCGGCTACAAGACCGCCGAAAACATGCGCACCTACGACAGCCGCACCTACGAAGGTGCCTACATGGCGGGCGTGATCGCCGGTGCCATGACCAAGTCCAACACCCTGGGCGTGGTGGGCTCGGTGCCTATCCCTGAAGTGATCCGCAACATCAACAGCTTCACGCTGGGTGCGCAGTCGGTCAACCCCAAGATCAAGACCAAGGTGGTGTGGGTGAACGAATGGTTCAGCCCACCGAAGGAAACCGAAGCCGCCACCAGCCTGATCAACGGCGGTGCCGACGTGCTGTTCCAGAACACCGACTCCCCCGCCGTGCTGAAGACGGCACAAGAGAAGGGCAAGCGCGCCTTCGGCTGGGATTCGGACATGACCGCCTACGGCCCCAAGGCCCACCTGGCATCGGCCGTGATCAACTGGGGCCCGTACTACGTCAAGGCCACCAAGGATGCGCTGGAAGGCCAGTGGGCTTCGGGCCAAAGCTGGTGGGGCGTGAAGGAAGGCGCGATCGACATCGTCTCCATCGCCGAAGACGTGCCTGCCGACACCAAGGCCAAGGTCGAAGCCGTGAAGAAGGGACTGGCCGACGGCAGCTTCGTGATCTGGAAGGGTCCGATCGTGGGCCAGGACGGCAAGCCCGTGCTGGAAAAGGACGCCGTGGCCGACGACAAGTTCCTCGGTGGCATCAACTTCTACGTCAAGGGCGTGGAAGGCAAGATCCCCGGCGGCGACAAGAAGTAAGCCTTCCTGACGTTCGCAGCAGGCGCCCTGTGGCACCTGCCCCAGGGCCGCTTTCAGCGGCCCTTTTCGTTGCTGCCCTGCCAGGGCATGATGTGGGCCATCCCCACAGAAAAAGAGAGGCCCGGCCGCCATGTTCAAAATTCCCCCCATCTCTACCGAGCGCCTGCCCGGGCTGTTGCGCGCCATGCCCAAGGCCGAACTGCACATCCACATCGAAGGTTCGCTGGAGCCCGAACTGATCTTTGCCCTGGCGCAGCGCAACGGGTTGACGTTGCCCTATGCCAGCGTGGAGGCCCTGCGCAGCGCCTACGCGTTCACCAACCTGCAGAGTTTTCTGGATATCTACTACGCGGGCGCCAGCGTGCTGCTGCATGAGCAGGATTTTTATGACATGGCGCGGGCCTACCTGGGCCGCGCGGCGCGCGACAACGTGCTGCATGCGGAGCTCTTCTTTGACCCGCAGACCCACACCGCCCGTGGCGTGGCCATGGAGACCGTCATCAACGGCCTGCACCGTGCCTGCCAGGACGCACGCACCGAACTGGGCATCAGCGCCACGCTGATCCTGTGTTTCCTGCGCCACCTGAGCGAAGAGTCTGCGTTTGAAACCCTGGAGCAGGCCCAACCCCTGCTCGATAAGATCGTGGGCGTGGGGCTCGATTCCAGCGAGTTGGGCCACCCGCCTGAGAAGTTTGCGCGTGTGTTCGCCCGCTGCCGCGAGCTGGGCCTGCACCTGGTGGCACACGCGGGTGAGGAGGGGCCGCCTGCCTACATCTGGAGCGCGCTCGATGTGCTCAAGGTCGAGCGCATCGACCATGGCGTGCAGGCCGTGCACGATGCCACGCTGATGCAGCGCCTGGCGCAGGAGCGCATTGCGCTCACTGTGTGCCCGCTGTCCAACCAGAAGCTGTGCGTGTTCCCCAACCTGGCTGACCACAACCTGGGCCAATTGCTGGATGCCGGGCTGGCGGCCACGGTCAATTCCGATGACCCGGCCTACTTTGGCGGCTACATCAACGAGAACTTCACCCAGGTGTTCGCGGCCACGGGCCTCACGGCCAAACATGCCTACCAGCTGGCGTTCAACAGCTTCGAGGCGAGTTTTGCGGGCAATGCCGACAAGCGGGTGTGGGAGCACAAGCTCAAGGAGACCTTCGAGCGTTGCGTGGAGCACGACTACTGAGCGCGGGGGGCTGCTCCGCCCCGCCACGGTAAAATCGCGTGAAAGGCTGCTGTCCCGGCAGCCTTTTGCTTTTTCTGTTTTCGGGACCATGTAGAGGACCACCATGTACAAAAACCTCGCAGCCACGCTCGTGGCCGCCTGTTTTTTCTCCCCCGCTTTTTCACAGACCGCACCCGCCAAGGGCAGCGTGGCCGAACCCGTCAAGGCCGGTTTTGTCTATGTCTCGCCCATCACCGAAGCGGGCTGGACCCGCCAGCACGAAGAAGGCCGCAAGGCCGTCGAGGCGGCGCTGGGCCCGCTGGTGAAAACCACCTTTGTGGAAAACGTGGCCGAAGGTGCCGATGCCGAGCGCGTGATCCGCGATCTGGCTGCCACCGGCCACCAGGTCATCTTCACGCCCAGTTTTGGCTACATGGAACCCACGCTCAAGGTAGCCCAGGACTATCCGCATGTGAAGTTCGAGTCCATCACGGGCTACAAGGCCACCCCTAACGTGGCCACGGCCAATGCGCGCTACTACGAGGGCCGGTATCTGGCAGGCATTGCTGCGGGCCGCATGAGCAAGACCGGTGTGGCCGGTTTTGTGGCCGGTTTCCCTATTCCCGAAGTGCTGCAGGGCATCAACGCCTTCACCCTGGGCATGCGTTCGGTGAATCCCCAGGCCACGGTCAAAGTGGTGTGGCTCAACGTGTGGTTCGACCCGCCCAAGGAGCGTGATGCGGCCATGGCGCTGTTCAACCAGGATGTGGACGTGATTGCGTTCCACACGGGCTCCACCGCCGTGATGGCGGCCGCGCAGGAGCGCGGCAAGATGGCGGTGGCCTACCACTCGGACATGCGCCGCACGGGGCCGGACGCCCAGATCGTGGCCGTGACGCACCAGTGGGGCCACTACTACACCGAGCGTGTGCGCGCCGTGCAAAACGGCTCCTGGAAAAGCGCCAATGTGTGGGGCGGCGTGCGCGAGGGCATGATCCGTGTCGGTGATTTCGGCACCAAGGTGCCTGCCGCCGTGCAGCAGGAAGTGCTCAAGGCGCAAAAAGCCGTGGGCGCGGGCCAGTTGCAGCCTTTCCGCGCGGGCCGCGTGGCTGTGCGCGACAACGAAGGGCTGGAGCGGATTGCGGCGGGCCAGGCGCTGACGGACGCGCAGATCCTGCAGATGAACTGGCTGGTCGAGGGGGTGGTGGGCAAGCTGGCGCGCTGACCTGCCCCACGATCTGGCCACGGCGCGCCATAGCCACTATGGGGCGCGCCATATACAAGCGGCCCCCCCTGCCGCTAAGCTTGCGACCATGCCTGTATACCGCTCCGCCCTTTTGCGCTTTGCCGACGATGGCAGCGCCCTCTATGACGAAGATGGCCTGCTGGCCGTGGGCCCCGACGCCCAGGGCCGCCAGCGGGTGCTGGCCGCAGGTGCCTGGCAGGCGCTGGCGCACCGCTACGTGGACCAGCCGGTCACCCACCTGCCGGGGCGCATTCTGGCGCCGGGGTTTGTGGACATGCACATCCACTTCCCCCAGACCGACGTGATCGGATCGCCCGCCGACGGCCTGCTGCCCTGGCTTGAAAACTACACCTTTCCCCACGAAAAACGCTTTGTGGCCCCCGACTACAGCGAGCAGGTGGCGCAGTTTTTTGTGGCCGAGCTGCTGCGCAACGGGGTGACCACGGCGCTGGCGTTTTCCACCTCGCACCCCGCATCGGTGGATGCGCTGTTTACCGAGGCCCGGCGCCAGCACATGCGCCTGATCACTGGCAAGGTGCTGCAGGACCGCCACTCGCCCGACGGCGTGCGCGACGACACCGAGCAAAGCCTGGCCGACACCGAGGCACTGATCCAGCGCTGGCACGGTGTGGATCGCCTGGGCTATGCCATCACCCCGCGTTTTGCGCCCACCAGCACCCCTGAGCAGCTGCGTGGCGCCGGGGAGCTGGCGGCGCGTTACGCCGATGTGTGGATCCAGTCGCATGTGGCCGAGAACCTCGACGAGATCCGCTGGGCGCGCGAGTTGTTCCCCGCCTCGCGCAGCTACCTGTCCGTGTACGACGATTTCGGCCTGATGCGGGAGCGGGCGGTGTATGCGCACTGCATCCATTTCGACGATGACGACCGGGCGCTGATGCGCGATACCGGCGCCACGGCGGCCGTGAGCCCCACCAGCAACCTGTTTCTGGGCAGTGGTTTCTTCGACTACGCCGGGGCCGATCGCGTGGGTTTTGGTTATGGCCTGGCCAGTGACGTGGGCGGTGGCACCAGCTTCAGCCCGTTCCACACCATGCTGGCGGCCTACTATGTGGGCCGGGAGGGGCAGAGCAAACAGGGCCTGAGCCTGTCGCCCCAGCGGCTGTGGTGGCAACACACGGCCGGCGCGGCCAGGGCGTTGGGCCTGGCGGGTGTGGTGGGCAACCTGCAGCCGGGTTGTGAGGCCGACTTTGTGGTGCTCAACCCCCGTGCCACGCCGCTGCTGGAGCGCAAGACCCAGCAGGCCCGCAGCCTGGACGAACTGCTGTTTGCAATGATTGTGCTGGGAGACGACCGGCTGATCGAGCGCACGATGGTCAGCCAGGCGTTGGGTGCAAAATTGGCCCCTGTCTCCCGCTGATATTGCAATGTTTGCTATGAATTTTGATTAAATTGGGGGTGGCCGTCTGGCCTGCCGGCACCCCGCGCCTGTGATCTGGCGCAATCCGCAGGTGTTGCCGCCCCAGGGGGTGGGGGATTGGGTGATTTCTCAAGCAAAATACGGCTCGCGCGCTTGATGTTCAAGCGCTAATAGCTACGTATTTAATAGCGCCCAGGGTGTGCCAATCGCCTGGGCCACAGCGCAGGGAGTTCTGCTATGAGCATCAAGAGCGACAAATGGATCCGCCGCATGGCGGCCGAGCACGGAATGATCGAGCCCTTTGAGCCTGGCCAGGTGCGCGAGGCCGAGGGCAAGAAGATCATCAGCTATGGCACCAGCAGCTACGGCTACGACATCCGTTGCGCGCCCGAATTCAAGGTGTTCACCAACATCCACAGCACGGTGGTGGACCCCAAGAACTTCGACGAAAAGAGCTTTGTCGATTTCGAGGGCGACAGCTGCATCATCCCGCCCAACAGCTTTGCGCTGGCCCGCACGATGGAGTATTTCCGCATCCCGCGCAATGTGCTCACCATCTGCCTGGGCAAAAGCACCTACGCGCGCTGCGGCATCATCGTCAACGTGACCCCGTTCGAGCCCGAGTGGGAAGGCTATGTGACGCTGGAGTTCTCCAACACCACGCCACTGCCCGCGCGCATCTACGCCGGTGAGGGCTGCGCGCAGGTGTTGTTCTTCGAGAGCGACAAGGACGATGTGTGCGAGGTCAGCTACCGTGATCGCGGCGGCAAGTACCAGGGCCAGGTGGGCGTCACCCTGCCCAAGGCTTGATGCCAGGGCGCCTTCAGAAACACAGAACCGGCCACACCAGAACCGGTCGCAGTGAGCCTGTCGAGGTGCAGTGCAGGGCTTTGGCGGGTGCAGACCGAACGGTTAGGGATTGATGGAATGGGGATGTAGAGGAGGCCCGGCCACGGCGGCGCCGGGGCTTCGTCCTACGCGGCCACAGCCCTTCGGCTGAATGGCAAGCCCGTGCAGCTTTTCTAGCATGAAGCCCATGCCCCGGGTGTTCCGGCGGCTGGATGGAGGCTCGCCATGTGGACCTTTGCTGCACCTTCTGCTTCTACCAAGGCCTTGTACTGCGGGCCTGCTGGGCAACCCTCCGGTGGGGCGGCGCCCACCTACTGGCCCTGCGAACTGCTCAACGCGTTTGTCCTGCGGATGGCTGCCAGCGGCCACTGCGTGAACATGTCCATGATGCTGGGCCACCGCCCCTATGCGCTGGAGCAACTGGCGCTGGCGCGTGGCCTGCCGGATGGCGACCTGCAGCAGCTGGCGGCCCAGCTGCAGGCTTACTTCGACATGTCGGCATCGGGCTAGGCGAGGGCGCTGGCAGGAATCTCGCAGCCGTCGGCTCCTGCATCCCTGTCCTCAAGTCTCCACGCAGACCCGGTTGCGGCCCTGGCCTTTGGCCTCGTAAAGGGCCATGTCGCCACGGCGCAGGATGGCATTGCCGCTGTCTTCGGCCCCCCGCATGCTGGCCACCCCGGCGCTCACCGTGATGGTGCCAACCACCGGGTCCTGCTGCTCGGCCATGGCGTTGACCAGGGTCTGGGCAATCGCCCGCGCACCCGCCAGATCGGTGTCGGGCAGCAGTGCCACGAACTCCTCGCCACCGAGCCGTGCGACCACGTCCGAGCCGCGCAGCCTGGCTTCGAGCGTGCGCGCGAGCCTGCGCAAGACCTCATCCCCGGCCTCATGGCCATAGGTGTCGTTGACGCGCTTGAAATGGTCCACGTCCACGGCGATCAGGCTCAGGGGACGGCGGCTGCGCCGGGCCAGCGCCAGCGCAAACGCGATCTGCGTCTCGAAACCGCGCCGGTTGAGCAGCCCGGTGAGGGCGTCGGTGCGGGCCTGCAGGTCGAGCGCCCGGTTGGCTGCCTCCAGCTCCAGCGTGCGCAGGCGCACCTTTTCTTCCATGGCCTCGCGGGCGGCCAGCAGGCGGTGTGTCATGCGGCCCAGCGCCTGGGAGAGCTGGCGCACTTCGCGGTTGCTGTGCACGGCGGGGATGTCGCTGCCGGGATGGCCTGCCTCCACGGCACTGGCAGCGTCGGCCAGCGCATACAGATCCTCGCTCAGGCGGCGGGCTGCCATCCAGGCCAGTGCCGAGGCCAGCAGGGCCGCCGTGAGGCCGATGGCCAGGGCCGTGCGCACTGTGCGGTCGGCCTCGGCAAAGGCCAGCTCAACCGGCTGGCGCGCCACGATGCGCCAGCCCAGGTCGCTGGCCGCATTGCGCGGTTGCAGCTGGGTGGCGGCGGTGAGGTAGCGCTTGCCGTCGCGCCACGGCACCACGGCGGTCTGCAGGCGCCCACCGTCGCGGTTGTTGTTGACGTGGATGCCCTCGGGCAGGCGCTGGCCACTGGTGGGCATCACGCTGCCATGCTGCCGGGGGGCCAGAATCAGCTGGCCCTGGCTGTCAAAGATGAACAGCTCCACGGCGCTTTCTTTCGAGCTGGGCGGTGTGAGGCCTTCCAGCACCTCGCGTGTCCATTCCCAGCTGCCGTGAATGCCCAGCACGCCCACCGTGGTGGGGCCGATGCGGATGGGGGCGGCAAAGTCCACAAACCGGTGGGGCTCGCCGGACGCCGTGGGCGGCAGCAGGGTCTCCAGCAGTTTGGCGGGGTGCACATCCCCCACATGCGCCTCCTGCAGGCCGCGCTGGAACCAGGGCCGCTGTGCCACGCTCTGCCCCAGCAGCAAGCCGCCCGTGGCGTTGCGCACCACGCCCTGCGCATCGGCCACGCCGATCCAGAGGTTGGTGGGCTGCATGGCCTGGCTGCGGGCCAGCATGTGCTGCGCCTCGGGCGAGTCCAGCCCCTTGGACCAGACCATCTCGGCGCTGGCCAGCACCTCGGCCTCCAGGCTGCGCTGCATCAGCCCGGTGGCCAGGAGCTTGCCTGCGTTCTCGGCCACGACCTGCAGCGAATCCCCCGCGTCGCGCTGGATGCGGTGCTTGAGCAGCTCGCCAAACGCGAGCGACAGCAGCACGGCCAGGGCGATGACCAGCGCACCGAACACCTGCGCGATCTGCATGCGCAGGCCGTGGTCCGAGAAGCGCGTGAACAGGGCCATGGGGTGCCTGGACGGTGGCCGGAGTTACTGGGGCTCTGCCGCGCCCTGGCGCAGGGCCAGCCGCGCGGCGGCCAGGTCCCAACCCGCCCAGCCACAGCTTTTGAACAGCACGGGACCGGCCGGTGCGCGGGGTGTCCATGGGCCGCACACCACGTCCCGCAGCACCGGCAGGCCCACCACGGCCAGCCCGGCCTGCAGCAGGTCGCCCGCCTCGTGGCTGGCATCCTCGGTGTCCACCACGATGGTGCCGTGCTGCGCCACATGCCGGCACAGCGCAGGCGCCAGCTCGGCCATGGTGGGGGTGAAGGCGCCCACCGCTGTGAGGAAGGCATCCGGCCTGGGGAGGGCGCTCAGCACCACAGCATTGGCCGTGGTGCAGACGGCAATCAGCGGGCAGTGGGGCACGGCGTCGTCTGCGTTGGCCACCACACGCGCCTGGGCGCCCAGGGCGCGTACCTGTGTGGCCAGGGCCTCGGCGCTGGCAGTGCTGCGCGAGGCGATCCAAACCTCCTGCACCCCCAGCCCGTGAACAAAGGCCTCGGCATGGGCCAGGCCCTGCACCCCGGCGCCCACGATGAGCAGGGGGCCCTGGGGCACCTGCGCCAGATGCCGGGCCGCCAGCAGCGAGACGGCGGCCGTTCGGCGGGCCGTGACCGTGGGGCCGTCCAGCACCAGCCGGCGCTCGCCCGTGGCGATGTCGAACACCACCACATCGCCCTGGATCGAGGGGCGCCCGGTGCCCGCGTTGCCGGGGGTGAAGGTGATGAGCTTGGTCATGACCACGGCGCGGTCCGTGGCGGGCATCAGAAACAGGCTGCCGCCCTGTGCCAGCGGCAGCACGCTGCGGGCCGGCACCGACACGGTGCTGTCGCGCAGCAGGTGGGCGATTTCATTGGCCAGCCCGGACCAGGGCAGCCGCGCCGCCGTGGCCGCTGCGTCGAGCGTGCCGGCGGTGTGGGAAAAGGGTGTGGAGGACATGGCCAGACTTTACACAGCACCCGGTGTTTTGGGGGGTGCCCCGCAGGGCAACCCCCCTCTTTTCAGGGCATCTCGGCGCACTGGCCCGTGCGCTCAGTTCAATGCGTGGCCCCGGCCTGCAGGGCAATGTCCTGCTGCACCAGCACGGCCGCCCACAGCGCCGCATGGACACCGCGCACCATGTCGCGCAGCGGCAGGTGGGGCGCGCCCTGCCCGGTGAGCCAGGGCACATGCACAAAGCCACCGCGTGCCCCGGCCGGGCCCACGCCCTGCGCCAGCAGGTGCATCAGCCCGTAGAGCACGTGGTTGCAGACAAAGGTGCCCGCCGTTTGCGAGACCTCGCAGGGCACGCCCGCGCGCAGCACGGCGCGCAGCATGGCCTTGATGGGCAGGCTGGCAAAGTAGGCGGCAGGCCCGTCGGCCGCCACGGGGGTGTCGATGGGCTGCCCGCCGGTGTTGTCCGGGATGCGTGCGTCGTTGATGTTGATACCGATGCGCTCCATCGACAACGCGCCGCGCCCGCCTGCCAGACCCAGGCACAAGGTCAGCGCTGGCTGCTGCGCGTGCACCAGCTCCGCCAGCCGTTCCAGCGATTGCCCGAACACCGTGGGCAGCTGCGCGGCCACCACCACGTGGCCACCCATGCGCTGGCCGTGCAGTGCCTGCGCAATGAGCCAGCTGGGGTTGAGCGGATCGCCGCCAAAGGGGTCGAAGCCGGTGAGCAGAATCACCCGCTCGGCGCGGGGTGTGAGGTGGTGGGCGTCGTTGATCATGGCAAGGCAGGTTCCAGGGGGGCGGGCTCCGGCGGGGCACGGGCGCACATCGTAATATCCAGCCTTGGCCTTCCACCCGCAGGAGGGCGCTGGAGATACTGCAATGAAATGGGAAGGCAATCGCGAATCCGACAACGTGGAAGACCGCCGTGGCGAGCGCGGCGGCGGCGGTGGATCGCCGGTTTTCGGGGGGCGCAGCATTGGCATTGGCACCATCGTGATCGCCCTGTTGGGGGGCTGGGTGCTGGGTATCAATCCGTTGACCATTTTGGGGCTGCTCAGTGGCGGCGGGCCGCCAGCGCAGGTGCAGTCGCAGGGGCCAGCGCAGCGCCCACCGGCCGACGACACCATGGCCCGTTTTGTATCGACCGTGTTGGCCGACACCGAAGATGTGTGGCAGACCGTGTTTCGCCAGGGCGGTGGCAGCTACCAGGAGCCACGCCTGGTGCTGTTCCGTGGCGCCACGCCCACGGCCTGTGGCACCGGGCAGGCGGCGATGGGCCCGTTCTACTGCCCGGCGGACCAGAAGGTCTACATCGACCTGGGCTTTTATGAAACCCTCAAGAACCGCCTGGGGGCGCCGGGCGACTTTGCCCAGGCCTATGTGATTGCCCATGAGGTGGGTCACCATGTGCAAAACCAGCTGGGCATCAGCGGCAAGGTGGACCAGATGCGCGGCCGTGTGGGCAAGGCGGAATACAACGCGCTCTCGGTGCGGCTGGAACTGCAGGCGGATTGCTTTGCCGGGGTGTGGGCGCACCATGCGCAGAACGCGCGCAAGATCCTGGAGCAGGGTGATGTGGAAGAGGCCATGAACGCAGCGGCCAAGATCGGCGACGACGCCCTGCAGCGGTCCAGCGGCGGGGCAGTGGTGCCCGAAAGTTTTACCCACGGCACCAGCGCACAACGGCAGCGCTGGTTTCACAACGGCCTGCAGAACGGCAGCGTCAAAGCCTGCGACACCTTTGCCGCGCGCAGCCTGTAGACCGCACCACCACGGTCCACACCCTTGCCTGCACGCCCCGCACGGGTTTTGAAGGTCTCCGCCGATGCCCTCCGCAGCGCCTCTGACCACCCCGGCCCACCACCAGGCTGAACCTGTGCAGGGCGCCGCAGTGGGGCCGTCCGCGCCACAGCCCTCGGGCGCGGCGGCCGCGTGGTCGGCGGCGGCGGTGACGGTGCCCCATGCGGTGGGGCTGGGGCTGCTGGCCTTTGCCCCCCTGGCGGGCGATTACTCATTGGCGGCGCTGGCCCTGTGGTCGGCCGCGCTGCCGGGCCTGCTGCTCACACTGCTGGCACCGCGTGCGGGGGTGGTTTATGCCCCCACCACGGTGGTGGCGCTGCTGTTTGCGGCGGTGCTGGCCACGGCCCATGGCGCAGCGCCCGCGCTGGGCCTGAGCGCGCGGCAGGTGCTGGCCGTGAGCGGGGCCACCGTGGCCCTGGCCTTTGTGTTCCAGTGGCTGCTGGGGGTGCTGCGGCTGGCGTCGGTGGCGCGATTTTTGCCCGTTTCGGTCACCCATGGTTTTGCGGCGGGTGTGGGGCTGTCCATGGTGCTTGGCCAGGTGCGCAACGGGTTTGGTGCGGGGGCGGCAGCGCCGTGGGACGCCCGCACGGGCTGGCATCTGCTGGCTGCCCTGGCCGTGGTGGGGCTGGCATGGTGGCTGCGGCGCCGCTGGCCGCGCATGCCGGGGCTGCTTTCTGCCGTGGCCCTGGTGGCGCTGGCGGTGGCCTTGGCGGGGCTGTGGGGTGGCGGGCTGGGTGTCTTGTTTGCGCCGGCGGTGCAGCCCAGCGTGTTTGCCTGGCCGCTGCTGCCTGACTGGACGGGCATCCCCTGGATGGCGCTGGCCCAGCAACAGGGCTCGGCCCTGGTGGTGCTGGCGCTCTTGATGGCGCTGGTCAATAGCCTGGAGATTCTGGTCTTCAACCAGGAGCTGGAGCTGGACCACGGCCTGCGCGGCAATGCCAACCTGGCCCTGCGCCGCGAGAGCCTGCTGGGCGCGTTGTGTGGTCTGGCGGGCATGATCCCGGCATCGACCAGCGCCTCGCGGTCGCGCATTGTGCTGGCGCAGGTGGGCGCCTCGCGCAGGGCATTGGCGAGTGGGCCGCGCTGGCACGCCGCCATCATGCTGGGGGTGGCCATCACCGGAGCGTGGTGGCTGCACTGGGTGCCCATGGCCTGCCTGGCGGGCGGGCTGGTGCTGGCGGGGCTGATGCAGGTGCCGGGGCTGATGTGGTCGCTGGGCTACGCCCGCCGCTCGCGGGTGACCTGGGCGCAGAGCTGGCTGGTGGCGCTGGTGTTTGCCGTGATGGGCGGCGTGGGCGCACTGGTGGCTGGCCTGGTGGTGGCCACCTTTGTGCTGCTGCACGACTCGGCCGCCACGGTGCTGCGCCATGTGCGGCTGGATGGCGAGCTGCGCTCGCGGCGCCTGCGCCGGGCGGGGTCGGACACCTGGCTGTCGCCGCGCATGAACCAGGTGGCGGTGTTCGAGTTGCAGGGTGTGATGTCGTTTGGTGTGGCGGCCCATCTGGCCGAGCAGGTGCGCATGCTGCTGCAGCCGCGCCACCGCTGGGTGATTCTGGATGCGGGCCGCGTGCCCGCCTGGGACAGCACGGCGCTGGCCCAGCTGCGGGCGCTGGTGCGCGACCTGGGCCAACAGGGCATTGCCGCCGCTGTGGCCGCACTCGATCCGATGGCCGCCGAGCATGCGGGAGAACATGTGCGCGCCTTTTCCGACCTGGACCGTGCGCTGGAATGGGCCGAAGCCGGCATCCTGTCGCAGCGCCCCATCGAGCAGCGCCCTGCGCACCCCGAACGCGATCTGCTGGGCGAGATCGGCGAGGGGGTGCCCCGCGCGGCGGCCGAGGCGTTGCTGGCCCTGCTGGAGCCGCTGGCCGTGCCCGCGCATGGGGTGGTGTTCCGCGCCGGTGATACCGACCATGACCTGCTGGTGGTGAAGTCGGGCCACATCACCCTGGTGACCCTGTGGCCGCCCGACAAGGGGCTGCGCCTGGCCACCGTGGGGCCGGGCATGGCCTTTGGCGAGATGGCTTTCCTCAACGGCGCGACCCGCAGCGCCTGCGCCGGGGCCGAACGGGGGCCTGCGCACCTGGTGCGCTTGTCGCGCGTGCACTTTGACACCTGGGCCCGGCAATACCCTGAAGCTGCGCTCACGGTGATGAATAACCTCGCCCAGATCGGGGCGAGACGCCTGGCCGTGACCACGCGGCAATTGCGGGCAGTGTTGGAGTAATTTTCGGATAAAAAGTGGCCTTACCGCCCGATGAATAAGCGTTTATTGCTATAAAAATAATAGCATTTGCTTGTGGCCTGTGGGCCCTGAAGAGGCGCCCCGTACCACGCCCCCACCGCGAAAAATCGCTTTTTGGGCCACCGGTGCGACAATAGAGGGCTAAATGACAAGTTCCTTTTCCAATCTATCGCTGGCTGAACCGCTCGCGCGCGCCGTAGCCGAAATGGGCTACGAGTCCATGACGCCCATCCAGGAGCAGGCCATTCCGGTGGTGCTCACAGGGCAAGACGTGATGGGCGCAGCCCAGACCGGCACCGGCAAGACGGCGGCGTTCTCGCTGCCCCTGCTGCAGCGCCTGCTCAAACACGAGAACACCTCCACCTCGCCCGCGCGCCACCCCGTGCGCGCCCTGGTGCTGCTGCCCACGCGGGAGCTGGCCGACCAGGTCGCCCAGCAGATCGCCCTGTACGCCAAACACACCAAGCTGCGCAGCACCGTGGTGTTTGGCGGCATGGACATGAAGCCCCAGACCCTGGAGCTGAAAAAAGGCGTCGAGGTGCTGGTGGCCACGCCAGGCCGTTTGCTCGACCACATCGAAGCCAAGAACGCGGTGCTCAACCAGGTCGAGTACGTGGTGCTCGACGAGGCCGACCGCATGCTGGACATCGGCTTTTTGCCCGACCTGCAGCGCATCCTGTCGTACCTGCCCAAGCAGCGCACCACGCTCTTGTTCAGCGCCACGTTCTCGCCCGAGATCAAGCGCCTGGCCAGCAGCTACCTGCAAAACCCCATCACCATCGAGGTGGCCCGCCCCAACGAGACGGCCTCCACGGTGGAGCAGCGCTTTTACAGCGCCAATGACGACGACAAGCGCCGCGCCATCCACCAGGTTCTCAAGACCCGGGGCATCAAGCAGGCCTTCATCTTCGTGAACAGCAAGCTCGGCTGTGCACGCCTGGCCCGCAGCCTGGAGCGCGAAGGCCTCAAGACCGCCGCCCTGCATGGCGACAAGAGCCAGGACGAGCGCCTGAAAGCCCTGGAGGCTTTCAAGAAGGGCGAAGTGGACCTGCTGGTGTGCACCGACGTGGCTGCGCGGGGCCTGGACATCAAGGACGTGCCCGCCGTGTTCAACTTCGACGTGCCGTTCAACGCCGAAGACTACGTGCACCGCATCGGCCGCACGGGCCGTGCGGGCGCGTCGGGCCTGGCGGTCACGCTGGTGTCGGGCAGCGATGCCCGCCTGGTGGCCGACA
>JADMJR010000011.1 GCA_018780365.1 Acidovorax sp. | reverse complement strand
CGCGCCTGGCGGGCATTGCCTCCGGCGGCGCCTGGCTGGCCGAGCGCCTGCAAAAGGACCTGGGCCTGGAAGGGCCTGCCGGCGTGCTGTCGTCGGTGATGCACCGCGACGACTTTGCCCAGCGCGGCCTGTCGGCCAGCGCGCAGACCGCGCTGCCTTTTGACGTGAACGGTGCCGACGTGTTGGTGCTCGACGACGTGCTCTACACCGGCCGCACCATCCGCGCGGTGCTCAACGAACTGTTCGACTACGGCCGCCCCGCCAGCGTGCGCCTGGCCGTGCTGGTGGACCGGGGCGGGCGCGAGCTGCCCGTGCAGGCCGACTTTGCCGCCGCCCGTGTGGCCTTGCCCGCCGCCCAGTCGCTGGCTCTGGCGCGTGACGACAGCGGCACCTTCCAATTTCAAGTCAAAGAGGTCTGACCGTGCTGAAGAAGCGCAACCCCCAACTCAACGGCAACGGCGAACTCATCCACCTGCTGTCCATCGAAGGCCTGCCGCGCGACATCGTCACGCACATCCTCGATACGGCCGCCAACTTCGTCAGCGTGAACGACCGCGAGGTCAAGAAGGTGCCGCTTTTGCGCGGCAAGAGCGTGTTCAATCTGTTCTTCGAGAACAGCACGCGCACGCGCACCACGTTCGAGATCGCCGCCAAGCGCCTGTCGGCCGACGTGATCAACCTCGACATCGCGCGCAGTTCGGCCAGCAAGGGCGAATCCCTGCTCGACACCATCGCCAACCTCAGCGCGATGGCGGCTGACATCTTCGTGGTGCGGCACAGCGAATCGGGCGCGCCCTACCTCATCGCCCAGCATGTTGCGCCCCATGTGCACGTGATCAACGCGGGCGATGGCCGCCATGCCCACCCCACGCAGGGGCTGCTGGACATGTACACCATCCGCCACTACAAGAAGGACTTCAGCAACCTCACGGTGGCCATCGTGGGCGACGTGCTGCACTCGCGCGTGGCGCGCTCCGACATCCATGGCCTGACCACGCTGGGCTGCGCCGAAGTGCGCGTGGTGGGCCCGCGCACGCTGGTGCCTTCCGACATGGCGCAGATGGGCGTGCGCGTGTGCCACACGCTCGAAGAGGGCATCAAGGACGCGGATGTGATCATCACGCTGCGCCTGCAGAACGAGCGCATGAGCGGCGCGCTGCTGCCGTCGAGCCAGGAGTATTTCAAGAGCTTTGGCCTCACGCAGGAAAAGCTGCAGCTGGCCAAGCCCGACGCCATCGTCATGCACCCCGGCCCCATCAACCGGGGGGTCGAGATTGACTCCGCCGTGGTCGATGGCAAGCAGAGCGTGATCTTGCCGCAGGTCACATTTGGCATTGCTGTGCGCATGGCCGTCATGTCCATCGTTGCCGGCAATGAGGCATGAAGCCCGGAATGAATGCTCCTGTTTTCATAGCTGTTAGCGCTTATTCAATAGGCGCTAACAGCCAATTTGGCTTGAAATCATGAAGATACTGATCCAGAACGGCCGTGTGATCGACCCCGCTTCGGGCCTCGACCAGACCTGCGACATCGCCATCGCGGCGGGCCGCATCGTCGGCGTCAACCGCGTGCCGCCCGACTTTGCGCCCAAGCGCGTGGTGGACGCCACGGGCTGCATCGTGCTACCCGGCCTGGTGGACCTGGCCGCGCGCCTGCGCGAGCCGGGCCATGAGCACGAAGGCATGCTCGAATCCGAGATGGCCGCTGCCGTGGCCGGGGGCGTGACCAGCCTGGTCTGCCCGCCCGACACCGACCCCGTGCTCGACGAGCCCGGCCTGGTGGAGATGCTCAAGTTCCGCGCCGAGAAGCTGCACCAGTCGCGCCTGTTCCCGCTGGGTGCGCTCACCCGCAACCTCGCGGGCGAGGTGCTGACCGAGATGGCCGAGCTGACCGAATCGGGCTGCGTGGGCTTTGGCCAGGCCGAGGTGCCGCTGGCCAGCACCCAGGTGCTGCAGCGCGCGCTGCAGTACGCCGCCACCTTTGGCTACACCGTGTGGCTGCGCCCACAGGAGATGCACCTGGGCAAGGGCGTGGCGGCCAGCGGCGCACTGGCCACGCGCCTGGGCCTGTCGGGCGTGCCCGTGGCGGCCGAGACCATTGCGCTGCACACCATCTTCGAGCTGCTCAAGACCACCGGCGCGCGTGTGCACCTGTGCCGCCTCAGCAGCGCCGCCGGTGTCGAGCTGGTGCGCCGGGCCAAGGCCGAGGGCCTCAAGGTGACCTGCGACATCAGCATCAACACGCTGCACCTGACCGAAAACGACATCGGCTTCTTTGACAGCCGCGCGCGCCTGACGCCGCCGCTGCGCCAGCAGCGCGACCGCGACGCCCTGAGCGCGGCACTGCTGGATGGCACGGTGGATGCGCTGGTGTCCGACCACACCCCCGTCGACGAAGACGCCAAGACCCTGCCGTTTGCCGAGGCCGAGCCCGGTGCCACCGGGTTGGAGCTGCTGCTGAGCCTGGCCCTCAAGTGGTCGCAAGACAGCGGCGTGCCGCTGCAGCGCGCGCTGGCCACGGTCACGTCCGAACCTGCGCGGGTGCTGGGCAACGCCCTGGGCACCTTGCAGGCCAGTGTGGGCCAGATCGTGGAAGGCGGCGTGGGCGACCTGTGCATCCTCGACCCCGAGGCCGCCTGGACGGTGCAGGCCGATGCGCTTGCCAGCCAGGGCAAACACACGCCGTTCTCCGGTTACGAATTGCCGGGCCGTGTGCGCATGACGCTGGTCGGCGGCCAGATCGCTTTTGACCGTGGCTGACGCGGCGCGCTGCGGCCAGGCCTTGGCTTTGGCCTCGTGATGAGAACCCTGCGCGCCTGCTGGCGCCTGCTGCGCCTGCTGGGGCACATCGTCAAGGGGCTGGCCATCGTGGCGCTGCGTTTCCCGGCGCTCTCGCCAGACCAGCAGCATGCCCGGGTGCAGGTGTGGTCGCTGCAGCTGTTGGCGCACCTGGGCATCAGCCTGCGCATTCAGGGCCAGCCGCCCCTCACCGGGCCGGTGATGCTGGTGGCCAACCACATCTCGTGGCTCGACATCCCCGTGATGCACGCGGCGCGGCATTGCCGCTTTGTGTCCAAATCGGACGTGCAAGGCTGGCCGCTGATCGGTACCCTGGCCACGGCTGCGGGCACGCTTTACATCGAACGCAGCTCGCGCCGCGACGCACTGCGCATGGTGCGGTCCATGCAGGAGGCGCTGGAGCGTGGCGAGGTGCTGGCCGTGTTTCCTGAGGGCACCACGGGCGACGGCCGCGAGATGCTGCCCTTCCATGCGAACCTGCTGCAGGCCGCCGTTGCCGCGCAGGCGCCCGTGCAGCCCGTGGGCCTGCGTTTTGCCGACAAGGCGACGGGCGCCACCAGTTTTGCGCCCAGCTACATCGGCGACGAAACCCTGGTGGGCTCGATCTGGCGCACGCTGTGCGCGCCACCCATCGAGGCCGTGGTGCACTACGGACCGCCCGAGCTGGCGGGCGAACGCGACCGTCGTACCTGGACGCAGCACCTGCACGATACCGTCGATCGGTTGCGAAAAGCCTGAGGCAGTGGGCGGAGGCCTTGAGGCCGCCTTCCCTGGCTGATTGACGTCTGCCGGGGAGGGCTTCGGTGGGCAAAAGCGTGCATATTCCACGGTTGCAGCCGCGCGGTCTGTACATCCGATCTCAATTGCACGCAATTTCCCGTATCGTCCGCGTCTTTCGGCCGACCCGTGCATGCAGATGCATGGGTAGGCTCCTTATGCAGATCTGCATTCAAAAATGCCAATCCGTTCGGGCTGAGCCTGTCGCAGCGCTGCGCAGGGCTTCGACAGGCGCAGCCCGACCGGATGGGATGGATCGAACACGGATCTGTATCAATATCGCCGGGAGGGCACCATGAACCTGATTGAGCGCGCCAAGAGCATTCTTCTGCAACCCAAGGACACCTGGGCCACCATCGACGCGGAAAGCACCGATGTGGCGACCTTGTTCACCCGCTACGCCATGGTCCTGGCCGCCATCCCGGCGGTCTGCGGTTTCATCGGCATGTCGCTGATCGGCTTCGGGGGCTTTGGCGTCACCATCCGCACGCCCTTCGTCGCGGGGCTGGTGAACATGGTGGTGTCGTACGGGTTGAGCCTGGCGGGGGTGTTTGTGCTGGGGCTTATCATCGACGCGCTGGCGCCCACGTTTGGCGGCCAGAAGAACCCGATCCAGGCGCTGAAGGTGGCGGTGTACGCCAGCACCGCCGCCATGTTGGGTGGCATCTTCAGCCTGTTGCCCTCGCTGGCCATGTTGGGCGTGATGGCCGCGCTGTACTCGATTTACCTGCTCTACACCGGCCTGCCCGTGCTGATGAAGAACACCCCCGAGAAATCGGTGGTCTACACGGTGGTGGTCATCATTGCGGCCATCGTGATGGGTGTGGTCATCGGCGCCGTCAGTGCGCTTTTCCTGCCCCGTGGCGGTGCGATGTTTGGCGGGGCCGATGCACCTTCCATCACCATGAACACGCCGGGTGGCAAGGTGTCCATCGACACCGCCGGGCTGGAGGCCGCAGGCAAGAAGATGGAAGAAGCCGCCCGCAAGATGGAAGAGGCCCAAAAGAGCCAGGACCCCGCCGCCATCGCCGCTGCCGCTGGTGATGCCGCCAAGGCGGCTGCAGGTGCGTTCGGTGGCGGCCAGGCCATTGCCGCGCAAGCGCTCAAGGCCGCCTTGCCAGAAACGCTGGCGGGCCTGCCACGCACGGGTTTTGATGTGCAGGACGGCGCCGCCCTGGGCCTGCCCACCAGCCAGGCCAGTGCGCAGTACGGCAGCGACGACAAGCAGGTGCGCCTGGAGATCATGGACGTGGGTGGCCTGGGGCAGATGGCGGTGATGGCCATGGGCATGGTGCAAGGCGAAAAAGAAGACAAGACCAGTGCCGAAAAGACCTGGCAGGAAGGTGGCCGCACCCTGCACCAGCGCTACGAAAAGGACGGCAGCCATGCCGAGTTCAAGGCCATCCTGAAGAACGGCCTGGTGGTCAGCCTCGAAGGCGACAAGATCGGCGTGAAGGAGTTGCAGGGCCTGATGTCGCAGCTGAACCTCAACGGCCTGGAAAGCCTGCAGCGCAAGGGCAAATCCTGAGCCTGCACGGGGCTCCGCGCCCTTTTTCCGCCTTTCGGGCGGGCCCGCAGATGTTGGCTTTTTTCTTTCTGGCATGTGGTCTGGTGGAGGGTGTGGCAGGCGATAGACTGCGCTGAAGCATCCGTCCCCAACTCCCATCACATGCATCCCTTGTCTTTGTACCAGCGCGCCATGGGCCCCGCGTACCAGCGACTGGCGCCCGCGCTGGCGCGGTTTCATGCCCTGTCGGGCCCACAGTGTTTGTGGGGCCAGGTGCAGGTGCATGCCCCCGCCACCTGGCTGGCGCGTGTGCTGGCCCTGGCACTGGGCGCGCCCCAGCGGGCGGTGCAGGGGGCGATCACTTTTGAGCTGGACGCTCGCCCGGATGCCGAGGTGTGGACCCGCCGATTTCCCGCGCAGACCATGCGGTCCACCTTGCGCGAGGTGGCGGGCCAGGTGGTGGAGCACCTGGGGGTGGCGCGGCTGACCTTTGTACTGCACGAGTCTGAGGGGCGCCTGGTGATGCAGTTGCAGCAGTTGCATTTCTGCGGCATCCCCTGCCCCGCATGGCTGCGCCCGCAGGTGGTGGCGCAAGAGACCGGGGTGGGCGACGCCCTGCATTTCGATGTGCAGGCCACGGTGCCCGGCGTGGGGCGTGTGGTCAGCTACCAGGGACACCTGGTGGTGCCCCCGGGCGCTGCGGCGTCAGTGGGGGTGTCCGCATGATCGTGGTGTTTGACGGCCAGTGCCTGCTCTGCAATGGCTGGGTGCAGTTTCTGCTGCGGCACGACCGCGCGCAGCGTCTCCGGTTTGCATCCATCCAGAGCGCTGCTGGGCAGCAACTGCTGGCGCAGGCGGGGCTCCGGGTGGAGGGCCTGCAGACCCTGCTGGTCATCGACGGTGGCCGCAGCTGGCAGCACACCGCCGCCATCCTGCGCGTACTGCATGCGCTGGGCTGGCCCTGGCGGCTGGCCTGGGTGGGATGGCTGGTGCCCGCACCGCTGCGCGACGTGCTGTACCGCTGGGTGGCACGCCACCGTTACCGGATCTGGGGCCGTTCTGCCACCTGCATGTGGCCTGCACCCGAGCATGTGGCACGGTTTTTGGATGACCCATCATGCCCCGGGGTGAATCAAAAATGATAGCTATCAGGGCATGATGGACGCGCGGTAAGCCCTGTTTTTATTCAAATTTTTGTGCCAACTCACGGGGGAAGGTGACCACATGGTCTACCTGCGCGCGGATGCCGATCCACTCGCCCAGGGCGTGGTCGTGGTGGCTGGGCACGTGGGCCAGCACGGTGTGGCCGCTGGCCAGGCGCAGCGTGTACAGAAACTCCGAACCCCGGAACGACTTGCGCACGATCTGCGCCTGCACGGGGGCGGCGTCGTCGTGCACGATGTCGTCGGCGCGCAGCAGCACATCACATTCGCCGCCAGGGTAGCTGCTGGGCAGCGGGCACTCGTCCAGGTCGGTCAGTTCGCCCAGCGGCGTTTGCGCCACCACGTTGCTGCCGCGCTGCGCCAGCGTGGCGGGGGCGAACACACCGTGGCCGATGAAGTCGGCCACAAAACGCGTGGCGGGGCGGTGGTAGAGCGTATAGGCATCGTCCCACTGGTGCAGATGGCCTTCGTTCATCACGCCAATCACGTCGCCAATGGCGAACGCCTCGAACTGGTCATGTGTCACAAACAAGGCCGTGGCGCCCGCGGCTTTGAGGATGCCGCGCACCTCGTGCGCCAGGCGCTCGCGCAGGTCCACATCCAGGTTGGAAAACGGCTCGTCCAGCAGCATGAGCTGGGGGCGCGGCGCCAGCGCCCGCGCCAGGGCCACGCGCTGCTGCTGGCCGCCGGAGAGTTCGTGCGGGAAACGGTGCGCGCTGCCTTCCAGGCCCACCAGCTGCAGCACCTCGGCCACGCGCACCGCCTGCTCGGCCTTGGGCAACTGGTGGATGCCAAACGCCACGTTGCGGCCCACCGAGAGGTGGGGAAACAGTGCGTAGTCCTGGAACACCATGCCGATGCGTCGCTCCTCGGGCGGCACGCTCAAGCTGGCGCTGCTGACCACACTTTTGGTCAGGCGGATCTCGCCGCCCGTCACCGGCTCCAGCCCCGCCACCGCGCGCAGCAGGGTCGTCTTGCCACAGCCCGAGGGGCCGATCAGCACACCAATATCGCCCGCATGCAGGCCCAGCGTGACACCTTGCACTGCCGCCTGCGCACGGCCCGCATAGTGCACTTCGAGTTGGGAAACCTCAAGAAACATGCCTGCATTCTAGGTGGGCAGGAGCGAATGCTTAAAATTCGCATTTGCATTCCTGAGCGTTGCCCGGTGATCGTCCGGGCGGGTGTGCGTTTTCCTTTCCCCCCTCTCTGCCGAGCCCACCCTCCTTGCGCCGCACGCCTTTCGCCTTTCGCACCATTCCCCTGGTCCTGTTTGCAGGTTTTCTGGCCTTGCCCGTGCTGGCGGTGCTTGCCTCGTGGCTGCCGTTGTCGCCCTCGGGGCAGGCCGATGCCCAGGCGGGCGCCATCCTGCGCGAAATGGCCGCGACCGTGCTGCCCGGTTATGTGTGGACCACCTTGCAACTGAGCGTGCTGGTGGCCCTGGGGGCTGCCCTGGTGGGCACCGTCACCGCTGCCGCCGTGACCTTGTTTGATTTTCCGGGCCGCCGCACCTTTGAATGGCTGCTGCTGCTGCCGCTGGCCATGCCCGCCTATGTCACGGCGTATGCGTACACCGACTTCCTGCAGTTCAGCGGCCCGCTGCAGGTGGGCCTGCGCAACACCTTGGGCCTGGAAGGCCGCCTGCTGCCTGAGGTGCGCAGCCTGGGCGGTGCCGTGTGGGTGTTCATCTTCTCGCTGTACCCCTATGTGTATTTGCTGGCGCGCACGGCCCTGGGTGAGCGCGCTGCGCACCTGATGGAGGCCGCGCGCCTGCTGGGCGCACCACTGCCGCGCCGCATCCGCGCCGTGGCCCTGCCGCTGGCGCGCCCGGCGGTGGCTGCCGGAGTGGCGCTGGTGCTGATGGAAACCCTGGCCGACTTCGGCGTGGCCAGCTATTTCGGCATCCAGACCTTCACCACAGGCATTTACAAGGCCTGGCTGTCCATGGACAACCGCCTGGCCGCCGCGCAGCTGGCCACCATGCTGCTGGTGGTGGTGGTAGCGCTTTTGCAGATGGAGCAGCGCGCGCAAAAGCGCATGCGTTTTGCCACCGGCGGCGGGCGCGCGGGCTCGGCCGAGGCCCAGCCGCTGGCGCTGCGCGGTGCGCGCCGCTGGGCTGCCTGGGCGGTGTGTGCGGTGCCGGTGCTGATGGGGTTTGTGGCGCCGGTGGTTTTCATGCTGCGCCCGCTGGCGGCCGACTGGTCGGTGTTGCCGTGGGAGCGGTTCATGGAATGGGCCTGGCACAGCGTGCGCCTGGGTGGCATCACCGCCGTGCTGGCCGTGGCCATTGCGTTGGCGCTGGCCTTTGCGGTGCGCCGTCAGTCCGACGCCGTGACACGCGGCGTGGTGCAACTGGCCAGCGTGGGCTACGCCGTGCCCGGTGCCGTCATCGTGGTGGGCCTGCTGTTGCCCGTGGGCTGGCTGCAGGCGGCCATGCCGCAATGGGGGGTGGGCGCGCTGGTCACGGCCACGGCCGTGGGCATTGTGTGGGCCTACCTGGTGCGGTTTTGTGCGGTGGCCCTGCAGTCCATGCAAAGCGGCTACGCGCGCATACCGCTCAGCCTGGACGACTCGGCCCGCATGCTGGGCACCGGCAGCGCGGGCCTGCTGGCGCGCGTGCACTGGCCGCTGCTCAAACGCTCCACCGCAGCGGCTGCGCTCCTGGTGTTTGTGGACGTGATGAAGGAGCTGCCCGCCACCATGGTGCTGCGCCCCTTCAACAGCGACACCCTGGCCGTGGTGGCCTACCAGCTGGCGCGCGACGAGCGCCTGGGCGAGGCCGCCTTGCCGTCATTGGCGCTGGTGGCTGTGGGGCTGGTGCCGGTGATCTTGCTCAGCCGCACGCTGCGCAGCCGCTGAAACTGGCGAACGCCAGGTGCCGTTGTTGACCAACGGGCGATAAAAAGCCGCCCTGGGGCGGCTGGATGTTTTTCGACTGGTTCTACCGGGCTCACTCGCTCCAGTCGGCGTGCTTTTCGCACAGCTTGTTGGTTTCCTTGCCCTTGCGGGTTTCTGCAAACCTTACAAGATTGCCTTTGAAATCGTCGGGCGTTTCGTTCCACATGCAGGTGCACCAGGCCTGTGCCTTGGTCTGGCCGCGCACGGGGCTGGCTTCGTTGCCGCCTTCATACAGGCGGTCGGCATACACCAGGCATTGTGCGTACTGAGCGTCGCCGATGGGGGGACGGTTGTATCCGCCTTGGGCCAGGGCTGCTCCGCTGGCAGCCAGGGCGAGCAAGACGGTGGTGAGGGTGGTTTTCATGGGGGTGTGTTCAGGTCGGTGTGGGGGCAAAGCCGTGAAATCCACGCGGTGCGCGAGAACCTCAGGTCAATTGAGTGTAGCGATTGGCAACATTGGCGTGAACCCATTTGGGGCTCAGGTGGGGCCCAGCCGCCGTGCGGGCCGCAACTTGATCCCCAGCCTGCGCCAGCCCATCACCACCCCCGTCACGCTCATCACCGCCCCTCCCAGGCTCAGCATGATGAGCACGATGTCCCACAACGGCCTGAGCGCCAGCAAGGGCAGCCAGTCCCAGCTGTGCAGCATGCCAAACAGCCAGCGGCTGGTGCGGCGGTGGCTGTCGGTGCGGCCCAGCACCGCGCCCGTGTGCGGGTCGATGTGGACCCAGGTGGCCTGTGGGTCGTCAAACACCACGCGCAGCACGGGCAGGGGCTTGTCTGTGCCGCCCGTCATGGTGTGGGCTGCGCGGTCGTAGTAATGCAGGTCGTAGGCCTGCAGTGTGTCGGTGCGCATGACCGGGTAGGGCAGCAGGCGCGCAGCGGCCAGGGCCACTGCACTGGCGGGCCAGGCGTGGGGCTGTGCCGTCAAGGCATCGAGCAACACTGGCGCACCCGCAGGCCCCTGGGCCTGCACCAGCGTGTGGCCTGCGGTGCGCACCCAGCGCAGCTCGCGGGTGTTCGGCGAAGCCGCTGCCAGCAGAGCGTGCACAGCGGCCGGCTGGCCGGGCAGCACCAGCGGGCCGCCGCTCATGGCCTGCTGGCGCAGCGGTGTGGCGCCACTGTCGAAGATCTTCCAGGGGTTCATCGACATCAACCCGCTGAAGATCCAGGTGAAGGTGGTGAGTGCGAACACCAGTCCGAACACATGGTGCCAGCGCATCATGAAACCCCGGTAGGGTGTGCGTGAGCCGGTTTTGTAGCGGCCCGCAAAGCGCCAGCGCATCACGCCCACCACGGTGCCCGTGACCGTGATCGCGATGCCCGCGATTGACAACCAGTTCACGATGTCGGTCCAGTAGGCGTTCAGCACGCCGCCCCGAAACGGGTACAGCCAATGGATCCAGGCGCCGGCGTAGTTCCATGCGCGTTCGGTACGGGTGGCATCGCGCACCACCTCGCCGGTGGTGCCCGACACGTACACCACGGTGCCCTCGCGGTCGCCCAGGTGCAGGCGGTGCAGGGGGCGGTGCGCATCCAGGGCGCGCGAGTGGGTGAAGGCGTCCTCATTCACCTCGCCCAGGTGCTGGATGTCTGGGTCGGCATTTTGCGCAAAGGTCTGGGCGGATGCGATGGCGTGGTTGTTGTCCACGCCCGCCAGCACCTGGCCGGTTGTCGCGTCGATGACCACTGCGGCAGGCGCCTTGTGTGGGCGTGCTGTGCCGTCCTGCGGGGCGGGCACGGCCAGGTACACGGCGCGGCCTGCGCTGGCCACGGCCAGGCGCAGGTCGTGCAAAGGGCCGGTGATGCCCGCGCGCTGCAGCGCCTCGGCGGGCTCCAGCAGGAGGTCGGGCCCCTGTGTGGCAGAACGCAGCGGCGGCAGGTGCGCCAGCCGCTCCGCCTGTGTGAGCTTGGGGTAGCCCACGTACATCATGACCACGCCCGAGACGAACCACATGGCGAAGAAGACGCACAGCAGCACGCCCAGCCAGCGGTGAAAGAGGTACAGCCAACGCTTGGCATGCAGCATGTGCGTGGGCTCCGGGGTCAGAACGCGGTGTGCAGAGTCACGTCCAGCGTGCGGGGCGCGCCCAGGTAGACCTGGTCACGCGTTTCGGCCGCGTAGATGCGGTCGGTGGCGTTGCGCACGCGGGTGGTGAGGGTGGTGGTTTTGTGGACCTTCCACGCCAGGCCCAGGTCCAGCAGCGTGTACGAGGGCCAGAACTTGGTGTTGGCCGCGTTGCCATACACCTTGCCCACATGGCGCACCCCGGCACTGGCCGTGACGGTGGGCGTGATGGCATACGAGGCCCACAGGTTGGCCACCTGCTGCGGCACCAGCTGGGGCACGTTGCCCGCGCGCGAGACGCCGCCCTGGACAAAGTTCTCATACCGCGCGCGGATCAGCGACAGGTTGCCCTGCAACTGCCATTGCGGCGTGGGACGAATGCCTGCCGACAGCTCGATGCCCCTGGACGATTGTTCACCCACCAGCACGACGAGGTTGGGGTTGGAAGGGTCTTGCGAAGCGATGTTCTTGCGGCGGATTTCAAAGGCTGCCACCGTGGCGCTGCCTTTGCCGCCCCAGAAGTCCCACTTGCTGCCCAGCTCGACCTGGCGGCCGGTGGTCAGTTCGCTGTTGTTGCGCACATCGGCAAACGAGGCCGAGGCCAGCGAGCCCGATGGCGGGTCGGCCGCGTTGGAGGCCTGCGCATACAGGTTGGCGCCGGGTGCGATGTCCCACACCACGCCCAGGCGGCCGGTGGTGGGGCTGTAGCTGCGGCTGAAGGTGGCGGGCGCGGTGGCCGTGACGGCGCGGCGGTTGACCAGGTCAAGCGCGATGCGCTCGTGCCGCAGCGCGGTGACCAGGTTCACCCCGGGCACCACGGCCGTGCGGTTTTCCAGGTACAGCGCGGTGGTGGTGGCCTTGTTGTCTTTGTCAGGGCTCCACACGGGCGAGATGCCCGGGATGCTGAAGAAGTTCTCGGTGGAGAAGTGGTACGGATTGACCGTGCTCACGGTGACCGAGGGCCCCAGCGGGAAGCGCGTCTGCTTGTTCACGCTCACGTCCAGGCCCAAGGCCCAGTCGCTCTTTTGGCCCGCCAGTTGCCCCTGGTAGGTGCCCTCCAGCCGGTTGCCCACCAGTTGCTGGTCGTGGCGCTGCAACAGCGGGGATGTGCGTGTGACCGCTGTATTGGCGGCGTTGAAGGTGTAGATCTCCACGTTGCGGTAGTCGCGCAGCGCGTCGTACGCATACAGCGTGTTCTTGAGTTGCAGCGCGTCCGACACGCGCCATTGCGACACCGAGCGCAGCCACTGCACGCGGTGCCCGTACATGCCGTCCGCGCTGTTGTAGTTCTTGAAGCGTGTGGCCGGGTCGATGGTCAGTGCGCCCACGGCAGGGTTCCGCACCGGCGTGCCCCAGTACGGGCGGTCTACATGGTCCTTCTGGTACTCGTAGGCCAGCGTGTGGCTGAAACCGCCGCCCAGGTCGGACAACAGCGAGGTCGCCAGTTGGGTGGATTGTGTCTTGGTGCCTTCGGTCCAGCTGCCGGCATTGCGGTGGTTGAGGTCGATGCGCGCGTAGTGCGCCGGGGCGGCGCTGCCGTCACCACCCGCGATGCGGCGGTTCAGGCCCGCCGACACTTCCTTGTTGCCGTAGGAGCCCAGGCGCACCTGGCCTTCGGCAAAGTCGCTGCGCTCGGCCGTCTTGGTGATGTAGTTGATCGAGCCGCCCACGCCACCCGAGCCGTACAGGAAGCTCGATGCGCCGCCGATGGCCTCCACACGGTCGTAGATCCAGCTGTCCACAGCGCGTGTGGCGCTGCCGTATTGCGGGTTGATGCCGTTGTACAGCTGAGCCACCGAGTTGGCGGTAAAGCCCCGGTAGTTGGCGGCCATGGAACCGGGTGCGTTGTGGGCAGTGACGCCGGGAATGCCCCGCAGGATCTCCTGCGTATCCTGCGCGCCGCGCGCATCGATGGTGGCGCGGTCCACCACGGTGACGGAGGCTGGGGTCTCGCGGGCGGTGAGGCCCAGGCGGCTGCCGGTGTCTATGGGGGTGTCGAGGTGGAGCTTGCCGTTGGCAGAGGGGGCCGCGTCCACCACGTCCACCGTTTTCAGCGTGGGTGTTGCCGTGGTTTGCGACTGGGCCATCAGGGGCGCCAGTGCCAGGGTGGCCAGCACGCTGGCGCACAGGGGAGACAAGGGGAACGCAGGGCGCGAGACGGGGGCGCAGGCGTGCGCAGCCGCAGCGCGGCGCAGGGAAGGACGGGACATGAAAACGCTCTCGATGGAACAGCGCAGCCTGCCGAACGCAGTGCGCCGTTTTCACACGGACAAGGGAAACGCAGCACCCGCCCACCAGGTACGGGGCGCTGCGATGGCGAGTCAGCTCAAGAGCGTGCAGGGGGCCCGCGTGCGGGCAAGGGGGCTGCTGTGGCGGCAGCGATGCGGGCGGCCTCCACCGGCTGCAGCGCATGGGCCAGCGGGTGGGGGGGAAGCAGGGCCGCCCCAGGTGTCGGGGGCGGAGCGCCCGGCGTGGCGCACAGGGGGCAGTCCATGGCGGTGGCGCCCATCTCCACGGTGCCGTCGTCGGTCTGCACCAGCAGCTTGATGGTGCCGGCCCCTGAGCAGATCACCTCGATGGCCTGCGGGAGGACCAGTGGTGACGCCATGGCCACGCCCATCGACGCCACGAACCACGCGAGCACCCACAGGCGCAGCGCAGAGAAGGGTCGGAACGGGGCGGACATGGGGCGCGATGATACCCGCGCAGGCCGCGTGCGGCGGGACCAGGCCCTGCAAGCGGTGTGCGGACTTGAGAAAGGTCAAACACCAGTTTGCTATAAATAATATAGCTATCAAGGCTTATGTATCAGGCGGTGGACGGCATTTTTATTCAATTTCCCAGAGGTGAATGCCGTGCCGCCTCCTTGCCGTTGCCCTTGTTGTCGGTGCGCCCCGCATCGCCGCCTGTGGCTGCCGGTGTTGCATGCACCGAACGGCTGGGCGCACCCTGTCACCGCGCCTTGGCGCTGGTCACCATGCCCTGGGTCGCCGCCCACGCGTTGATGTCGTCGCGCCGGATGGCCGCCGCCATCAGCTGCGGAAACGCGTCGGGCGTGCACGCGAACGAGGGCACGCCCAGGGCGGCCAGCTTGGCAGCCAGCGCGTGGTCGTACGCGGGCGCGCCTTCATCGCTGAGCGCCAGCAGGGTGATGAACTGCACGCCGCTGTCCACCAGCTCCGCAGCACGGCGCAGCAGGTTGGCCTCGACGCCGCCTTCGTACAGGTCGGAGATCAGCACGAAGATGCTGTTGCGCGGCTCCTTGATGAGGGACTGGCAGTACGCCACCGCGCCGTTGATGTCGGTGCCGCCGCCCAGCTGCACGCCGAACAGCACGTCCACCGGGTCGTCGAGCTTGTCCGTCAGGTCCACCACGGCGGTGTCGAACACCACGAGCTGCGTGGACACGGCGGGCAGGCTCGCCAGCACCGCACCGAAGATGCTGGAGTACACCACCGAGTTGGCCATGGAGCCGCTCTGGTCGATGCACAGCACCACCTCGCGCTGCGGGCGTCGGGCCTTGCGGCCGTAGCCGATCAGCGTCTCGGGCACCACGGTGCGGTAGTCGGGCTGCCAGTGCTTGAGGTTGGCGCGGATGGTGCGCTGCCAGTCGATCTCCGAGTGGCGCGGGCGGCGGTTGCGCTGGCTGCGGTCCAGCGCGCCGCTCACGGCCGAGCGCATGGGGTCTTCCAGCCGCTTCATCAGGTCGTCCACCACGCGGCGCACCACCATGCGCGCGGTGTCCTTGGTGCCTGCCGGAATCACGTGCGACAGCGCCAGCAGGTTGGCCACCAGGTGCACGTCTGGCTGCACGGTCTCCAGCATCTCGGGCTGCAGCAGCATGTCGCGCATGTTCAGGCGCTCCATGGCGTCGCGCTGCATCACCTGCACCACGGAACTGGGGAAGTACTTGCGGATGTCGCCCAGCCAGCGGGCCACGCTGGGCGACGAGGCGCCCCGGCCCCCACGCCGCTCGCGCGACTGCAGGCCGCCCGGGCCGTCGGCCTCGTACAGCGCCGCCAGGGCCTGGTCGATCTCCACCGCAGGGCCCGTCAGGGGGCCGCAGCTTTGCGCCGCCTCGCTGCCCAGCACCAGGCGCCACCGGCGCAGGCGTTCTTCGGGGGTGAGCGGGGTGGGCGCGGTGTCCGCCGCCGGTGCCGATGGCGTTGCCTGGGTGACCGGCGCGGGGTTCGGGGTTGTCGTCATGCCGTCAGTCCCATCAGTTCGCGCAGCAAGGGCAGCGGCAGGGCCGCGCGGGTTTCGTCCCATGCGGGGGCGGCCAGCGGTGCGGCGGCGGTGCGCGTGCCCTGGCTCGCGCGCTGGCCCAGGTCGCGCCGCTCGCTCGGGCCGAACGCCGAGAACGTGCGGCGCACCAGCGGCAGCACCCGCACGAAGTGTTCTTCATTCAGGCTGGAGAGCCATTGGTCCACCAGCTGCCACACGTTGGCATCGTGCAGCAGCACGACGGCATTGCGGTTGAGAAAGCCATCGAGCCACGCCGCCGCCTTGCCGGGCTCTGCGCCCGCCGACAGGTGCAGCGACAGTGCCTGCCCCACCTCGTCGGCCGACCAGACGCCGTCGTCGAGCAGCAGCCGCACCGCCACGCCCTGCAGCAGCTCGTGCGCGCTCTGGTGCTGCTGTGCCACCTGGATTAGCGCACGCTGCCATTGCTCGGTCTGCTCGGGCGACTGCCGCAGGGCGATGGCCGCGTGGGCGCCCAGGAGCTTTTCGCGCAGCTGGTCTGCGGCGTCGTCGTCGATGGCGCTGCAGGCCAGCGGCAGGCTGATGGCCGCGCGCACGATGAGGCTGTCCAGCACATGGCTGACCAGGGTGGCGTCGGTCTGCCGCACGTTGCCGTAGCGGAACACGTTGGACAGCGGCGGCAGCGCGGCCAGCAACTGCAGCGCATCGCCGGTGAGCGCCGCGCGGTTTTCGAGCGCGCGCGTGGCGGCGGCCACGGCCGTGTCCAGGTCGGCCAGCAGCACGCGGTCCACCAGGGACGACAGCTCGCCCAGGCTCTCGGCGCGGGCGGACTCGTCGGTCACGCGCGCCGTGGCGGCCTGCGCCAGTGTCTGCCCCCACTGGCTGGCCTCGATGAGGCGCAGCACGAACTCGGGCTGCCACTGCAGGTTCCACACCTCGTGGAAGGTGCCGCGCGACGAGCGCCCCACGCGGGCCAGCGTGCCCCAGGGCACGTCCAGCAGGTTCAGGCGGTGCAGCAGGTGGCTGCGGGCCAGGTCGTTGGCATTGCGCAGGTCCAGGTCCAGCGTCTTGTGCGTGGCCTCGGGCTTCAGGCGCAGGCTCTTCTGGGCCTGCTCCACATCGCGCTGCAGCGGCACCATGGGCACGTCGGGCGGCACCGCGCCCAGGCGGTCGCCCACCACCAGCGCATCGTGGATGAAGTGCAGCACCGACTCGTCGCCCAGCGTGAGCACGGTGCGGCTGGCCTCGTGCAGCTCTTCCAGCCCCGGGGCGGGCCGCTCGCGCAACGCGGCCAGGGTGTCGGCCAGCCGTGCGGCCTCGATCAGGTGGGCGGACGAGCAGTCCAGGTCGCGCTCGCGCATCAGCCGCGCCACACGGGCCAGCCAGCCGATGGCGCGCGGCTGGGTGCTCTGGTGGCTGGTCCACAGGTGCTCGTACCAGCCGGGCGCGCGGATGCCGGCGCCATAGCCGCTGGCGCGGGCCAGGTGGCGGTAGGTCCACGGCACCCAGGTGCTCTGCACCTTGACCTTGGGCAGGCCCTTGAGCAGTGCCTGGTCTGCCTTGGCCGTGGCCTTGGCCTGCAGGCCCCCCAGGTGCCAGGCGCCGCAGACCACGGCGATGCGCTCGAAGCCTTCCTTCTGCGCCGCGCGGATGCACTGGCGCATGTGCGCCTCGCGCAGGGCTTCACGCTGCGCTTCCTCGGGGCTGCGATGGTGCTCGCCCCACTCGCTGCGCAGGGCCAGCATGGCTTCGGAGATGGCGGCAAACAGCTCTTCGCCGTCGCCGCGCTCCTCGACCATGTGGTTCCACCAGGCCTCGCCGTCGGCATAGCCTGCGGCCTGCGCCAGCCAGGTCAGCGGGTCGCCGCGTGCACCCTCCGCGTCGGCTTGCGGGTCCAGGTCCGCATCGGTTGCGGGGCTGTCCGTTGTGTCGGCATCTGCGTCGCCGGGGTGGGTGGAGGTGGCTGCAGTGGCGGGCTCTTCGGTGGAGCCTGTGGCGGGAGCGTCGGCTGCCTCGCCGGGCGCGTCGGGCTCTGCGGGCCCGGCCCGCGAAGTCTCCGCATCGCTCCCGGCCGCAGGTTCAGCCTTTGCGGCTTGTTCGGCCTTTTCGGCGTCCGCACGCGCTTTCTCGATGCCCAGGCTGTGTGCCACCGGCAGGTCGATGAAGCGCACCGGCACGTTGGCCTGCACCGCCCACAGGGCGGCCTGCCACTCCGGCGAGAACACGGCGAAGGGGTGGTACACCGCCAGGCCTTTTTCGTCGGGCGCGTGGCTGAGCAGGGCCACCGGCGGCTTCATGTTGGCATGCTCCATCAGCGGCAGCAGCGCGTCGCCCTCGGGGGGGCCTTCGATCAGCACGCAGTCGGGGCGCAGCGCCTCGAAAGCGCGCACCAGGCTGCGCGCACAGCCGGGGCCGTGGTGGCGCACGCCAAAGTAGTGGGGTTCGCTCATGTCAGGGGTCCACGGTGCACGGCACCGGCGCGCAACCCACTGGCACGGGTGGGGCAAGTGGCGCAAATGGCACCAGTGTCACAAGGGGGCTGCGTCATGCCATTTCGCGGAAGGCGCGGTACAGGTCCTTCCAGTCGGCGCGTTCCTTCACCACGGTTTCGAGGTATTCGTTCCAGACCACCTGGTCCTGCACCGGGTCCTTGACCACGGCGCCGATCAGGCCGGAGGCCACATCCAGCGGGCTCAGGGTGCCGTCGCCGAAATGCCCCGCCAGCGCCATGCCGTTGTTGATCACCGAGATGGCCTCGGCGGTGGACAACGTGGACGAGGGCGACTTGATCTGCGTCTTGCCGTCCTCTGTCTTGCCGTTGCGCAGCTCGCGGAAGATCTGCACGATGCGCCGCACTTCTTTCAGCGCCGGTGGCTCGGCAGGCAGCTGCAGCGCGCGGCCCATCTCGGCCACGCGCTTGACCACGATGGCGACCTCGTCGTTCTCGTTGCCGGGCACGGGCAGCACCACGGTGTTGAAGCGGCGCTTGAGCGCGGCCGACAGCTCGTTCACGCCCTTGTCGCGGTTGTTGGCGGTGGCGATGATGCTGAAGCCGCGCACGGCCTGCACCTCGCTGCTCAGCTCCGGGATGGGCAGGGTCTTTTCGGACAGCACGGTGATGAGGCTGTCCTGCACGTCGGCCGGGATGCGCGTGAGTTCTTCAATGCGCGCGATCTTGCCCGCGCGCATGGCCTGCATCAGCGGGCTGGGCACCAGGGCTTTTTCCGACGGGCCATGGGCCAGCAGTTGGGCGTAGTTCCAGCCGTAGCGCAACTGCTCTTCGCTGGTGCCGGCCGTGCCCTGGATGAGCAGGGTGGAGTCGCCGCTGATCGCGGCCGACAAATGCTCGGACACCCAGGACTTGGCCGTGCCCGGCACGCCGTACAGCAGCAGGCCCCGGTCCGTGGCCAGCGTGGCCACGGCGACTTCCATCAGGCGCGCATTGCCGATGTACTTGGCGCTCACCTGAAAGCCGTTGGCGAGCGTGGCGCCCATGAGGTACTGCACCACGGCCCAGGGCGACAGCGCCCAGTTGTCCGGGCGCTGGCGCTGGTCGTGCTTTTTCAGTTCCGCCAGTTCTTCGGCGAACTGGTGCTCGGCGTGCTGGCGCATGACGGAAGAAGGTGTGGAGCTCATGGCGTGGCGTGGGTGGTGGGTGTCGTGGACAGGGGTTGAAGGGCGCGGCGTGTGGCGATGACCTGCATCACGTCATGCACCACGGTGGCAAAGGAAGGGGTCTCGTCGGCATGGCGCGGCCACTGCGTCAGCACGGGCAATGCATCGGGGTGCAGCGCGCAGGCCAGCTCCGCCAGGTCCGAGCGCAGCCCGTAGTCGTCGCTCAGCGTGCCCTGGCGGGCCCGCTGCAGCAGGATGTCCGCCAGCGCCGCGGACAGCGGGGCCGACAAGGTGTCCGCAGGCGGGCAGGCCGCCAGCATCTGCGGCGCGAGGGTGTACAGCTGCACCGTCACGCCCTCCTTGTCCAGCCGCTGCTGCCAGATCTTTTCACGCGCGGCGCGGGGCAGCAGCGCCAGGATGGCCGCCACGTCGGTGCGCAGCTGGTGGGCGGCGCCGGTGTCGATGAAGGCCTGGGCCCAGTCGGTCTGCGGCGCTGCGAGCAGCACGTCGCGCCAGCCGCGCAGCAGCGACTGCGCCCAGTCGGTGCCCCGGGCCCACTCGATCAGCTCGCTGGCCGACAGGCCGGTGTGCGCGGTCCACCAGCCCAGCGGCACCTGGCGCACCAGCTGGTACAGCCACCAGGCACGTTCGCCGAGCGCCTCGTGCTGGGGGCGGGGTGTGTCCAGGTTGTCGGCCTTCCAGTCGGCGCCCACGGCCTCGGGCGCATCGACGACCCAGCGCTTGCGCAGCAGCGCGCGTTCGTGGCGCACCAGCGGGGCCATGCGGTCTGCGGCGCGCCGGGGATGGGCGGCGTCGGGCAGGCGCAGCAACAACTCCAGCGCGCTGGCGCGCACTTCGCGGCTGCGGTCGGTGCGCAGGCCGTCGAGCAGCGGCTCGTCCTGCAGCGAGAGCTGGTCGGCCAGCACGCCCACCAGGTCGGCACGCTCCTTGGCGCCCAGCTCGGCCAGCGACTGCGCGAGCCGCTGCCGGGCCTGCTCTGGCTGCGTGGCGCGCTCGGCCGCCAGGAAGGCGCGCCGCTGCTCCAGGCTGCCATCGGTCCACCGCGTTTCTTCGGGGGTCGACGCGCTCACGCCCACGGCGTAGCGCCATTCTTCGCGCTGGCTGGCCAGCCACCGGCCCCGCTCGCCCAGCACCGGCGCCAGCACGGGCCGCAGCGCGACCGAGCGGCGCCCCAGGTCCAGGGCTGCGGGCAACAGGCGCGGCGGCAGCCGGTACCCCGCCCGGGCCAGCGCCAGGCAGATCTGGTGGTGCAGCCTGGGCGGCCCCTCCTGCAGCGCCCAGGTGATCAGGTGCGGCAGCTGGCCGTCAGGCCAGGCATGCAGCGCGGGCAGGGTGTCGGGCTCTGCCCGGGTGGCCGATGCGGGCAGGGGGCTGGGCACGCCCTGCAGCCCCGCCAGGCTGCAGGCCGCCAGCATGCCCGAGGCGCGCAGCAGGGCCGTGGGCGCATCGGCCGCCTGCGCCATCGCGTCGTCGATGGCCTGGCCGATGGCGCCGGGCCAGTGCGGCTGCCCGCTGCTCTGGCGTTCGGTGCCCACCATCGCGGTGGCCAGCAGCGGGGTCCATGCGGTGCTCATGTGGCACTCCTTTGCCACAGGGGCGACTGCCCCGGGGCTTCGGCCTGGGGCTTGTGTGATGCGCTGTCCCACGCGGTCATCGGCACCAGATTGCTGCCGTCCCATTCGCAGGCCAGGTGCACCGCGTGGCCGCCGGTCGCGGCCAGCAGGGTCCACAGGTCGGCGTCACCCACCGCCAGGCGCAGCAGGTGCTCGTCGGCATGCAGGTACGGCTGGCCATCGCGCAGCAACGGCACGGCGTGGTGCATCACCACCGGATGGCTGAACACCCAGGGGCTGGCGGCGATGCGGCGCGCCACGCCATCCCATTCGTGCGCGGTGCCGGCATCGGGCCACTGCGGGGCGGCCGGAGGGCCTGCCTGGTCCACCACCTGCGCGCGCAGGCCCGCCGTGCCGGGGAAGAAGGCCAGCGTGGCGCTGACACCCGTCCCGGCGAAGAAAGATTGCTCGAAACCCCGGCCGCCGAAGGCGTGGTCCCACAGCAGCGCGCGGCGCTGGCTGCGGGCGCCGTGCAGCCACACGCGGCGTTCGGTGAGCTTGTCGTCGCGGTCCTGGGCCACCACGCCCAGCACGGTCCAGTGGTCGTCCACGCGCTCGCCGTGCTCCAGCACCTCGGCCTTGTCGTGCGGCCAGCCCAGCATGGCGCGCAGCTCGGCCTGCAGGGCCGGCGGCAGGCTGGCGCGGCGCTGCAGGGCTTCGCACGCCAGCTGCATCAGGCCCAGGCGCGCCAGCGTGCGCTCGGGCCAGTCCTCGCCGTCACGGATGCCGGCGGCTGCTTCGCGGATGCGCACGCCCAGGCCCGGGGCCTGTGCATCCACCATGCGCGCGGCCATGGTCTGCCAGGTCTGCAGCACCTCGGCGTTCAGCGACCCGAGCCCGCGGCTCACCTGGTCGCACAGCCAGCGCTGCAGTTCCTGCGCGGCGGTTTCCATGCGCTGCCAGCGCTGGGCTTCGCGTTTGGCCTGCGCCTGTTCGTCCACGGGGGCGGCGGCCTTCTCGGCCTGGCGCACTTCCTTTTGCTGCGCCTTGTCGGCGCGCGAGCCGAGCCATTCGCTCACCCACGCGGGCGGCGGTGTGGCCTGGAAGAGTTGGGGGTTCTGCGCCTGGATCATGAGCAGCGCCAGGCCGTGCTTGCACGGAAACTTGCGGCTCGGGCAGCTGCAGCGGAAGGCCGGGCCGTTCAGGTCCACCTGCGTCTGGTAGGGCTTGGAGCCGCTGCCCTGACACTCGCCCCAGACGGCGTGGTCGTCGGCGCCCAGCAGGGGCCATTTGGCGGGGGAGACCAGGCCCTTGGCGGCCTTGGCCGAAGCGTCGTCGGGCGCCAGCGCCACCACGCCTTCCATCGTGAATGCCATACGGATCCCGCGCCCCTCGCCCTGTTGGTTGTGTGAATCTGGTCCGGGCAGGATCATACGGGCGGCCTGCGGCCCATTCGGGGCCCACGGCCCACCGTTGCAATGCGTAACGATTGGGGCGGCCATCGCTACCCGCCTAAAAAGAAACCCCGCCAAGGCAGGGTGCCGTGGCGGGGGTGCGGGGGCAGGCAGCCGTACCCATGCAGGGTGCGGCTGGCGCGGTGCGGGCTGGTCAGGCCTGGGTGTAGGCCGTCTTCACGGTGGTGTAGAACTCCGCGGCGTAGCGGCCTTGCTCGCGCGGGCCGTAGCTGCTGCTCTTGCGGCCGCCGAACGGCACGTGGTAGTCCACGCCGGCGGTGGGCAGGTTCACCATCACCATGCCGGCTTGCGCGTGGCGCTTGAAGTGCGTGGCGTGCTTGAGGCTGGTGGTGGCGATGCCGCTGGCCAGGCCGAACTGCGTGTCGTTGGCCAGGGCCAGCGCTTCGTCGTAGTTCTTCACGCGCTGCACGCTCACCACGGGGCCGAAGATTTCTTCGCGGTTGATGCGCATGCCGGGCGTGGTCTCGGTGAACAGGGCGGGGCGCAGGTAGAAGCCTGGGGCACCGTCGGCGTTCTTCTCCAGGGCTTCGCCGCCGAAGGCGAGCTTGGCGCCTTCCTGCTGGCCGATGCCGATGTATTCCAGGTCCTGCGCCAGCTGGCGGTCGTCCACCACGGGGCCGATGTCGGTGCCGGCCTTGCGCGCGTCGTCCACCTTCAGGGTCTTCATCTTCTCGACCATGGCGGCCACGAAGCGGTCATGGATGCCTTCGGTCACGATCACGCGGCTGCTGGCGGTGCAGCGCTGGCCGGTGGAGAAGAAGCCGCTGTTCACGGCAGCGCCCACGGCCACGGCCAGGTCGGCGTCGTCCAGCACCACGAAGGGGTTCTTGCCGCCCATCTCCAGCTGCACCTTGGCGCCGCGCGGCACGCAGGCAGCGGCCACGCGCTGGCCCGTGCCCACCGATCCAGTGAAGCTCACGCCGGCGATGCGCTCGTCTTCCAGCAGCACCTGGCCTACTTCAGAGCCGCGGCCCATCACCAGGTTGAACACGCCGGCCGGCAGGCCCGCGCGGTGCAGGATGTCGGCCAGCGCCCAGGCGGAGCCGGGCACCACTTCGGCGGGCTTGAACACCACGCAGTTGCCGTAGGCCAGGGCCGGGGCGATCTTCCAGGCCGGGATGGCGATGGGGAAGTTCCACGGCGTGATGATGCCGATGGTGCCCAGCGGCTCGCGCGTGATCTCGATGCCCACGCCAGGGCGCACGGACGGGATCAGTTCGCCGCCGGGGCGCAGCGCCTCGCCGGCGAAGAACTTGAAGATGGCCGCGGCACGGCCCACTTCGCCGATGGCTTCGGGCAGGGTCTTGCCTTCTTCGCGGGCCAGCAGGTCACCCAGCTCGGCCTTGCGCGCGATGATTTCGTTGCCCACGGCATCTAGGATGTCGAAGCGCTGCTGGGGCGTGGACAGGCTCCATGCGGGGAAGGCTGCGTGGGCTGCCGACACGGCCTCCAGCGCCTGCTCGCGGCTGGCCACGGCGTAGTCGCCGATCACGTCGCGGGTGTCGGAGGGGTTGGTGTTGTGGTAGGTGCGGGCGCCTTCGGTCCAGGTGCCGCCAATCAGGTTTGCATGCATGGGTGTGTGCTCGGGAAGGTGGGGGTTGAAAGAAGGAAATCGGGGGAAGCCGGTTCAGGGTTCAGAGCGCCTCATCTGCGCAGCGGGTGCGGGAAGGGGTGGGATTTTTTGAAAATGTAGTGAACACTGAACAATAACCGGCCCGGAGCAGCATGGGCAAGCCTTGCCAGGCCTTGGGCTGCGCAGGGGATCGGTGTGGCAACCGGAGGCCTGGCAGCGGCGGCGGGCGGTTCTTGCGTTTTGTGTCCAGAAAACAGAAAACAGAAAACAGAAAACAGAAAACAGAAAACAGAAAACAGAAAACA
>JADMJR010000032.1 GCA_018780365.1 Acidovorax sp. | reverse complement strand
GCGCTGTCCGGGAAGCCGCCCGCAAAGCTGATGATGCCGGGCTTGCCCAGCAGCTTGAAAAGCTCACGGATGGCGGAGGTTTCTACGTTGTTCAGGCGGTCGGCAAATTGCATGGCGTGGGCAGAAGTGGGTGGAAAAGGATCCCGCATTGTCGCCAATTGGCGTGCAGGTTTCCTGCGGCTTAGACTGCGGGGGGCAAAAACCTGACCCACCGCCCAGCTACCGCGAGACCCCCCATGCCCCTCGAAATCCGCCAACTGCCCCGCATGCGCCTGGCCTACATGCGCCAGACCGGCCCCTACGGCCCCTCGCTCACGCAGCTGTGGGACCGCTTTGGCCGGTGGTGCCAGGCCCATGGCCTGAGCGAGCCGCGCCCCAAGTACTACGGCATCAGCCTGGACAACCCCGCCTGCACCCCGCCCGCACAGTGCCGCTACGACGCCTGCGTGCAGGTGGGCGTGGGCCTGCGCACGGGCACCGAGGCACTGATCCAGGACTTTGAGGGGGGCGACTACGCCTGTTTACATTTTGTCGGCACCGGGCCCGAAATCGGTGCGGCCTGGGCGAGCATGGCAGCCCCGGGGCAGATCCCCGCAGGCTGGGAGCCCGCAGGGCGGCCCGCCATCGAGGTCTATGACGAGAACTTTGCCGTCAACCCCGCCACCGGCGCGTTTCCGTGCTGGCTGTGCCTGGCGGTGCAGCGCGTCGCCTGAGCCAAACGCCAGCGCCCGCGTATCAATCGACGCGGATGTCCGCCCGCGCAGCGACGGCGCGCATCAGCGGCAGCTCGCGCTCGATGCGGGCGCGCAGCGCGTCGCCATTGCCCCAGGCCGGGGTCATGCCGATGTCCACCAGCTTCTTCTTGAATTCGGCAGATGCCATGGTGTCGGCCAGGGCCTTCTCCAGCTTTCTCTGCACCGGTGCGGGCAGGCCAGCGGGCGCGACGAACGCAAACCACGAGCCCATGTCGAAGCCCGGGTAACCGCTCTCGGCCACCGTGGGCACATTGGGCAGCAGCGCCAGGCGCTGCGGGCTCAGCACGGCGATGGGCTTGATCTTGCCCGCCTTGATGAGCGGGGTGGAGGCCACCACCGTGTCCACCGCCAGCTGCACCTGCCCGCCCATCAGCGCCGTGAGGTTGGGCGAGCTGCCGTTGAAGGGCACATGCATCATCGGAAAGCCTGCAGTGGTCTTGAGCATCTCGGCGCCAAAGTGCACGGAGGAGCCCGTGCCGTAGGACCCGTACGAGAACTTGTCCGGCGCTGCCTTGGCCTGTGCCACGATGTCCTTGAGCGTGGTGCCCTGCACCTCGTTGTGGGCCACCAGCAGCAGGCCCATGTCCGCCACCATGCCGATGGGTGTGAAGCTGCGCACCGGGTCGTACGGCAGGTTGGTGCGAATGGCGGGGTTCATGGTGAGCGTGGTGTTGGCGCCCAGCAGCAGGGTGTAGCCGTCGGCCGGGGCCTTGGCCACCAGCGAAGCCGCCACCACCGTGCCCGCACCGGGCCGGTTTTCTACCACCATCGGCTGGCCCAGCCGCTCGCCCATCGCCGTGGCCAGCAGGCGCCCCAGGATGTCGGTGGCGCCACCGGGGGCAAACGGTATGACCAGCTTGACGGGCCGCTCAGGATAGGCCTGCGCCCAGGCCACAACGGGTGCTGCCAGCATGAACGCGCTGGCCAGAAGACACGAGACAAAGCGGGAGCGCGGCAGGGACATGGTGAGTTCTCCGGTCAAAAATTAGGGGAAAGCGGGAAAGCGGAACGGCGAAGGAACGTGAAAACGGGATGCTTCAACCCAGCAACGGGCTCGGGACACGGGCATAGCCACTGGCCTGGTCGTACGCATGGCCGATCTGCAGCACGGCGGCGTCCTGCTGCGCCGGGCCGATGATCTGTAGCCCCGCAGGCAGCCCGCCAGGCCCGAAGCCTGCCGGTGCCGCCAGCGCGGGCAGGCCAGCCATGGTGGCAGGCACCACGGTCTCCATCCAGCGGTGGTAGGTGTCCATGGCACGGTCACCCACCGCGTGGGGCCAATCCAATTCGGCGCCGAACGGGAAAACCTGCGCGGCGGGCAGCACGAGAAAGTCAAACTGCTCGAACAGGCCGCGCAGCACCTGGTACCACGCACTGCGCACGCGGGCTGCGTCGTACACCTGCAGGGCCGACAGGCGCGTGCCGCGCTCGATCTCCCACACAGCTTCGGCCTTGAGCAGCGCCTGCGTAGCCGGGTTGCGGTACAAAGCCGCGTTGGCACCCGCCACACTGAAGCTGCGCAGGTCGATCCAGGCATTCCACAGCTGCTCCATGTCGAACGCGGGCACCACGGATTCCACCGTGCAGCCCACCGCGCGAAAGTGCGCAAGCGCCTGCTCGCAGGTGGCCAGCAGGCCGGGCTCGGTGGGCAGGTGGCCACCCAAGTCGCCCAGCCAGCCGATGCGCGCGCCACGCCAATCGCGCTCCAGGGGCTGCCCCAGCAGGGCTACGTCCTCGTGCCGGCGCGTGAGCGGCAGGCGTGCATCGAAGCCCGCCTGCACCGACAGCAGCAGCGCCAGGTCGGGGATGTTGCGCGCCATGGGGCCGGCCACGCTGAACTGCTGGAAGAACACCTCTTCCGTCGGCCCATGCGGCACCAGGCCAAATGAGGTGCGCAGCCCGTACACGTTGTTGAACGCCGCTGGTGTGCGCAACGATCCCATCATGTCCGAACCATCGGCCACCGGCAGCATGTGCAAGGCCACGGCTACCGCCGCACCGCCACTGCTGCCGCCGGCCGACACGGCCGGCTCGAAGGCGTTGCGCGTGGTGCCGTACACCGGGTTGTAGGTGTGCCCGCCCAGGCCGAATTCGGGCGAATTGCTGCGGCCCACGAAGAGCGCGCCGCTGGCACGCATGCGCTCGAACACCACCGCATCGGTGGCCGAGACCTGGCCCGCAAAGATGGGGGAGCCGCGTGTGGTGACCATGCCGGCGGCGGGCATGATGTCCTTGGGCGCCTGCGGAAAGCCATGCAGCGGCCCCAGGCTCTCGCCGCGCGCCAACTGGGCATCGCGTTCGGTGGCCTGCGCGTGCAGGGCGTCGCGGTCCACCATCGCCACCAAGGCGTTGACCACGGGATTGAGCCGGTCTACCTGGGCCAGGTAGGCATCGAGCACCTCGACACACGACACCTCGCGGGCGTGGATGGCCCGTGACAGGCCCACGGCCGTATGGGCCACGATGCCGCTGGGCGGGGTGCTGGTCTTGGGGGGCAAGAGGGTTGCGGGCGAATGTGTCATTGGGAAGTCAGCATAAGCAGCCATTTGCGTTTCGACAATCGATGATTTCTGAGGTTATCGTTGCGTTTTACGCAAACCACATATCCGGGGCTCCCATGCTCTCAAGCCGCCTGCAGGACACGGCCCTGCGCTATTTTCTGGAGGTGGTGCGCAGCGGCTCGGTGAGCGAAGCCGCCACGCGCCTGCATGTATCGCCCTCCGCCGTGAGCCGGCAGGTGGCGGCACTCGAAGACCTGCTGGGCGTGCCGCTGTTCGACCGCCGCCCGCGTGGCATGGCGCCCAGCGCGGCGGGCGAACTGCTGGCCGCGCACGCCCGACGCGGCGCGCTGGAGGCCGACCGCGTGGTCTCGGACATCCAGGCGCTGCAGGGGCTGCACACGGGACGGGTGCGGCTGTGCAGCTCCGCAGGTTTTGCCATCGAATTTTTGCCCCGCGTGATGGCGCAGTTCCGCACGCAGTACCCGGGCATCCAGTTCCACCTGCGCGTGGTCAGCCCGGCGGCCGTGACCACGGCGGTGCTCAACGGCGATGCGGACATCGGCCTCACTTACAGCCGCTCGGCCGAGCGGGACATCACCGTGCAGCACCGCGAGGCCTCGCCGGTCATTGCGATCATGCGGCCCGACCATGCGCTGGCGCGCTTTCACTCCGTGACGCTGGCGCAGATGCACCCCCATCCCATCGCCCTGCCCGAGCGTGACAACACCGTGCGCCAGCTCTTTGACATCGGCTGCAGCCAGCGCGGCCTGGTGTTCGAGCCCGCGCTGGTGTGCAACCATTTCGAGACACTCACGCATTTCGTGCTGCACGGCGGCGGGCTGTCGATATCGGGCGAAGTGACCGTGCGCGACCGCGTGCAGCGCGGCGAGCTGCATGCGGCACAGATCCGCGAGCCCGGCATGAGCGCACGCGCCGCAGAACTGCAGACACTGAGCGGCCGTACCCTGCCCACGGCCGTGCGCATGTTCCTGGAGTTCTTGCGCGCGCAGCTACGGGACAATGCAGAACCCACGCATTCCTCCAAAACAACCCCTCCCCCATGAAAACCGCGCAGATCGAACCCTTCTTCGCCACCCTGAAGGCGGCCAACCCGATGCCCAACACGGAGCTGGAATACACCACCCCGTTCGAGCTGCTGGCCGCCGTGCTGCTGTCGGCCCAGGCCACCGACGTGGGCGTGAACAAGGCCACACGCAAGCTGTTCCCTGTGGCAGGCACGCCCCAGGCCATCCTGGATCTGGGGTTGGAAGGGCTGGAGGGCTATATCAAGACCATCGGCCTGTACCGCACCAAGGCCAAAAACCTGCTGGAAACCTGCCGCATCCTGGTGGAGCAGCACGGCAGCGTGGTGCCCCGCACCCGCGAAGAGCTGGAGGCCCTACCCGGCGTGGGCCGCAAGACGGCCAATGTGGTGCTGAACGTGGCCTTTGGCCAGCCCACCATGGCGGTGGACACGCACATCTT